>NZ_KB944503.1:0-196995 GCF_000389805.1 Cupriavidus sp. GA3-3
CCGCTGGCATTGTTGCGGCGGGTCAATGGCGGCCACTGGCGCAGCAGCCGGTCCAGCATGCGGCCGCGCAGCCGCGCGCTGTTGACCGGCGCGCGCGGGTGCGCCGCCAGCGCGATCTCGTTCCAGTTGGCCCGGGCCAGCCGGTAGGCCACCAGCTGCTGGCCGAAGGGCTGCATCAGGACCGCCCACAAGGCCGCGAACACCAGCGCCGCCAGGCTTGCCAGGCTGCTGTTGAAAATGCCGGCGAAACTTGCCGCGGTCAGGTGCTGCGGGCCCGGGAACGATGCCGCCGTGACCGCCAGCAACACGCCGAACAGCGCATTGCGCGGCTGCGTGGTCATGGCGCCGATGACCAGGTAGGGGCCGCACAGCAGGGCGGCCAGCGAGCCAAAGTCATGGGCCAGCTGCAGCACCACGAACTGGTAGTACCAGGACAGCAACGCACAGCCGATGCTCCACGCGATCACCCGGCCGGCCATCAGCCGCGGCTCCGCGGTGGTGGCGATAAAGCAGCTGGCAAGCGCGGCCAGGCCGACCGGGACGGCGCCATCGACCCACCCCGACACCATCCACAGCAGGCCCGCGACGAAGGTGGCCGAGCCGGCGGTGGCGCCGCGGAACAACAGTTGCGCGTGGTCATGGTGCCGCGCCTGCCCGGCGGGTTCCACGCGGTAGCGCAGCGCGGTGGGCTCGCTCCCGCCCTGGCGCAGGCTGGCCTGCAGCAGGCGGCAGTCTTGCCAGAGGTCGCCCAGTTCGTCCAGGTAGGTGCAGGTCGCCGCGACCAGCCGTGCATGCCAGTCCGCGGGTGCGGCGGGCGTGGTGCCTGCCGGGTACCAGGAAGGCGGCGGCCGGGACGCGCAGGCGTCGCCGGCGATCCAGGCCAGCGTGGCGCGCATGCGCTGCGCGACGGTGTCAGGCATGCCCGCCGGATGCCGGTGCAAGGCGCCGGCGGCATCGGCCAGCGCCAGCACCAGCGGCAGCAGGGCCGTCATGCGCTGGTGCAGGGCACGTGCGCGCCGCAGGGTCAGGGCGCCGTCGGCTTCATAGGTCAGCTGCGCCAGCTGGGTTTCCATTGCCAGGATATCGGCGGCCAGCAGGCTGAAGCTGTCATGGCGCTGGCCCGCGCTGGCGCCGGCGGCCAGCACGTCGGTGATCCAGCGCGAGGCGTGGTCCAGCCACGCCGACGCGCGCGCGGCCAGCGCCGGCGTGGTGCGCGAGGGAAACACCACCGCGCTGACCACGCTGGCGCAGACGATGCCGATGACGATTTCCTCGATGCGGGTGAGGGCCACGTCGAAGACCGTGGCCGGGTTGGTGACCGTCGGCAGCGCCACGATCGGCAGCGTATAGGCGGCCAGCAGGCAGATGTAGTTGCGCGGCGCCGGCTCCAGCAAGGACAGGTAGAGCAGGGTGCCGGTCCAGCACGCGATCGCGGCCATCAGCAGCACCGGCTCGTCGACCAGCCAGGGCACCAGCGCCACCGCGCACACCGCGCCCAGCAGCGTGCCGAAGACGCGGTAGGTGCCCTTGGCATAGGTGGCGCCGGCCAGCGGGCTGGACACCAGGTAGACGGTGGCCATGGCCCAGTAGGGCCGCGGCAGCCCGAGCGCCAGCGCCACGTAGAGCGCCAGCATTGCCGCGCCGAACACCTTCAGCGAATGCAGCCAGGGTGCAAGGTCGGGGCGTCCCGCCCAGGCTGCCGCGAGCGTGTCGAACACGCCGGCGGTGCGCGCGGGCAGCGCGGGACGGGAGAGCGGGCCAGAGGACGGCATGGCTTCAGTTGGCAAGCCCGGCTGCCCGCATCAGCAGCTTCATCAGGCTGGCGCAGACGAAGACGGTGCCGACCCCCGCCAGCCACAGCGCCAGCAGCCAGCCCAGGCGGGCCGCCAGCCGCGATTGCGGGATCCTGGCCATCAGTGGTACCCCTCCCCGCGCTTGACCTTGCCGCGGAACACGTAATAGGACCAGGAGGTGTAGGCCAGGATGATCGGCACGATGAACAGGGTGCCGACCAGCGCGAAGCCCTGGCTTTGCGGGGGCGACGACGCATCGAAGATCGAGATAGACGGCGGGATGATATTGGGCCAGATGCTGATGGCAAGCCCGGTATAGCCCATGAAGATCATCAGCAGCGCGTACAGGAACGGCGACACGTTCGGGTGCTTGCGCAGGGACCGGTAGATGCCGAAGGCCGAGAACAGCACCAGCAGCGGCACCGGCAGGAAGAAGAACAGGTTGGGCAGCGCGAACCAGCGTTGCGCGATCTCCGGATGGGTCAGCGGCGTCCACACGCTCACCGCGGCGACCATTGCCAGCATCACGCCGGTCAGCACGTTGGTCACGCGCAGCATGGTCCATTGCAGGCGGCCCTCGGTCTTCATGATGAGCCAGGTGACCCCGAGGAAGGCATAGGTGATCACCACGCCCACGCCGCAGAAGACCGGGAACGGCGCCAGCCAGTCGAGCGCGCCGCCGGTGAAGGTGGCGCCTTCCATGGCGATGCCGTCGATATAGGCGCCCAGTGTCACGCCCTGGAAGAAGGCGGCGAGCACCGATCCCCACGTGAACGCGGCATCCCAGTAAGGGCGGCTGCGGTCGCTGGCCTTGAAGCGGAATTCAAAGGCCACGCCGCGGAAGATCAGCCCCATCAGCATGAACATCAGCGGCAGGTAGAAGGCGCTGAGCAGCACCGAGTAGGCCAGCGGGAAGGCGCCCAGCAGCGCCGCGCCGCCCAGCACCAGCCAGGTTTCGTTGCCGTCCCAGACCGGGGCCACCGTGTTCATCATGACGTCGCGGTCATGACGGTCGCCGACGAAGGGAAAGAGAATGCCGATGCCAAGATCGAATCCGTCCATGATGACGTACATCATCACACCGAAGAAGATCAGGGCGGCCCAGATAACGGGAAGGTTGATACCCATGTTGATCACCTGTTCAGGATTCGCGCTGGCCGTGCGGGGCCATCGGGTTGGGTGTGGAAGCCGCGGCGATGGCGGCGGGGACGACGCTGCCGGGGCCGTAGGACGGCTCTTCGTGCGGGTGCGCGTCGGGGGCGGGGCCGGCGCTGGCCAGCTTGAGCATGTAGCGGATGCCCACGCCGAAGCAGACGAAGTAGATCACCACGAACAGTGCCAGCGACAGCGCCACCGGGCCGGCCGCATGCGCGGAAACGGCATCATGGGTACGCAGCAGTCCATAGACCACCCACGGCTGGCGGCCGATCTCGGTGGTCATCCAGCCGGCCAGCAGCGCGACCAGGCCGGCGGGGCCCATCACCACCGCGAGGCGCAGGAAGGCCTTGGACCGGTACAGCGCGCCGTTGCGGCGCAGCACCCAGCCCAGCAGGCCGAACAGGATCATCGCCACCCCCAGGCCAACCATGATGCGGAAGGTGAAGAACAGCACTGTGGCATTGGGGCGGTCTTCCCTGGGGAAGTCCTTCAGGCCACGGATCTGGCCGTCAAGGCTGTGCGTGAGGATCAGGCTGCCCAGGCGCGGAATCTCGATGGCGTAGCGGGTTTCCTCGCGTTCCATGTCGGGGATGCCGAAGACGATCAGCGGGAAGCCGCCCTTGTCATCCTTGGCCGCGGTGTTCCAGTGCCCCTCCATCGCAGCGATCTTGGCGGGCTGGTGCTCCAGCGTGTTCAGGCCGTGGGCGTCGCCCACCACCGCCTGGATCGGCGCCGCGATCAGCACCATCCACAGCGCCATCGACAGCATCTTGCGGGCGGCGGGCACGGCGCGGTCATGCAGCAGCTGCCAGGCCGAGGATGCCGCCACGAACAGTGCCGTCGACAGCAGCGCGGCGATCACCATGTGCGCCAGGCGGTAGGGGAACGACGGGTTGAAGATTACCTCGAGCCAGTCGGTCGGCACCACCTTGCCGGCAACGATGACGTAGCCGGCCGGCGTATGCATCCAGCTGTTCGATGCCAGGATCCAGGTGGAGGAAATCATGGTGCCGAGCGCCACCATCACCGTCGAGAAGAAGTGCAGCCCTGGCCCGACCCGGTTCCAGCCGAACAGCATCACGCCCAGGAAGCCCGCTTCCAGGAAGAAGGCGGTCAGCACCTCGTAGGTCAGCAGCGGTCCGGTGACGCTCCCCGCAAACTGCGAGAAGCCGGACCAGTTGGTGCCGAACTCATAGGCCATGACCAGGCCGGAAACGACCCCCATGCCGAAGTTCAACGCGAAGATCTTGATCCAGAACTGGTACAGGGTCCTGTACACCGTGTCCTTGGTGTAGAGCCAGCGTGCTTCCAGGAACGCCAGGAAACATGCCAGCCCGATCGTGATGGCGGGAAATAATATGTGGAAGGAAACCGTGAATCCGAACTGGATTCGAGCGAGTTCCAGGGCTGTGAGTCCGTACATCGATGTGCTCTCCGTGGGGTGGCCGCCGGCACGACGGCGTGTCGCGCGAGACTGTGTCCGGTCCCGCAACGACGCATGGCGGGCAACTGGGCGATTTCATATCGGGTCAATTGCGGGACAGGACACCATGGACAAGCGTAAGGACTACAGCCTGCCCGCTAGGGATACAGTTCTTGCGGAACCGTTCAAGCTCAGTTCTTCAGGCCGGAAGCAGCGCTTGCCAGGCACTTCGCGCCACCGGTACAGATGACGCGATTGCGCGGGATCACAGTCATGCGACAGGATCCCGCGGCACCAGTCAGGAGGCTCTCGGGTGTGCGCTGCGAAGATGGATCAGGACGCAGCGGACGGCCGGCGCGAGCGCTCAGCTGAACAGCTTCATGGCCTTGCCGAGGGTCGACCAGATCCCCGCGCCCAGCGGGATCAGCACGTATGCCCAGAACGCGAGCAGCAGCAGCGTCTTGCCGAAAGTACGGTCGTCTTGCACGGTGGTGTCTCCTGTGTATTGGTATCGGAAGCCGGGGTGGCGCTCAGGCTGCGCTGGTGGCTTCGCGCAGGTGGTGGCGCTCATGCACCGGCCGGATCAGCAGGTTGCAGACGAACCCCGCCACCAGCAGGCCGGCCATGATGTGCAGGGTGTCGACATAGACCTCTGACCTGGGCACACCCATGGCCAGCTTGTGCTCGCGGATGTAGTTGACCAGCGCCGGGCCGGCAATGCCGGCGGCGGCCCAGGCGGTCAGCAGGCGGCCATGGATGCCGCCGACGTAGGCCGTGCCGAACATGTCCGCCAGGTAGGCGGGAATGGTGCTGAAGCCGCCGCCATACATGGTCAGGATCAGGAAGTAGCAGACCACGAACAGGGCCACGTTGCCGGACGAGCCGACGGCCGGCACCGCCATGTACAACGCGGCGCCGAAGGCGAAGAAGATGGCATAGGTGATCTTGCGGCCGAAGTAGTCGCTGGCGGAGCTCCACAGGAAGCGCCCCGTCATGTTGCCGATGCTGAGCAGGCCGACGAAGCCGGCGGCGGCTGCCGCAGTGATGCTGCCCTTGAAGGTTTCCTGGATCATCACCGCAGCCTGGCCCAGCACGCCGATGCCGGCGGTGATGTTCAGGAACAGGATCACCCACAGCAGGTAGAATTGCGGCGTCTTCAGCGCCTGGTCGATGTGCACGTTGGCGTGCGTGACCATCTTGCGGGCCTTGGTGGTGGGTACGTAGCCCGGGGGCGCCCAGCCCGGGGCCGGGATGCGGATGGCCAGCGCCCCGATCGACATCGAGATGAAGTAGATCACGCCCATCACCAGGAAGGTCTGAGCCACGCCCGCGCTGGTCGCGCTCTTGAAGTAGTTCATCAGCGCGACCGACAGCGGCGCGCCGATCATCGCGCCGCCGCCGAAGCCCATGATCGCCATGCCGGTGGCCATGCCGCGGCGGTCGGGAAACCAGCGGATCAGCGTGGACACCGGCGACACGTAGCCCAGCCCCAGCCCGATCCCGCCCAGCACGCCGTAGCCCAGGTACAGCAGCCAGATCTGGTGCAGCCAGATGCCCAGCGCCGAAACCAGGAAGCCGCCGCCGAAGCAGCACGCGGCCGTGAACATGGTGCGCCGCGGCCCGACCTTCTCCAGCCACTTGCCGGCAAAGGCGGCAGAGATGCCGAGGAAGAAGATCGCCAGCGAGAACACCCAGCCCAGCGTGGTCAGTTGCCAGTCGCCTGGCGCGGACTGCGTGACGCCGAGGATCCGCGTCAGCGGCTCGTTGAAGACCGAGAACGCATAGGCCTGGCCAATGCACAGGTGCACCGCCAGCGCGGCCGGCGGTACCATCCAGCGGTTGAAGCCGGGGCGGGCGATGATGGCCTCCTTGGAGAAGGCCGACGGGCGTGATGCTGGCCGGGACGGCGACGCGTGCTGGGACTTCTGCGAGGGCGTTTGCGCTTGCGCGGGGTATGACATGAAGGTGTCTCCTACCTGGAAGTGGCAGCCTCTTTTTTGCGCGTGATGCGACGGGCTGGAGTGCGTGGTTCAGCAAAAGCCATGCCCAAGGCGCAATCCCTTTGTCGTCAATGGATTGCGTCGCGCGGCCCCGCGCGCCGGGGCGCAGCCTTGGACAAAATGTCCGGACGGAGGCCCCTTGCCCGCGCCAAAATGTCCATGTGCGGCGGCCGGCTCGGTTTAATTCCCAATACAGCCGGGTGGCCGACTGTCGCTAGACTCTTCCCTTGCCCCGCAACAACTAAAGTGATGAGCGAAAGACAAAGCAACCCGCCCGATGCCGACAACTGGCAGCGTCGCACGATCCTGGTGGTGGACGACGAGGCCGGCATGCGTTCGTTCCTGTCGCGCGCGCTCGAAGGCAAGGTGGGCAGCGTGGTGACGGCCGACAGCGCCGAAGCGGGTGCCGCGCTGCTGGAGCAACGGCATTTCGACCTGATCCTGCTCGATGTGGCGCTGCCCGGTGCCAGCGGGATGGAGTGGCTCAAGGCACTGCGCGCGGCCGGCAACCCCGCCGACGTGATCCTGATGACGGCCTTCGCCGACATGGACACGGCGATTGCCGCGCTGCGCTCGGGCGCCGCAGACTTCATCGTCAAGCCGTTCCGGGTCGACCAGATGCTCAATGCGATCCGGCGCTGCTTCGACCGGACCCGGCTCACGCGCGAGAACTACCTGCTGCGCCGCGAGCTGGACAAGTACACCATCCACAAGCACTTCATCGGCGAGTCCGAAGCGATGAAGAAGGTCATGGCGCTGGTGGCACGGGTGGCACCGATGCCATCGACGGTACTGGTGACGGGCGAGTCCGGCACCGGCAAGGAAGTGGTGGCGCGCGAGCTGCATCGCCTGAGCGGACGGCAGGGCCAGTTCGTGCCGCTCAACTGCGGCGCGATGGCGCCCGAGATCATCGAAAGCGAATTGTTCGGCCACGCCAAGGGGGCCTTCACCGGCGCGGCCGGCGGGCGCCATGGCCTGTTTCTCTATGCCGACGGCGGCACGCTGTTCCTGGACGAGATCTCGGAGCTGCCGCTGCCGATGCAGGCCAAGCTGTTGCGGGTGATCGAGGACCGGCGCATCCGGCCGCTCGGCACCGAGCGCGAGATTGCCGTGGATGTGCGCATCGTCGCGGCCTGCAACCGCAACCTGGCCAACGAGGTCGCCGCCGGGCGCTTCCGCCAGGACCTGTTCTACCGGCTCGATGTCGTGTCCGTAGCCATCCCGCCGTTGCGCACGCGGCCGGAAGACATCGTGCCGCTGGCCGAGCATTTCTCGGAGCAGCTGTCGGCCCAGCTCGGGCTGCCGGCGGTGCCGCTGTCGCCCTCATTGATCCGGGTGCTCAAGGGCTACGACTGGCCAGGCAATGCGCGCGAACTGCGCAACCTGGTGGAGCGGGCGCTGATCCTTGGCGAATACCCGGTCGAGCTGCTCGCGCACCAGGCCGATCCGGCTCAAGCCAACCTTCCGGAGGAAGAGCGCGAGGATGCAGCCATGCCGGCCGACGACGGCACGCTGCTGGAGTCGGTGGAGCGGCGGCACATCCTGCAGGTGCTGGCGGCCGAGGGCGGCAACCGGGTGGAAGCGGCGCGCCGGCTTGGCATCTCGCGCCGCACGCTGGACCGCAAATGCCTGCAGTGGGGCCTGCGTCCTTGAGCCCGGCTGCGCTGCTGCGCCACTATCGCGCCTCGCTGCGGGCCAAGCTCGTATCCATCGTGGTCGCGCCCCTGCTGGTGGCGCTGCTGGCACTGCTGCTGATCATGGGGTTGTGGGGCAATCGCGCGTTCCAGGCCTTGCTTGCCTACAAGGTCAACAGCGACTTGCTGGTCGCCCACGAGTATTTCGAGCATATGGTGGGCGGCGTGGGCGACCGTGTCCTGCAGGAGGCGAGGTCATATGCGCTGGTGGACGGACTTCGCCGCGGCGGCGCCATGCCCGGGATCCTGGCTGACGCGCGGCGCACGCATGGGCTCGATTTCCTGCAGTTGCTCGATCCGCAAGGGCGGCTGCTTGCCGCTGCGCCTGCCGGTGCGGCAGGGGCGGACTACGCAGCCTGGCGCGTGGTGGCCAGCGCCGCCGCCGGCCGCACGGACGCCGCCACCGACGTATGGTCTGCCACGCAACTGGCCGCGGTTTCCGGCGAGCTTGCCCGACGCGCACAGGTGGCGCTACGCCCCACCGCCAACGCAGCGCCGACCGACAGGACCCAGGAAAGCCGCGGCATGGTGATGCACGCAGCCGCACCGGTATTTGACCAGGCGGGAACGCTGGTGGCGATCCTGCATGGCGGCACGCTGCTGAACCACAACCTCGGCTTCATCGACACGATCAACGCGCTGGTCTACCAGCCGGAATCGCTGCCTCGTGGCAGCGAGGGCACGGCGACCCTGTTTCTGGACGACACGCGCATTGCCACCAACGTTCGGCTGTTCCATGGCGAGCGCGCCCTGGGAACGCGGGTCTCCCGCGAGGTGCGCGACAAGGTGCTGCTGCGCGGCGAGAAATGGCTGGACCTGGCGTTCGTGGTCAGCGACTGGTACATGAGCGCCTATGAGCCGATCGTGGACAGCCGCGGCGAGCGGATCGGCATGCTCTATGTTGGCTATCTTGCCAGGCCCATCGGCCAGGTGAAGAACCTGGCTTTTGGGGTCCTGGTGGGCCTGTTCCTGCTGCTGGGCGTGGCGGGGTCGTTATTGGCCTTGTTCTGGGCCAGGCGCGTGTTCGCGCCGATGGCGCGGATGGTCGGCACCATGCAGGCGCTGAAGGCGGGCGACGCCGATGCGCGCGTGGGCCCGGTGCGCAGCGAAGACGAGCTCGGCCAGCTCGCCAGCCAGTTCGACCAGCTGCTGTCGGCCCTGCGGCAGCGCAATGACCAGCTCAGGGACTGGGCGGACTCGCTCGATCGCAAGGTGGCCGAGCGCACGCGCGAGCTGGAGGACGCAAACGCCGAGCTGCGTGCCACCCGGCAGCAGCTGATCACGTCGGAGAAGCTCGTCGTCGCAGGGCAACTTACAGCGGGCGTGGCACATGAGATCAACAATCCGATCGCGGTCATCCAGGGCAACCTGGACGTGGCGCGCGAGATTCTTGGCCCGGCTGCCGAGCCAGTCCGGCACGAGCTGAGGCTGATCGACGAGCAGGTGCGGCGTATCCACCTGCTGACCAACCGGCTGCTGCAGTTTGTCCGGCCAGAGGCCTACGCGGGCAATATGGAGCGCCTGGATGCGGGCGAGGTGGCGGCTGGCTGCGTCGACCTGGTCCAGCACATGCTGAAGGGCGCGTCGATCCGGGTCGAGCTGGACTGCCTGGCCACGCGGCAGGTGCGCATCAGCCGCAGCGAGCTGCAGCAGGTGGTGGTCAACCTGCTGACCAATGCCATCCACGCCATGCCCGAGGGCGGCACGCTCACGCTCGGCACGCGCGACTGGGACGGGCAGGGCGTGACGCTGCATGTGCGCGACACCGGGCACGGCATCCGGGAAGAAGACGTGCCCAACCTGTTCAATCCGTTCTTCACGACCAAGAAGCAGATGGGGACGGGCCTCGGGCTTTCCATCAGCTATGCGCTGGTGGAGCGCTACGGCGGCCGCATTACCGTGGAGAGCGCGGTGGGACAGGGGGCGGAGTTTATTGTCTGGCTGCGCGAGGACGGGGCGGCCCCGGCGCAGGCGGGGGCGGGCGGCGGCGTGCCATGACATGGCATGTTGGCGGCCCACGTGAGAGCACCAAGCCTTCCAAGCCAGGGTGATGCAGCGCGGTGCACGGTCCGAAGGAGCAGTTCAATCAGGCCGATCGACTCACCTGATCGGTTGCCCGATGGCAAGGAGGTTGCCCTCGCTGTCTCTGAACCAGGCACCTTTCTCGCCCAGGCCACCCTTGGACGGGTAGTTCCCCTGGACCTCGGCGATCCCGTTGATGGTCTTGAGGCCGGGAAGATCGTATTCTTCGAACACGACTCCCAGCTGCCGCAGCTCGCTAACGGTTGCCTGGATGTCATCGACCTCCCAGGCCATTTGTGTGTGATTGCCAGAGGCCGAGCCAGCCGACTCGAAAAGTACGAAGTAGCTGTTGCCGCACTTGTAGCGCAGGCCGCCGGGCCGTTCCTCAACTGGCTCAAGACCGAGCTTGCTCGAGTAGAAGGATCTCGCTCGCGCGAGGTCTTGCGCAGGAATCCTGGCCGCGACGTCACTGTTCTGAAGCATGGGAAACCCTCCTGGTCAAGGCTGGACCTGTGACTAGCTTAGGCGTGGGACGGGCGCTAGAGAAAGGGGTAGCAGCATGACGGTACTGGTTTTGGGATTGCTCATTTTTCTGGGTTCGCACTCGGTACGCATGGTTGCCGACCCATGGCGCACCGCGCAGATTGCCAGGCTCGGCCCCCGTCGCTGGAAAGGCTTGTACACCCTGGTTTCGATTGCCGGCCTGGCGCTGGTTGTCTGGGGCTACGGCCTGGCCAGCGCGGATCCTGTGATGGCCTGGACGGCGCCGGTGTGGGGGCGGCACGTTGCCGCATTG
The DNA here is from genome assembly GCF_000389805.1 of Cupriavidus sp. GA3-3. NCBI lineage: Bacteria > Pseudomonadati > Pseudomonadota > Betaproteobacteria > Burkholderiales > Burkholderiaceae > Cupriavidus > Cupriavidus sp. GA3-3. Next base: position 10,887 of record NZ_KB944503.1, read on the forward strand.
CTCACGATCCCGGCCTTTGTGCTGATTGCGGCGGCGTATGTGCCTCGCAACCGCATCAAGGCTGCGCTTGGCCATCCGATGCTGGCAGGCGTGCAGGCCTGGGCCCTGGGGCACCTTCTTGCCAACGGAACACTCGCGGCAGTGGTGCTGTTTGGCGCGTTCCTGGCGTGGGCGGTGGCGGACTTCGTGTCAGCGCGCCGGCGGGACCGGGAAGCAGGAACCAGCTACCCGGCCGGGACACCTGCGCGCGATGCGATGGTGGCGGTCGTCGGGCTGGCAGGCTGGGTGCTGTTCGGATTCGTGCTTCACGAATGGATGACTGGCGTGCGGGCGTTCGGATAGGCGAAGAATCTGGTCGTCAGCAGGACAGGTCGGGCAGCGCCTCATCCCGGCAGCGCAAAGGGATTAAACCCGGTCCGTTGATAGCCCTCCGCCGTCACAGCATCGTCCAGCGCCAGGGAGGCAAGGTCATCGGCCACGGCCTCGGCCTGCGGGTCGCGTTCCAGTGAGATCACCTTCAGGTAACCGTGGCACACCCCGCAGCTTTCGGCGCGCACCGTAGCTTCGGCGGTGTCGAAGCTGAGGTAGTCAAGCTCCGAGGCTTCGCCGCAGTTGGTGCATTTCGCCCGCACCATGTGCCACTGGCTCTCGCAGAGCGCGCAATGCAGATAGCGCATGCCCTGGCGGTCGCCGATCAGGATCAGGCTTGCCACGGGGGCAGTGCCGCAGACCGGGCAGGATGCGTGCTCGGCCGGGCCGCTGTCGGGCACGGGCGCCGCCCGCGCGGCGCTGGCACATTGCAGCGAGAGCGCAGCCCAGAGGAAGGGCGCGATTGCCGCCGGCACCGCATCAAAGCGGCCCTCGGTCAGCGCCTGGGCGGCGCCAAGGCGCGCATCCGCAGGGAGGGCGCGCAGCGCCGCAAGATGCGGGGCGACCGGGGCGGGAACATCGTGCGCGAGCCGCTCGATCAACCGATCAAGCAGGGCGCCCCAATGCCCCTCCTGCGGGATGGCCCTGGCGTCTGCCGGGGCGGACACATCGGCCTCGGCCACAAGCGATGCCTGCACCTCGGCCACGCGGGCGGCCAGGCGCAGGTAATCGGCAAGGTCGTGCCCTTCGGCCAGCGCGCGCAGGCGTGCGGCGCGGCGGCTGTAAAGACCGGCAAGGTCTGGCTGGATCAGCGGCGTGAAATGCCGGGAGGCCTCGTCCGATGGCAGTGTTCCCGGCGTGGCCTGATGCTGGTTCATGCCTCGTTCCCCTTCGCTTGCGCCGCTTTCGACTCCTTTGCCTGCAACTCGCCATACCAGCGGTCATGGTGCTGCCTGGCCCAGGCGCGCGAGACGTAGCCCGTCACCATGCCGGTGATCGAGCCGCGGACCCAGATCGCCAGATAGATGTGGCCCACGATCAGCAGGATCAGGCCGATCCCCGCGACGGAATGGGCCAGGATCGCCAGGCGGAGCACTGGAATCGGGAAATACTCGGCGAAATAGGCGCGCCACATGATCAGGCCGGAGACCAGCAGGGCCAGGATCGAAGCCATAATGAGCCAGAACAGCACCTTCTGGCCGGCGTTGTACTTGCCGATCTGCAGCGGTTCGCCACCATGCTGGTTCAGCAGCACTTCCCTGGCGCGGCGGAACCAGATCGCGTCGGTGCGCGCGGGCATGTTGTGGCCGACAAAGCGCCAGAACATGTAGCACAGCCCCGCGAACACCGCGATGCCCAGGAACGGGTGGAGCAGCCGTGCCATCTGCGGCGTGCCAAGGAAGCCGCTCAGCCAGCTCACCGTCGGGAAGAACCACGAGATTCCCGAAACCGCTGCAAGGAAGAAGCAGAGCACGATCGCCCAGTGACACAGCCGCTCGGCGAATTTCGTGCGCAGGATCCTGTCGTTGTTGGTCGCCATTTCCGGTCTCCGCTTATGCTGCGCCGTCAGTCGGGGCGTCGTGTTCGTCTGATTCGGTGATGTTGGGGCCGACCGCCATGAAATGCGCCGCCATGCCCACGACCGCCGCCGCGCCGACGAAGCCGGCTACGGGTTTCAGGCCATCCTTCCAGCCGGAGACCACCGAGCTGATCTCCGGGTCCTTCGGCAAGCCCGCGTAACGCTTCGGGTCGTCGGCATGTTGCAGCACATACATCACGTGGGTGCCGCCGACCCCCGCCGGGTCATACAGGCCGGCCCTGGCATAGCCGCGCTCATTCAACTCGGCCACGCGCTCGCCGGCAAGGGATTGCATCTCTGCCTTCGAGCCAAAGGCGATGGCGCCGGTCGGGCAGGTCTTGACGCAGGCAGGCTCCTGCCCGACCGAGACGCGGTCCGAGCACAGCGTGCACTTGTAGGCCTTGTTGTCCAGCTTGGAAATACGCGGCACGTCGAAGGGGCAGCCCGCGACGCAATAGCCGCAGCCGATGCACAGGTCGGACTGGAAGTCGACGATGCCGTTGGCGTACTGGACGATGGCGCCCGGCGCCGGGCAGGCTTTCAGGCAGCCGGGATCCTCGCAATGCATGCAGCCGTCCTTGCGGATCAGCCATTCCAGCTTGCCCGCCTGGTCCTCATGCTCGGTGAAGCGCATCAGGGTCCAGGTGTTGGGCGACAGGTCGCGCGGATTGTCGTAGACGCCGACATTCTCCTGCACGTCGCCGCGCAGGTCGTTCCATTCGTTGCAGGCGACCTGGCACGCCTTGCAGCCGATGCAGATCGACACGTCGATCAGCTTGGCCACTTCCATCTGATGGTCGCGGATACGAGGGGCGGGTGTCAGCTCCGACGAGGCCGAGCTACGGATGATGTTCTGCGAGTTCATGTTTGCGCTCCCGCCACTTTTTCAATGTTTACAAGGAATGCCTTGAATTCCGGCGTTTGCGAATTGGCGTCGCCGACACCGGGCGCAAGCGTGTTGGCGAGATAGCCCTTGCGGGTCGCCCCCTCGAAGCCCCAATGGCAGGGGATGCCGATCTGATCGACCGCCTGCCCGGCCACCCGGAGCGTGCGCATGCGCTTGGTCACCACGGCCTTGGCAGTGATATGGCCGCGCTTGGTCGTGATCTTCACTGTGTCGCCATGCGCGATGCCCTTGTCCGCGGCCAGCTTTTCGCCGATCTCGACGAATTGCTCGGGCTGGAGCATGGCGTTCAGGTGCGAGTGCTTGGTCCAGTGGCGGAACAGTTCCGTGATGGAATAGGTCGTGGCGACATAGGGGAACTCGGTGCGGTTGCCCATCCGCTGCGCATCGTTCTGGAAGATGCGGGCGGTCGGGTTGTGCGTGACCTTGTCGTGCAGGGGGTTCTTGGCGATCGGGCTTTCAACCGGCTCGTAATGCTCGGGGAAGGGGCCGTCGGTCATGCCGCCGACGGAGAACAGGCGCCCGACGCCTTCGGGCAGCATGATGAAGGGGCCGACGGGCGTGCCGGGCGCCGCAGTGAGCGGAAAGTCGGGCACGTCAGCGCCCACCCATTTCTCGCCGTTCCAATGCAGGATCTGGCGCTTGGGGTCCCAGGGGTTCCCCATCTCGTCCATCGAGGCGCGGTTGTAGAGGATGCGGCGGTTCGCGGGCCACGACCAGGCCCAGCCCGGCGTGTTGCCCAGGCCGGTGTCGGTGTTGTCGCGCCTGGCCATCTGGTTGCCCGCCTCGGTCCAGGAACCGGCGAAGATCCAGCAGTAGCTTGAGGTGGTGCCGTCGTCGCGCAGTTGGGCGAACGAATCCAGCAGCTGGCCCTTGCGCAGGATCTTCTTGCCGGTCTCGTCGAACACGTCTGCCAGCGCGTAGCCATTGGCTTCCTTGGCCATTTCCTCGGGATGCGGGCTGTGCGGATCGTGATAGGTCGCCTCGTCCCAGGTCATGTGCAGCACCTGTTCCGGGCAGGCGCCGCCTTCCTTCTCGTAGAGCCGCCGCAGCTCCATCATGATGCCGCCGAGGATGGCCGGGTCATGACGCGCCTCGCCCGGCGGCTGCTGGCCCGCGTAGTGCCATTGCAGCCAGCGGCCGGAGTTCACGACCGTCCCGTCTTCCTCGGCAAAGCAGCTCGACGGCAGCCGGAAGACCTCGGTCATGATCTCTTCGGTCTTGACGTCGTTGAACTTGCCTTCGTTGCGCCAGAAGTTGGAGGTCTCGGTCACCAGCGGGTCGATGACCACGAGGAACTTCAGTTTCGACAGCGCGGCCGAGGTCTTGTTCTTGTCAGGCATCGCCGCCAGCGGGTTGAACCCCTGGACGACATAGCCGTTGACCTTGCCCTCGTACATCAGGTCGAAATAGGCCAGCATGTCGTAGCTGCGGTCCCATTTCGGCAGCAGGTCGAAGGCCCAGTTGTTTTCCGCAGTGGCATGCTTGCCGAACAGGTTCTTCTGCAGTGAGACGAAGAACTTGGGCAGGTTCTTCCAGTAGTTCACCTGATCGGGCAGCACGGCCTTGGGCGTGGCATCGGCCAGGTATTGCTTCAGGGTCTGCTGCCTGTCGGCGGGCAGGTCCATGTAGCCCGGCAGCCGCACTGACAGCAGGCCAAGGTCGGTATAGCCCTGGATATTGGAATGCCCGCGCAGCGCATTGACGCCGCCGCCGGACATACCGACATTGCCCAGCAGCAGCTGGATCATCGCGGCGCCGCGGATGATCTGCGCGCCACCGGTGTGGTGCGTCCAGCCGAGTGCGTAAAGCCAGGTCAGGGTCTTGTCCTTCGCCGAGCACGAGCCGACGATCTCGGCGATCTGCAGGAAGTCGGCCTTGCGGACGCCGGTGATCTCCTCGACCTTCTCGGGCGTGTAGCGTGACACGTGCTGCTTCAGCAGGCTCAGCACGCAGCGCGGATGGCGCATCGAGGGATCGCGTTTCGCGTTCCCCGCCGCGTCCAGCTCATAGTTCCAGGAGGATTTGTCGTAGACGAGCTTCTGCGGATCGAAGCCCGAGAACAACCCTTCGTCGAAGCCGAAATCCTCGCGTACGATCAGCGACGCGTTGGTGTACGCGCGTACATAGTCGTGCTGGATCTTGTCGTGCTGCAGCAGCCAGTTGACCATGCCCATCAGGAATGCCGTGTCCGACCCCGCCCGGATCGGCGAGAAGATATCGGCAACCGAGGCGGTGCGGTTGAAGCGCGGATCAATGACGATGACCTTGGCCTTGTTCCTGATCTTGGCCTCGATCACCCACTTGAAGCCGACCGGATGGGCCTCGGCCGGGTTGCCGCCCATGACGATGACGACATTGGCGTTCTTGATGTCCACCCAGTGATTCGTCATCGCGCCGCGCCCGAAGGACGGCCCCAGCGCCGAAACCGTTGGCCCGTGGCACAGGCGCGCCTGGCAGTCCAGCGCCAGCATGCCCAGCGATCGGGCAAACTTGAAGTCGAGAACCCCGGTTTCGTTAGATGCCGCCGACGAGGCGAGCATGCCCGAACTGAGCCAGCGGTTGACCAGCTGGCCCTTGTCGTTGCGCGCGATGAAGTTCTTGTCGCGGTCGTCCTTCAGCAGGCGGGCGATGCGCCTGGTCGCATCGTCCCAACTGATGCGCACCCACTCCTTTGATCCCGGCGCGCGATATTCCGGATACTGCAACCGGTTCTTCGAATGGACGATGTCCAGCAGCCCGGCGCCCTTGGGACAGAGCGAACCACGGCTGACCGGGTGATCGGGATCCCCCTCGATGTGGAAGATGCGGGGCTTCGCGTTCCTGGCGCCGTCACCCAGCGAATACATCAGCAGGCCGCACCCGACCGAGCAATAGGTGCAGTTGTTGCGCGTCTCTTTCGCACGCAGCAGCTTGTAGGGGCGCACGCCGGCAGGCGCCTGCGCCCAGGCAGTACCCAGGCCCAGCGCCGAGGCCGAGACGGCAACAGATCCAAAGCCAAGGATCTTGAGGAACTGCCGACGTCCGATATTGGTGGTGTAGGTCATCGTGGTCTCATCGTCATTTCTTCTTCCGCCCATCCCTGCTGCCAGGGGTGGGGGCGATCGCATTCGAGACCCGCAGCTTCATTTGGGCGCACGTATCCTCGGGGCGTCCGGATCGCGATCGATCACGGAGATGCCCCGTCCGGCACGTCCCTGAGGTGCATGCGCAAGAGGATGACCAACCACAAATGACGTCGCGGCGCCGGTCACGACGCGACGTCATCCGTGCCGGTTTTCCGCGCGCACGGCTCCACGAGCGGAGAAATGCCGCTCAGGTTCGAATGCAGACTAATTTGGATAAGCGATGAGAATGAGCCCGAAACGCCCTGCGGATTGCCCTGCAGATGCGCGGCCCCACCGGGGCACGACGTCGGGACGGGTATCGCTCGCTGAGGAGCGTAGCACGACCGGCCGATTACTCCAAATAGGGGAAAGTCCGGTTCGGCGCGGGCGGCTCATGCCCCAAGGAAGCGTCACGCTTGACTTCCATGCTGGCCGTTTCTACCAATGATATTGAACAGAACGGCAATTGGCCTGTGCCGCTGGCATTCCTGCATGCGGCGAGGGCTTGAAGATCTTTGCACTCCATGGGCTGGCAGAGGCCAGATGAGTGATGACGCAAGAGCTGACATTTCGCGCCCTGCTGTACCGCTACTTCTTCTTCGGCTGGCTGTACCGGGACGCCAGCAAAGGCAACCGCGCTGAACGAGCCCTCGCCTGGCATTTCAACAAGGCGCGCGCGCATTGGCTGCTAACCTACATGCGGCGCTGGCTCTGGTGCGGTGTCTGCTGCTATGGGCTGGGTAGCGTGGTGGAGTTGGTGCTGTCCGCGCCTGCGCTGTCAGCACTCTTCTACGTGCCCGGAGCGCTCTGCGTGCCGGTCAATGTTGTCATCGTGGTGCTCTGGGTCGGCCTGAAGACGCTGCCCGGGCCGCTGTAAGCGGCGACCGGCTGGGCTGGCATCCGGCTGCGACGCCAGGAATGGCGCATGGGCGACCACTTCGCCCCCTCAATCCGCCGTTGCGCCCGACCGTTTCACGACTGTCGCCCACTTCCGAATCTCGCTATCCACAAACTTCCCCGTCTCAACCGGAGTCATCGGCATCGGCTCCGACCCGCGATCCGTAATGAACTTGTGCAGTTCGGGCGATTGCAGTGCCTTCACCGTCTCCGCATTGAGCTGATTGACGATTGCCGGCGGCGTGCCCGCGGGCGCCATCATCACCGCCCATCCAAGCGCTTCGAAACCCGGTACGCCTTCCTCACGCACGGTTGGCACCGACCGCAACTGCGGCACGCGCTTTGACGTTGTTACAGCAAGCGGCACGGCCTTGCTGGTCTGGATCAGCGGCAGGGCGGCGGTCACGGAATCGACCATCAGCGGAATCTGGTTGCCCAGGAAATCCGCCTGCGCGGGGCCGCTGCCCTTGTAGGGAATATGCACGATAAACACGCCGGTCTGCGCTTTGAGCATCTCGGCAGACAGGTGCTGCGTGCCGCCGATGCCAGCGCTGGCATAGCTGTACTTGCCCGGTGCGGCCTTGGCCTTGGCGATCAGGTCGCGCAATGACGTGAAGCCCGATTGTGGCGTAGCCAGGAACACCAGCGGCACCGAGAACACACCCGAGATCGGCGCGAAGTCCTGACGCGGATCGTAATTGGTCTTCTTGTACAGCGTCTGGTTGATGGCCATCGCGCTGCCGCCCATGACGAGCGTGTAGCCGTCTGCCGGGGCTTTCGCGGCCACTTCCATGCCGATGTTGCCGCCGGCGCCGGCGCGGTTTTCCACCACGATTGACTGGCCTAGCTGCTTGCCCAGCCTCTCGGCCAGGGCGCGCGCGAAGATGTCAGTGGCCTGTCCGGGCGGGAACGGCACGATCAGCTTGATAGGGCGGTCCGGATAGGCGGCGCGGGCGGTGCTGGCGACGGCCAGCAGCAGCGCAACAATGTGTTTGCTCGACGGCTTCAACGGAATCTCCTCGAATGATTGTCGGTGTGTGACGAGGCGCCCGGATCCCGGAAGAGGGCAAGGTGACGCGCGCGTCTAATATCGATGTTATGGGTCAAATGCCTGGGCGCGCACCGCGCTTCGCCCGCCCCCAGGATCAACTGTCAAATTTTATTGAACATTTTGTCAATGTGAAGAGGGATTGTATAGCGTATTTATCCAAGCAAGAATGCTAGGCTGACCGCGATGGGGACCTTTCACGCCCGAGGAAGAGCTTCTGCTTCCTTCTGTCGCACCGTCGTCGGCGATGCGCTGAGTCTTCATCGCCGGTACCGACGTTCGGGATTCCGGCACGCGCCATCCAGCGTGCTGCGCTATGTGGCAGCCCTGCCGGCATCGCGTGACGCCAGCCCGACATAAGCTACGATTACTCACAGACGGCTCGTGCCTCGAAACAGCCCATGGAGACCAACAATGCAGACGCCTGATCAATCCCAAGGCATCGATTTCCCGCTTGAGGGCGTGCGCGTACTCGACTTGTCGCGCGTGTTTGCGGGGCCGCTGTGTGGCCAGGTACTGGCCGATTTCGGCGCGGAGGTGGTCAAGGTGGAGCACCCCGGCCGCGGCGACGACACGCGCGACTGGGGCATGCGCATCGGCAAGACCGAGACCACCTACTACAACAGCATGAACCGCAACAAGCGGTCCATCACGCTGGATCTGCAGAGCAAGGAAGGCGTGCAGATTGTCTACGACCTGCTGCCGCAGTTCGACGTGGTCATCCACAATTTCAAGACCGGCGGGGCCGAGAAGCTGGGCCTTGGCTACGAACAGCTCAAGGCGATCAAGCCCGAGCTGATCTACTGCGCGGTTTCCGGCTACAACACCAGCGGCCCCGAGGCCAAGCGTCCCGGCTACGACCTGGTGATCCAGGGTGAGGCCGGCCTCATGGCGCTCAACGGCGAAGCCGACACGCCGCCGCTGAAGTTCGGCGTAGCCGTGGTGGACCTGATGACCGGCATGTATGCCGCGCAGGCGGTGCTGGCTGCCTTGTTCCGCCGCGAGCGCAAGGGCAAGGGCCAGCTGATCGAGATGGCGCTGTACGACTGCGGGCTGATGGTCACCGGCTACTACGGCCTGGACGCCATGCTGCTCGGGCGCGACCCCGCCCGCTATGGCAATGCCCATCCGTCCATCGTGCCCTATGGCATGTTCGAGTCCGCCGATGGCCCGCTGATCATCGCGGTGGGCAACAACAGCCAGTTCGACAAGTTCTGCCGCCAGGTCATCGAGCGTCCGGACATCGTCGAGGACCCGCGCTATGCCACCAATGTGGAGCGCGCCAGAAACCGCGAGACGCTGACCCCGCTGATCACGGGCCTGATCCGCAGCTTTGCGCGCGACCTGCTGCTCGAGCGCATGACCGCCTGCGGCATTCCCTGCGGCAAGGTGGCGGGACTGCACGAGGCTTTGACCAGCGAACGGACCCGCGAGGGCGGTCTGCTGCGCGAGATGCCCCATCCCGTGGCAGGCAGCACGCACGTGTTCGCGCCCCCATATCGTCTGGATGGCCAGCGCCTGCCGATCCGCAACGCGCCGCCCACGCTGGGCGAGGGCACGCGGGCGGTACTGCAGAACCTGCTGCAGATGAGCGATGAGCAGTTGCAGGACCTGCAGGCCCGCGGCGTGCTGACGCTGCCCGAGGCACCTCAGCAAGCCTGAGTATTCGCGCCGCGCGGACGCTCATGGGCGTCCGCGCAGCCCTGCCCGGCAAGGGGGGCTTGGGTTCCCTTGCACTGATTCAAACTGGAACAACATCGTGCGCACTCGAAATTTCACCCGTATGGTCCACTCCCGGCGTCGTGCCATTCTGGCCCTGGCCGCAGTGCCGCTGCTCGCCGGCAGCGCTTTCGCGCAATCCTGGCCCAGCAAGCCGATCAAGCTTGTCGTGCCGTTCCCGCCGGGCGGGCCCACGGATACTGCGTCGCGCATCGTCGGCCAGAAGCTGGCCGAGCGCCTGAAGCAGCCCGTCGTGGTCGAGAACCGCGCCGGTGCATCGGGTTCCATCGCTGCCGCGCAGGTAGCCAAGAGCGCGCCTGACGGCTACACGCTGATGATGCTGGCCACGCCCACGCTGCTGGCGCCGCACCTGTACAAGAAAGCGGGCTACGACACGACCAAGGACTTCACGCCCGTGGCCACCGTCTATGACCTGCCGATCGTGGTGGTGGTCAACCCGACGCTGCTGCCCAACGTGACCGACCTGCCCAAGCTGATCGCACAGGCCAAGGCACAGCCGGGCAAGCTCAATTACACCAGCTCCGGCGCGGGCAGCTTCGGCCACCTGAGCATGGAACTGCTCAAGCAGATGGGCGGCTTCGAGATGCAGCACGTGCCCTACAAGGGCGGCGTGCCCGCCATCAGCGACACCCTCGGTGGCCAGGTCCCGATCATGTACGCCGATCTCGTCGCCGCGCTGCCGCACATCCAGGCGGGCAAGCTGCGCGCCATCGCGGTCGGCTCGCCGCAGCGCGTGAGCATGCTGCCGGACGTCAAGACCATTGCCGAGCAAGGCTTCAAGGGCTACGACGCCGTTTCCTGGGGCGGCCTGCTGGCGCCGCCGGGAACGCCCATGGAGGTGGTGGACCGCGTGTCGGGCGAGGTCGGCAAGATCCTGGCCGACAAGGATGTACAGGACAAGTTGCTGAAGGCCGGCGCCATTGCCAACTACCAGGCGCCGGCGCAGATGGGCCAGCGCATCCAGCAGGACTATTCCAAGTGGGGCAAGGTGATCCGCGAGAAAGGCATCGCGGTCGAGTAAGCGTCTGCAAGCCGGGCACGCTGCAATGGCGTGCCCGGTGCCAGTTGGCGAGGTTGGAGTGGCCTTCGCCGCGGGAAGTGGCTGCCACGGGCTACCAGGAGTCTTCCCCCGACACTTCTCATTTGCTCTTCAATCCGTTTGCCTTCTGCGCGTTCTCCAGGGCTTGCTTGTTGCACGCCAGCCCTATAACTCTCAGTCAGATTCCATATTGGAATTTAAATAATGGCCTCGGTACAGTGGTGCGCACAAGGTGCAGGACGCCGTTGTCCTGACCAGCACACTGAGGAGACCAGGCCATGCCAGGCAACACCGAGCAGCAAGCGCAGGCAACATCGCACGCCGGGGACAAGCAGAGCGCAGTCCGGCGCTATGAAGTAACGCGCTCGGCGGCGATCTCCATCGAGGTCTACGAGCTGGGTGCCGGCCCGGCCATCGTCTTGCTGCCATCGCTCGGCCGCGGCGCAACTGACATGCTGGAACTGGCCGAGCCGCTTGCGGCTGCCGGTTATCGCGTGCTCTGCCCGGAGCCGCGCGGCAATGGCCGCAGCGTCGGCCCGCTTGCCGACAAGACGTTGCACGACTGGGCAGGCGATATCGCGGCCGTGATCGAGCATGCCGGCCAGGCGCCGGTCGTGATCGTCGGGCATGCCCATGGCAACTGGATCGCCCGCACCGTGGCCAGCGACCGGCCCGACCTGGTGCGCGCGCTGGTCCTGCTGGCCGGCTCGGCGGGCAAGGTGCCGAAGGACGTCGATGCCGTGCCGATTCCGCCGGAGGTACGCGCCCAGATCGAGCGCTGCGGCGATACCAGCCTGCCGGACGCGGTGCGCCTGGAAAGCCTGCGCGCCGTATTCTTCGCGCCGTGCAATGATCCTGCACCGTGGCTGCAAGGCTGGAACACGGAGCTGATGACGATGCAGACGCTGGCTCAGAAGCGCACACCGGTCGATGACTTCTTCGCTGGCGGCAACGTGCCGATCCTGAATGTGCAGGCTGAGTACGATGTGATTGCACCGCAGCGCTATGCCAATGTGCTGCGTGACTACCTGGGTGAGCGCGTGACCAACCTCACCATCCGCGATGCCGCGCATGCCTTGCTGCCGGAGCGGCTGGACGAGGTTGTGGCGGCGATCATCGACTATGTGGCTGCGCTGTCTCCGGCGCGAAGCACGGTGGCTTGAAGGCGGTATGACGGTGCCGAGATGCGGCTTAGTAGCCGATCGGTTCGCTCATCACTTCGCTCACGACCCGCATGACCAGATCGCTGGGCGCCTGCTCACGCCAGATTGCATAGAGCTGGATGTGGCCAGCGGTCTGGCCGATCTCGCGGAACACCACGCCTGGCAGCCCGGCGCGGGCGTAGGAACGCGGCACCAGCGCCACGCCCAGGCCGAGCTTTACCATCTGGAAAGTGGTCAGCGGATTGCGCGCCGTATGCGCAATGACGGGACTGAAGCCGGCATGCAGGCATGAGGCGATCATGCCGTCGAACAGCGCCGGCGCGTGCTCACGCGAGAATGCCACCAGCGGCACGCCCTCGAGGTCGCGGAGCGCCAGCGCCGGCCTTGCGGCGAGTTCGTGGCCCTCGGGCACGACGATAGTGAAATACTCGGTGAAGATCGGCGTCTTGCCGAGGCCGCTGCGCGTCGGGATCGAATGCACGATGCCGATATCGAGCTTGCCCTGCATCACGGCATGCGCCTGGTCGGCCGAGCCCATGTCGGTCACGGCGATATGCAGTCCGGGAAAACGCTCTGCCATGCGCGTCAGGATGGTAGGCAGCACATGGAAGATGCCTGACGTCACCATGCCGATCTGCAGTGTGCCGATGTCGCCGGCCGCCGTGCGCCGCGCGGTGGTCACGGCTACGCGCACCTGTTCGAGCACGGCGCGGCAGTCTGCCTGGAAGGCACGGCCCGCGTCGGTCAGGCGCACTTCCCGGCGATTGCGCACCAACAGCTCCACGCCCATCTCGTCTTCCAGTGCCTTGATTTGCTGGGAGAGCGGTGGCTGCGACATGTGCAGCCGCACCGCCGCCTTGCTGAAGTTCAACTCATCCGCGACGGTCACGAAATAGAGCAGTTGCCGGAGTTCCATGGTGCTGATTTCCTTGCGGGACAAGGTACTAGGATAGCCGCAACCAACCCGGGGTAGCGCGCTGCCGTGTCATATGCCAGCCCTATAACTCATGGTGCGAAACAGTATTGGACGGTCTGCCGGCCCGTCCCTACAGTGGCCTGCATAGCGCGGCGGCATGCGGACGAAAGGATCCGGAAGCCTTTGGAGACCGCGCAAAAACCAAGGAGACAGCCATGAACAAGACAGGCAGAACAGGGCGGCGTGCGGCGCTGGGTGGGATCGGCGCGATCGCGATGATGGCCATGATGGTCGGATCGCAGCCGGCGGCGTTCGCGAGCGAGGCGTATCCCAATCGCCCGATCAAGATGATCATCCCTTACACCCCGGGCGGCTCGATCGATACAGTCGGGCGCCTGGTGGCTGCACAGCTGCAGCGTCAGCTTGGGCAAGCGATCGTTATCGAGAACCGACCGGGCGCGTCGGGCATGATCGGGTCCGAAGCGGTGGCGAAGGCATCGGCTGACGGCTATACGCTGCTCTTCAATGCCTCCAGCCAGGTCTACCTGCCGCTGGTCGCGAAGAACGCCCCTTACGACGCGATCAGGGATTTCACCCCGATCGCACAGGTGGGGCATGTGCCGCTGATCGTCGTCGCCAACACCAGCCTCCCCACCAGCTCGCTGCGCGACCTGGTCAAGCTGGCGAAAGCCAAGCCGCGGACCTACACCTGGGCCACCTCCGGGCTAGGCACCACCAGCCACCTGGCCGAGGAGATGATCCGCCACGCCTTCAAGCTGGAGATGGATATCGTGTCCTACAAGGGCGCCGTGCCGCAGTTGAACGACGTGATGGGCGGTCACGTGTCGGCGGCGGTGTCGCCGATGCCAGGCGCATATCCGTTCGTCAAGGCGGGGCGGCTGAAGGTGCTGGCGGTCACCAGCAGCAAGCGTATTCCGCAGCTTCCCGGCGTGCCGACCGTTGCCGAGAGTGGCCTGCCCGGGTTCGAGTTGCTGTCGTGGTACGGGCTCTGGGGTCCCGCCAACCTGCCTGCGGAGATCACCCGCAAGCTCTCGCAGGAGGTCAACAAGGCCGTGCGCGAAGCCAGTCTTAAGACGCGCTTCGACGAACTGGCCTTTGAAACCGTGCAGTCCACGCCTGAACAGTTCAAGGTGGTGATCAAGGATGAGATCGACAAGGTCGCGGGCATCGTCAAGGCAGCCAGCATCCGTATCGATTGAGCGAAGGGCAGGGACAAGGACAAGCAAGCATGCATCAACAAACGCAACCGATGGCCATCACCCGGGAGCTCGCCGGATGGATCGCCGGCATCCGCAACGCCGACCTGTCGGACGCGGTGCGGCAGGCGGTCGCCGGACTCTCGCTGGATACGTTCGGCGCCGGCCTGACCGGGCATGACGAGCCCTGGTCGCAGGCTATCCGTGGCTGGGCCGACGATGGTTACCTCGCTCCGTGCGATGGCGGGGCACGCGCATGGGGCCGGCGGGGCAGGACGTACCGCGCCGCCGATGCCGCGCTGGTCAATGGCGCCGCTGCACACGCGTACGAGCTGGACGACTTCCATAATGCAAAGGTCCACTTGGGCGCGGTCGTATTGCCGGCGGTCTTCGCGTTGGCGGAGACGCTCGAGGTGCCGCCCGAGCGGGTCGAAACCGCTATTGCCGTCGGCTACGAAACCATGATCCGCTGCTCACTGGCGCTGCAGCCGGCGCTGGCCAGGATGAAGGGATGGCATATGACCGCCGTGTGCGCGCCACTGGGCGGAGCCGCGGCATCGGCGGTGATGCTGGGGCTCGACGCCGAGCGCACGGCGTGGGCGCTGGGTCTTGCCGGCACCCAGTCGGGCGGACTGTTTGCGTTCGCTTGCGACGGCGCGGATTCGAAGCGCTTCCATCCGGGGCGCGGCGCTCAGGCCGGCGTGATGGCTGCCGAACTGGCGGCGCGCGGCCTGACCGGCCCGACGCAGTTGTTCGAGACCGGGGACGGCGGCTGGCTCAAGGCGTTCTCGGAGTCGCCCAAACCGGAAAGGCTGCTGGCAGGGCTGGGCAGCGACTGGCACATGCCCCGGACCAACTTCAAGCCCTATGCTTGCTGCGGCAGTGCCCATGCGCATGTCGATGGTGCGCTGCGGCTGCGTGCCGACTGGGCGGGGCAGGGGCCGATTCGCGTCGGCATGCCGGCCGTTGTCGATGTGCAATGCGGCTACCGCTATGCGCCGGGCAGTGTGCTGAACGCGCAGATGAGCGCCCGTTACGCGCTGGCGGTGGCGCTGCTGGATGGCGAGGTGCTGCCGGCGCAGTTCGGGCAGGCCCGCCTGGCGGATCCGAAGATCATCGCGCTGGCCAACGCGATCGAGATCGTACGCGACCCCGAACTCGACGCGCTGTATCCGGCCAGCTTCTGTGGCTGGGTGGAGCTGATGTCGAAGAACGGTGAGCCGCTGCGTGCGTACCAGGCCAACCCGTCGGGTTCCGCGGAGAATCCGGCGCGCATGGCAGCCATCCGGGACAAGTTCCGCGCCTTGACGGCGGACGTGCTTGCGCCCGCGCAGGTTGAGGTGCTGATCGACGCATTTGGCAAGCTGGCGACGACGCCGGTGCGCCACATCCTCGCCGCCGCCGAATCCGTCGCCTGAAGCCGGAATGCCGGCGACCAGAATAGCTTTCATCAAACCAACAATGAAGCGGAGACAGCCCGGCCGACCCAGTCGCATCGCGCCCCATCGGTGCCCTGGCCTGCGTTCCGCTTCCGACCATCGACACGGAGCGCAAGCGAATGGAACGCCTCAAGCCACTGAAACCCGAAGAACTGACGCCCGAGCAGCAGGAAGTCCACGCGGCCATTGCCGCCGGTCCGCGCGGGCAGGTTCGCGGGCCGCTTGCGATGTGGCTGCACCGCCCGGGCCTGGCCAACCGCGCGCAGGCGCTGGGCCAGTACTGCCGCTATGACTCGTCGTTGCCGCCGCGGCTGTCGGAGCTGGCCATCCTGGTGATGGCCCGCATCTGGATGTCCGAATTCGAATGGTGGGCACACAAGCCCATCGCGCTGAAGGCAGGCGTGGCCGAAGACGTGGTCGAGGCGATCCGCACCGGCCGTGAGCCGGCCTTCGTCAAGGAGGATGAGCGCGTGATCCATGAGTTCCTGACTGTGCTGCACGCCACGCGCAATGTGCCGGACCAACTTTACCAGCGCGCGATGGCGGTGCTGGGCAAGGACCAGGTGGTGGACCTCGTTGGCCTGGCGGGCTACTACACGCTGATCTCGATGACGATCAACGCTTTTGGTGTCATGCCCCCGGCCGGCAGCGCGCCGGAGCTGGTGCGCGCCTGAATTCCGTTCAAACCGTTACCCCGAAACACAAAAGGACTCCGTATGTCAGGCCGTCTCGAAGGAAAGGTTGTCATCGTTACCGGCGCGGGTTGCGTCGGCCCCGGTTGGGGCAATGGCCGCGCCGTTGCGGTGCGCTTTGCACAGGAAGGCGCAAAGATCTTTGCCGTCGACAAAAGCGCTGACGCGATGCGTGAAACGCTGGAGCGGCTGGACGCCGCGGGTGCAGAGTTTGACTCGCACCTGTGCGACGTGACCGACACCGCCGCGGTCAAGGCCATGGTCGATGCCTGCGTGGCGCGCTTCGGGCGCGTGGATGTGCTGGTCAACAACGTCGGCGGCTCGGCCAGGGGTGGCCCGGTGCAGCTTAGCGAAGAAGACTGGGACCGCCAGCTCAACTTCAACCTGAAGAGTGTCTTCCTGACCTGCAAGCACGTGCTGCCGCACATGGAGCGGCAGGGCGGCGGCGCCATCGTCAATACCGCGTCGACTTCGGGCATGCGCTGGACCGGTTCGGCCCAGGTCGGCTACGCCTCGGCCAAGGCGGCAATCATTCAACTCTCGCGCGTGGTCGCGGTCGAGTACGCCAGGAAGAACATTCGCGTCAACACGGTGATCCCCGGCCAGATGCATACGCCCATGGTGGAGGCGCGCCTTGCCGGGCAACGTGCGGGCGGTGATGTCGACTCACTGCTGGCCCAGCGCCAGGCACGTATTCCGCTCGGGTTCATGGGCGATGGCCGCGATACCGCCAATGCGGCGCTGTTCCTGGCATCCGACGAGGCGCGCTTCGTCACCGGCACGGAGATCGTGGTCGACGGTGGCATGAGCGTACGCTGCGACTGATCAGCATCCGGTGCCGGACGACCGTTCGCCGCTGGGCTGGCTGCAAGCTGCGGCTGGCAAAGACTCATTGCTGCGTGCCGTGTTGTCGGTTACCCCGTCCCGTCGCCACGGTTAACCCTCTTTTCGGATCCTCTGGGCTGAACCATGACCATGCACACTTTCCTTGCGCCGGCCGAGCCGGTGCGCTATCCGGATGCGCGCGTCCAGGCACTGAGCCCGCGCTTCGAGAAATACCACCTGCCCCTTGCCGCGATCGACCGCATTGCCACCGGCTGCCGCTGGAGCGAAGGCCCGGTCTGGTTCGGTGATGGCCGCTACCTGCTGTGGAGCGACGTCCCGAACGACCGGATCCTGCGCTGGGATGAGGAGACCGGTAACACCAGCATGTTCCGTAGCCCGTCAAACCATGCCAATGGCAATACCCGCGACCGCCAGGGAAGGCTGGTGACCTGTGAACATGTCGGCCGGCGTGTCACGCGCACCGAGTATGACGGCAGCATCACCGTGCTGGCGGACCGCTATGACGGCAAGCCGCTGAATTCGCCCAATGACGTGGTGGTGAAATCGGACGACTCGATCTGGTTCACCGATCCGCCGTTCGGTATCGCCGGCTACTACCAGGGCGAGAAGGCAACTTCGGAACTGCCGGAGCGCATTTACCGCATCGATCCGGCCAGCGGCCGCCTTGACATCGTCGCCGATGACGTCAGCGGGCCCAATGGCCTGGCATTCTCGCCTGACGAGGAATTGCTGTATGTGATCGAGTCGCGCACCCGGCCTCGCCGCATCCGCGCTTTTCAGGTCAGTGAAGGCGGCGAGGCGCTGGGCAACAGCCGAGTACTGGTTGACGCCGGGCCCGGCACCCCGGATGGCTTCCGTGTCGATATTGATGGCAACCTGTGGTGCGGCTGGGGCATGGGCACGCCCGAACTCGACGGCGTGCGCATCTTTGCCCCGGACGGCGAACCCATCGGCCATATCAGCCTGCCAGAGCGCTGTGCCAACCTGTGTTTCGGGGGGCGCCATCGCAATCGGCTGTTCATGGCGTCCTGTACGTCGATCTATACGCTTTATGTCAATACGCAAGGCGCGGCCGGCGGCTGACGGCAAGCACCCACTGAAGCGCCTCAGGCCTGAGTAATGTGCTCGCCGGACCCAGGTCCGTCGTCGGTTTGCAGTCCTGATTTCCCCGGGGGCTGGCGGTCTGGGACTGGTTTGGGGATACGGTTGGCCCTGCAGAGTTTGTGGGCTCTGCAGGGCCTCCTTTTTTGCCGCGCGGGATGGCGCCCTATGAATTCCATACAGTGGAATTGTGGGGGTGTGGAATCGCCCGCCTGGGCCTAAGCTGTCTCCAACAAAGAAACGCGCCCGGTGCACGCAGTGTGATGGCCGCGGCGTTCCGACTCGTTCCAGGAGACAAAGCATGCATCGGTTCTGCACCGGATTGTTCCGCCGGCTTGCCAAGGCAGCCATTCCGTTCCTCATGGCGGCGACAGCGCCTTTGCCGGCGCTCGCAGCCTTTCCCGACAAGCCGATCCGCATGGTGGTGCCGTTCGCCCCCGGCGGCGGCACGGACCTGGTGGCGCGTGCCATGGGCATTACCATGGGCGAGGACCTTGGCCAGCCCGTCATCGTCGATAACAAGCCGGGCGGCAGCACCATTATCGGCACCGATGCGGTGGCCAAGAGCGCGCCAGACGGCTACACGCTGGTGATGGCGACGCTGGCCCACGCGGTCAACCCGAGCCTGCACAAGAAACTGCCGTTCGATACGGAGAAGGCGTTCGCGCCGGTCATGCTGGTGGGCCGCTCGCCCAACGTGCTGGTGGTGAAGCCGGACAGCCCCATCAAGACCGTGCAGGACCTGATCGCGGCCGCCAAGGCCAAGCCGGGCAAGCTCAACTACGCCTCGCAAGGCGCGGGCACTTCGGCGCACCTGGCCGGCGAGCTGTTCAAGAACATGGCCAGGGTCGACTTGAACCACATTCCTTATCGCGGCGCCGGCCCGGCGATCACGGACCTGCTCGGCGGGCAGGTCGATGTGATGTTCGCCACGGCAGCCGCAGTCGCGCCGCACCTGGAGAGCGGCAAGCTTCGGGCGGTGGCGGTCACGACCGCACAGCGCTCGCAGGCGCCGGCGCTGAGCAAGGTGCCAACGATCGCGGAAAGCGGCGTGCCCAATTATGTGGCGGATAGCTGGTATGGCCTGTTCGTACCGGCCGGCACGCCGCCGGCGGTGATCACGCGGCTGAACGCCGCGGCGAAGAAGGCCGTGCACACCGACGCGTTCCGCAAGCGCGCCGAACAGGAGGGGCTTGCCATCAGTGGCGGCACACCAGATGAGTTCGGCCGCTACGTCAAGGCCGAGAGCCAGCGCTGGAGCAAGGTCATCAAGGACGCCAATATCACGGCCGACTGAGCGCGGCACTCGTAAAAAAACAGATCGCACACATAGCACCGGACAGGACCATGGACAACTATTCCCTGATTGAACTGAAGATCGAATCGGGCATCGCGCTGCTCACCTTTAACCGCCCCGACAAGCGCAATGCCATGAGCGACGACATGCGCTCGGAATTCATCGACGCGCTGGAGCGCGTGGCGGCGGACAAGGCCATTCGTGCCCTGGTGCTCACCGGGAACGGCAAGGGCTTCTGCGCCGGCGGCGACGTGGCCGGCATGCAGCGCCGCATGGAGGCGCCCATCGGCGAGGTGGGCTTCAATGGCTGGAGCCGCCAGCAGCGGGTCCACTACACCGTGAAGCTGCTCCACACCATGCCCAAGCCCACCATCGCCGCGGTCAACGGTGCCGCGGCCGGGCTGGGTGCCGATACCGCGCTGTGCTGCGATTTCGTGCTGGCGTCCGAAGCGGCGTCGTTCTCCTGGTCCTATATCAACCGGGGCCTGATCCCGGACGGTGGCGGCATGTATTTCCTGCCGCGCCGCGTAGGGCTGTCGGCAGCGAAGGAACTGGTCTTCACGGGCCGCAAGGTCGAGGCGCAGGAGGCCGCGGCCCTCGGCATCGCGGACCGCCTGAGCAAGCCCGAAGCGCTGATCGACGATGCGCTGAGCTGGGCGGCGCAACTGAGCCAGGGCTCGGCTACCGCGATCGCGCTGGGCAAGAGCATCATGAACCAGTCCTTCGAACTGCCCGCCGACCAGGTCTTCGCCCAGGGCAGCCAGGCGCAGGGCATCTGCTACACCAGCACCGAGCATCGCGACTCCGTGCTGGCTTTCCTGAACAAGACCGCCAGCAACGCCTGACCACATGAATGCCATCCAAAGACTTGTCACGCCGCGCAGCGTTGCCGTGATTGGCGCATCCGCCGACCCCGCAAAGACTGCAGGCCGCCCGGTTTCCTACCTGCGCAAGCATGGGTTCAGCGGGGCGATCTACCCGGTCAACCCCAAGGTCGAGTCGATCGACGGGCTGCCTTGCTTTCCGGACATTGCCTCGCTGCCCGAAGTGCCGGACGTCGGCATCGTGCTGCTGGGCGCCGAGCGTGCGCACCTGGCCGTGCGCGACCTGGCGGCGCGCGGCGCCGGCGCGGCCATCGTGCTGGCGAGCGGCTATACCGAGACCGGCGCCGAGGGCGCGCGGCGCCAGGCTGAGCTGATCGAGGCGGCCGGCAGCATGCGCCTGCTGGGGCCCAATACCATCGGCCTGGTCAACCTGACCGACAACATCCCGCTGTCGGCCAGCGGCGCGCTGGAGATGGACCAGTTCCCGACCGGCAGCATTGGCGTGGTGTCGCAAAGCGGCGGCATCCTCGGTGCCTTGCTGTCGCGCGCCGCGGCACGCGGCATCGGCCTGTCCAAGCTGGTTTCGACCAGCAATGAAGTCGACCTGGATCTGGCCGACTTTATCGATTATCTGGCCGATGACGAGGCCACCCGCGTGATCGCGCTGTATGTCGAGAGCGTGCGCAACCCGGAGACGTTCCGCCGCGCGGCGCTGAAGGCGGCGCGCGCCGGCAAGCCGGTGGTGGCGTTCAAGATCGGCCGCTCCGAGAGTGGTGCGCGCGCCGCGGTGTCACATACCGGCGCGTTGGCCGGTACGGATCGCATGTATGACGCGCTCTTTGAGCAGGTCGGCGTGATTCGCGCGCAGACCTTCTCGGACCTGCTCGACATGCCCGCCGCCCTGGCTACCGGGCGCAAACTGACTGGCAATCGCGTTGCGATCCTGACCTCGACCGGCGGCGCCGGCACGCTGGTCTCCGACAGCCTGGGCGTGGCCGGCTTCGAGACCCCGGCCCCTGACGAAGCGACCGCGGCGAAGCTGCGCGCGCTGCAGAAGGGCGACCACGCGGCGCTCGACCGCAACCCGATCGACGTAACCCTGGCCGGGCTGCAGCCCGACCTGCTCCGCGCAGCGATCCGCATCCTGCTCGACAGCCCGAGCTACGACGCGGTCGCAGTCATCGTGGGCTCGTCCAGCCTGGCCATGCCAGACCTGATGGCCAATGCCATTCGCGACTGCCTGCCCCATAGCGACAAACCGGTGATTGCGTACGTGAGCCCGCATGCGCCGGAAGTCGCATCGCTGCTCAATCGCCGTGGCGTGCCGGCGTTTTCCGCGCCGGAGGCTTGCACGGTGGCGATCGACGCGATGCTGCGTGCCGGCAAGCTCGGCGCGGTCGACGAAGCGGGCACTCCCACGCTGCCGTTGCCCGATCTCACCTCCTATGGCACCGGCTCGCTCGACGAAGCCGCGGCCAAGACCTTGTTCGCCGGTTTCGGCGTACCGGTTGCGAAGGAGGTTGTGGTTGCCGATGGCGCCGAGGCGATGGCGGCGGCGCAAGCCTTCAGCGGCAATGTCGTGCTGAAGATCCTGTCGGCCGAGATCACCCACAAGAGCGATGTCGGCGGCGTGGCCGTCAATGTCCCGCCTGCGGAGGTGGGAAGCCGGCTGGCAAGAATGGCAAGCGACGTGCAGTCGGCCACGGGTATCGCGCCCCAACGCTTCCTGGTGCAGGAAATGGTCAAGGCCGGCGTCGAAGTGATCCTCGGTATGCACCGCGACGCGCTGGGCACCGCGATCCTGCTCGGCATGGGCGGCGTGACCGCGGAGCTGTTCGGCGATACCACGCTGCGGCTGCTGCCTGGCGAGCGCGGATTGAGCCGCGACGCCGCGCTGGCGATGATCGGGCGCCTGAAGACGGCCCCGCTGCTGCAGGGCTTCCGGGGCCGGCCGAAGGCGGATGTGGAAGCCCTGGCCGACGCGATCGTCGCCTTCTCGCGCATGGTCGCCACGCTTGGCGACCGGCTGGTCGAGGCGGAGATGAATCCCGTGTTCGTGCTGCCCGAAGGGCAGGGTGTGATGGCCGCCGATGGCGTGGCGGTGCTGGCCGGCAACGACAAGCCCTGACGAGACCCTGGCATGTGCAACGTGCGCGACGGTGTGTTGGTGACTTCGGTCGATGGGTGCGAGATCATCTGGCGAAGCTTTGGCGACGGCCCGGCGAGCGTGCTGTTGCATGGCGGCCATGGCAGCTGGCAGCACTGGACGCGCAATATCGGGCCGTTGTCCCGGAACCGCCGGCTGCTGGTGCCAGACATGCCGGGCTTTGGCGATTCCGGTGCGGCGCCGCGCGCCGATCTGCCTGGAGTCGTCGAGATCCTGGCCCGCTCGCTGGCCCAGCTATCACCTGGCCGTGTCGACCTGGTGGGCTTTTCCTTCGGCGCGCTGGTGGCGGTGCACCTTGCGACCCATGCGGGCCTTGGCGATATCGATGTCGGTCGCCTGGCGTTGCTCGGGCCGGCCGGCCATGGCGGTCCGCGCCGCATGACGCGGGCGCTGGTCGACTGGCGCCGCTGCCACGATCCGCACGCGCTTGCCGCGGCGATGCGCGACAATCTGGCGGCATTCATGATCGCCGATCCGGCCGCCATCGACAGCGAAGCCGTGGCCATCCACACGCGTGCCTGTCGTGCGACCCGCTTCCATAGCAAATCGATCTCGCGCGCAGGCGGATTGCAGCAGGCGCTGGCGCGCTTTCCCGGCCCGGTATTGATGATCTGGGGCGAAGCGGACGTGACCATGTCGCCCGAATCGATTGCCGGGATCGCCCGCGACTCGCGGCATGCATCAGCCGACGCGCCCGAAGTCAGTGTCAGCGTGGTGCCGGGCGCCGGCCATTGGGTCCAGTATGAGGCCCACCAACAAGTCAACCGGCTGCTGCAGGCATGGCTGCAGCAGCTCCCCGACACGCCGGCGCAGGCCGGCTGAGGAGAACCTATCTTGAACGCAACCGAGGCCTTTGGGCCGTTCTTCAGCATCATCAAGGCAGGACCGCTGCCAGCCGAGGTGATGCATCATGCGAAGCGCGCGCTGGTCGACTGGCATGCGGCGCTGTTCCCGGGCATCGGCACCGATGCGGTCCAGCGCCTGCAGCGCGTGCTGGAAGAGGAGCTTGGCCGCGGCAACGCCACCCTGCCAATGGGGCAACGCGCCACGGCGCGCGCCGCGGCGCTGCTCAATGGCGCTGCCGCCCACGCTGCCGAGATCGATGACAGTTTCCGTGATGCCATGTACCACCCCGGCGCCGCCACCATCGCCGCCGCCATTGCTGCGGCACAGGACGCGGGCGCCAGCGGCGAGACGCTGCTCAAGGGCATCGTCGTCGGCTATGAGGTTTCAACGCGCATCGGCGTCGTGCTGGGCCGGGCGCACTATCGCTTCTGGCACAGCACCGCGACTGTCGGCACGTTTGGCGCGGCGGCCGCCGCGGCGTTTATCCATGGGGCGAGCGAGGAGCAGCTTGCCCACGCGCTGGCGACCGCGGCGACCTTCGCCGCCGGACTGCAGCAGGCGTTCCGCATGGACTCGATGTCCAAGCCGCTGCACGCAGGCCGCGCAGCGGAGGGCGGATTGCTGGCCGCCCGCGCCGCCATTGCCGGCATCACCGGTTCGCTCGATGTGCTCGACGGTGAGACCGGCATGGGGCGAGCGATGTCGGACGGCCCTGACTGGAACGGGCTGGCATCGACGCTTGGGCAAGACTTCCATATTTGCCGGCTGACCTTCAAGAACCACATTGGCTGCGGCCATACCTTTGCGGCAATCGACGGCGCGCTGGCGCTGAAAGCGAAGCTGGGCATCGACACCGCCCAGATCCGTCGCATCCGCGTCGCCACGTATCGCCCGGCGCTGGATATCGCCTGCTATCTCGACCCCAGGAGCGAGAACGAAGCCAAGTTCAGCCTCAAGTTCATCGTCGCCGCCGCCCTGGTGCATGGCAGCGTGCGCTTGTCGGCCTACACGCCGGAACGGTTGTGGGACAGCGAGACGCGCCGGCTGATGGACTGCATGACTGTCGAGGTCGATCCTGAAATCGACGGCTGGTTTCCTGGCAAGCGCGCGGCAAGGATTGAGATCGAAACCCTGGACGGGGCCACGGCAGACTACTTGCAGCCAAATCGCAAGGGCGATCCGGAGGACCCGCTGTCCGACGCTGACCTCGGCGGCAAGCTGATCGAACTGGCAGCGCCGGTGATAGGCGCCGATGGCGCGCGCCGGCTGGCGCAGAAGATCTGGCACGTCGAGACGGAGCCGGTGGTCAGCCTGTTTGGCTGAGCAGCGGCGCTCCGGCGCCAACGCGGTCACCGGCATGACGAACACAAGCGGTGTAGGACAAGGAGATCGGCATCGAGTAGCATTGCCTGCGGCGGGTGCAACCTCAGCAAATGCATGCACCGGACGCCGCTTTCCAGAACGGTCACTGGTGCGCAGTGATCCCCTGTCATGCCAAACAGCACCGTCAACATCGAACGGATCAAACCAGGCCAAGGCAAGGCGACGCCCAACCGCTCGCTCGAACGTGGCATTGCCGTACTGCGCGCCTTCCGCGCCGGCGCGTCCATGCTCGGCAACAGCGAGATTGCCGAGCGCACCGGCTTGTCCCGCTCGACCGTCAGCCGCCTGACGCAGTCGCTGATTGAGACCGGCATGCTCGAGTATGTCCCGCAGTGCCGGGCCTACCGGCTGGGTGTGCCGGTCCTCAGCATGGCGCATGCCATGCGCGACGGCTCGCAGGTTCTCAGGGTCGCGGCGCCGATGATGGCCGAGGTTGCCATGCGGCACAAGATCAATGTCGGACTGGCGGTGGCGGAGGGAGATGAGATGATTTACCTGGAGTCGTTCCGCTACAACCGGCGCCAGTCACTGCGCACGGTGGTGAGCGGGCAGCGCATCCCGATGGCGCTGACCTCTCTCGGCCGCGCGCACCTCGCAACGCTGGCACCTGAGGCGTTCAACGCGATGATGAGGGCCATGGCCGACAAGAAC
Source organism: Cupriavidus sp. GA3-3 (assembly GCF_000389805.1). NCBI lineage: Bacteria > Pseudomonadati > Pseudomonadota > Betaproteobacteria > Burkholderiales > Burkholderiaceae > Cupriavidus > Cupriavidus sp. GA3-3. Next base: position 36,112 of record NZ_KB944503.1, read on the forward strand.
CGCGGCCGCGGCTGGGGGGAGCTGCGACGCGAAATCGATGCTGCGGTGTCTTCCGTGCATGAGAAAGGCTACTGCGTCGCGTCATGGCAGCCTCAGGTTGTGGCCATGGCAACACCATTGCGATTTGACGAATATGCCGTCCATGTATTGAACGTCAGCGTATCCACGCACCAGGATGCCGGTGCTGTCGAGGCGGCGCTGGCCAAGCCACTGATGGAACTTGCAGCGGCGATACAGGAGCGGATGCCGCGCGTGGAGTAGGGGCGCTGCGGTATCGAGATCCGCGCCGGCTTTCGCCCCATGTCAAAGGCCGGGCTCCCCGTTATTGGTCCCAAGATTGTTGTCCGGTCTTTGGGGTTGAGCCTCACGCATCAGGCGCAGCCCGGCGTAGCCGCCAGGCATGGTCATCCGCCGTAACCCAGGCGGGGACAAGATGGGCTCGCAAGGTGTCGCTCGAACCAGCCTATCGTGAGTGCCGCGATGTCTTCCAGGGCCCTGCGGTCTTCAAATCCGCGGCCGCTGGTCGGGATGAGCCTCAGTTGCCGCGGACAATGCATCTGCTCGAATGCAAGATTGTTGATCTGGATGTCTTTCGGATTGCCGCTGGCACATATCAGCAAGGCAGGGATTTCAAGCTGCCGCAGGGTTGCGCTGCCCGCGAGATCCAGCCGCCCCGCAACACAGGCCACGGCGCTGAGTTGCGTCGCGCCGCACGCGGCTGAGCGCAAGGCTGCCGCCGCTGCGGTGCCGGTACTTAGCAGGCCCACAGGCAAGCTTGCGCAAGGGGTCCCAGTACGCAGGAAGCTCAAGGTCTGGTCCAGTCTTGCCACCAGCTCATCGACCTCCGATTCCGGTGCGTCGTCGACGCGGCTGTCAGGCTGCAGGTCTACGAGCATGGTGGCGAATCCTTTCGCGCGCAGCTTGCGTGCCAGGTAATTGCTGCGGGCTGCACGGCGTTGCGCGCCACCGGCATACACCATCACCGCGACGCCGACCGGGTTCGGGGCCGTTTCGAGCATGGCCCGCAGCCGAGTGGTCTGATACGGAATCAGCATCGCCTTGCTCAACGACGGCACGCCCGCCACCGCACCTGGCCGGGCACGGGTCCGGGGCTGCGTTGGCGGTATCCCTGTCAACTGTCGCACGCGGTCGTCGCTGACCAGCTGGAACTCATGATAGAAGTGCGCGAGGTTTTCGATGCGGTCCGGAGTATCCAGGCAGATGACTTCGTCGGCCAGGGCGCGGACCCGGTCCAGCCCGGCTGGGGTGGCGATCGGGAGTGCGCATATGAGCCGGGCAGGTTGCCGCTTGCGCAGGCTGGCGAGGGCCGCATACATCGTTGCGCCGCTCACCAGGCCGTCATCCACGACGATCACCACGCGACCGCCCGGATCCGCCAGCTTGCGGACCGGCGTATACACGGCGCGCTGCCTGCGAAGCTGGTCGAACTGGGCATCACGCTGGCTGTCGGCGCCGCCATTTGCGTCCATTGCGTCCGTGCACCATGTCGCGCCAGAGTCGTCCAGTGCTACGCCAGGAACGATCCTGCGCGCCATCACCAGGTCGAAGTCAGCGCCCAGTGCGTCGGCCACAACACGCCCGACCGGCACGCCGCCGCGCGGAATCGCCAGCACCAGGGCATCGGTTCCCCGATACGCGCGCAACGCCCAGGCGAGCTCCGAGCCCGCATGCTCACGCGCCTGAAAACGTGTCTGGTAACGGCTCATCGATCTATCTGCCAGGGATCTATTGACGGACTTTCAGGACGGCGGCGCCGGTAAGCCGGCCCTCGCGCAGGTCGGCCAGTGCTTCGTTGGCCTGCTCCAGCGGATACGCGGTGGTGTGCGTATGCAGCGGCGTCCGGGCGGCGATATCCATCAGCGCGATGCCGTCGGCACGCGTGAGGTTGGCTACGGAACACAGGCGCCTTTCTTCCCAAAGCAGCTGGTAAGGCATGCTTGGGATATCGCTCATATGAATTCCGCCACAGACCACGATGCCACCCTTGTCCACGGCGCGCAGCGCCTTGGGCACCAGCGCGCCCACCGGGGCGAAAATCAGCGCGGCGTCCAGCGGCACGGGCGACTCGAGCTCGCTCGAGCCGGCCCAGCACGCACCGGATTGGTAGGCGAGTTGCTGGGCGCCTGCGTCGCCCGTGCGGGTGAAGGCGTAGACTTCGCGGCCTTGCGCCACCGCGATCTGCGTCACCAGGTGGGCGGCGGCGCCGAAGCCGTAGATGCCGACGCGCTGCGCATGGCTGGCTGCGCCCGCCATGCGCAGCGTCCGGTAGCCGATCAGGCCCGCGCAGAGTAGTGGCGCGGCGTGTTCGTCATCGTAGCCGGGCGGAATCCGGAAGCAATAGCCGCTGTCGGCAACAACGTACTCCGCATAGCCGCCATCGCGGGTATAGCCAGTGAACAGCGGTGCGTCGCAAAGATTCTCGTGATGACGCAGGCAGTAGCGACAATGGCCACAGCTATGTCCGAGCCAGGGCACACCGACGCGGTCCCCCGGCTTGAAGACGGTGACACCGGCGCCGCACGAATCCACCTGTCCGACGATTTCATGTCCCGGGATGAGCACCGGCTTGGGATGGCGCAGGTCGCCGTCGGCGATATGCAGGTCGGTCCGGCACACCCCGCAAGCTCCCACGGCAATGCGAAGTTCGCCGGGCCCCGGTTCGGCAACCGGCAAGTGGTGGAGGCGCAGCGGCAGGCCTGCGCCCTCGAAGACCATTGCACGCATGGTTTGGTGGGGCATGGCGCGCCTAACCTTCGACTTCGCTGCGGACCAGGAGCACGGGCTTGCTGGTCTTGGCAAGCACGCCTTCCGACACGCTGCCCATCAGCAGGCGCCGGACGCCGCGGCGGCCGTGGGTGCCAAGCACGATCAGGTCGGCATTCCACGCATCGGCTTCGGTGACAATGGTCAACGAGATCCGGCCCGGCGCCACCGGCTTTTCATCCAGTTTCACCGAATTGCGCACGCCTGCTTCGCTGAGCCTGGCTGAGGCGGCATCCAGTGCCTTGCGGCCGTGCGCGGTGATGTTGTCGACCAGTTCTTTTGGATTGAAGTAACTGGCCTCGAAGAACACATCGCTGTCGTCTACCACGAACAGCGCCTTGACCTCGGCCCCGGTTGCCTTGGCGATGATGATGGCCTGGCTCAGTGCCAGGTCGGAAGAACGGCTGCCATCGACGGCGAGCAGGATGCGCTGGTACATGATGGATCTCCTGAAGGGCAAGGGTGTGCTCGATGTTGCGATTCGCTGCATTCAGCGTAGGCGCCGGCCTCGATATGCGCTTGAGATAGGTCAACCCGAAGGGGCAGGCGCCGCGAGAAACTGACCGCAGACAGAAGTGATGGCCGCATGGCTTGACGGTTTTACATACCTTGTTCGCAGTAGCCTCCACCGCACATCAGGACGAACTTGAGCCATGTCGCCGCATGGCTGGCCCGTTGATCCGGGTCAAGCGCCGGTCGGCCTTGCTGCCTAGACTGGTCTGTAGTTGAGGGGGAGGGCGATCATGGCTTACGACAGCATCCTCGTGCATCTGGACAGCAGTCCGCAGGCACGGCAGCGGCTCGAAGTGGCGGGGCGACTTGCGGCGGCCAGCCAGTGCCGGCTGATCGGCATGTACGCAGGTTTCATTCCCGATCCTGCCTGGTTCTACCTCATGGACGGCGCGCAGCAATATGTCGCGGACGATCTGGCCCGGCGCAAGCAGGTCAGGGAAGACGTCCGCGCGCAGTTTCTGGCTGCAACCCAGGCCATGCCGGTGCGCGCGGAGTGGCGCGCCGCGGAGCAGGGGGCGGTGGCATCAGTGCTGCGCGAGGCCCGCGAGGCCGGCCTGGTCGTTGCCGGCCAGTACGACCCCGGCAATACGGAAGGTCCGGTGGCCCGGCAACTGCTGGAATCGCTGCTGCTGGAGACCGGCCGACCGACGCTCGTGGTGCCGTGCGCGGGCACGTTTCCATCGCTGGGTACGCGCGTGATCGTGGCGTGGAATGGCAGCCGCGAGGCGGCGCGGGCGCTTCACGACGCCGTGCCGCTGATGGCCGGCGCGCAGGCGCGCATTTTTTGCGCACAGACCGCGGCCAAGGAGGCCAGAGCCGACGCCACCCCGGTCGGCCACGCCGCACGCGTGCTGGAGCGCCACGGCGTCGCCGTGGAAATCGAACACGGTCCCGGTGGGGCTGACCTGACCATCGGCGAACTCATCCTTTCGCGCGCGGCGGATTTCGATGCCGACCTGATCGTGATGGGTGCCTACGGACACGGTCGCATGCGGGAGCTGGTGCTCGGCGGTGTCACGCGTACGCTGCTTGACTCGATGACGGCACCGGTGCTGTTTTCACGATGATGCAAGGTCAAACCAAAGAGTGGAATCACCTCATGGACTTCAGAACCATCCTTGTCGACCTGAGCGAAGATGCTGCACGGTCCGCGCGCATTGAAACGGCAGCACGGCTTGCCGAAAAGTCCGGCGGCAGCGTGGTCGGACTGACGGCAACAGGAACGCACCTGGAGCCGTTTCGCGGGGCGGGCGAAGAAGCCGGGCAATACGGCGTGCTTGCCGCGAACCATTTGCACAAGCTGGCTGCGGCTCACAGGAACGCACTCGAAACGCTGACCGGGCAAGTGTCGCCGGCCATTCCCAGCCGGCACATCGTTGTCGAAGCCGAGTCTGGCTGGGCGCTTGCCGACGAGGGCCGCTTCGCCGATCTCATCCTGCCCGCAGCGCCCTCGGCGCAGGCCGATGTGCCGGCTTTGCTGGCCGGGGTCGCGGAGTACGCAATGCTCAATGCAGGCCGGCCCATCCTGCTGGTGCCGGGCGCGTCCGGCCCGCGACTTGGCGGCCATGTCGCCATCGCATGGAACGGCGGCCGGGAGGCCGCGCGCGCGGTCGCGGACGCACTGCCGTGGCTTGTGCATGCCAGCGCCGTTACCGTCCTGGTGGTCAGCGCTGGCAAGTACAGCGCTGCCGGTGAGAAAGAGGCCTATCGTGACAGCGCCGATCGGCTGACAGCATGGCTGCTCAGCCATGGCATCCGCGCCAGTCTGCTGGTCGGAGAGGGCGATCCCGACCACGTTCTGCCACAGCTTGCGGCCAAGGTTCAGGCCGGCCTGCTGGTCGCCGGCGGCTATGGCCGCTCCCGGCTGAGGGAGCTGGTGCTGGGCGGCACCACCCGCGCCCTGCTGCGGCAGTCAGGCTTGCCTGTCTTCATGTCGCACTGAGGCGAACCCTCCCGGTACCTCAAGCCACGCGCCGCCCAGGCATCAGCCCGCCATATTCCTTCCCCAAAAACTCCGCCGTGTGCTCCAGCAGATAGGCGCGGCAGCTCTCGCTCGCCGGTGACAAACGCTTGCTGGACATATGCGCGACATGCCAGATGCGCTCGATCGGCGTACCGGTCACGTCCAGCAGCGCGATCTCGCCGGTGCGCAGTTCCAGCGACAGCGTGTGCAGCGACAACAGGCTGATGCCCATGCCGGCCATCACCGCCTGCTTGATCGGATGCCCGCCGCCAAAGCGTGGCCGTCTCTGACCGACCCTGAACCGCCTTTCGGACGCAAGACGGCGCAACGACCGCTTCCGACGTACAACCGCCGCCGGTCGCTGAACTCAATGGCACCCAGCACTGATCAAGTGGAGGGCACCGGGCCAACCCCAAGGATCTCCACAGATCGACAATTGAATCGAACGTCAAAGCCGGCGAGGGGCCTCATATCAAAGCTAAAGCGACCATTGTCTTGCCTCGATATAACGATCTCGTCCAGCCATGCACCGCCAGACAGTTCATTGAGATTGATGTCGGTCTCGGCTATATCTCGGCATAGGAATTCAACGATCCGATCTTCCCTTGAGCCCGTCCACTTTGGATTGTCCTGGCCGCCATGCCGTACTGCAATAGTTGCATCAGCCACATACCCGCCTGCTTCTTCAGCAATCCTAATGCAGAAGGTGACAACCTCAGAATCGTGAAAGGCTGGCCAGTAGCCAAACGCATTCAGGACCAACTGGCTGTTCTGTACCAACGTCTGACCCGACTCACCTCCGGAACTGTCTACGCCCATCGCTCACCTCCAAAGTCTAGAAATTGCTTCGCCCCTCCCGTACTCGGCGGCTATCCAGATATATTTGGCAATTGAAGCATAACGAGGGCTGGCCAGCTTGCGCTTGCGTTGGAGAGGGCGCCTATCCACCGGCGATGCCGAAGATGAGTGTCGATATCATCTACCGTGCCTCAGCCGCCATGGTGCCACACTACTTGCAATGACTTTGAATAAGGTGTCGGACATTGCGACGACGTGAGTTCGATCGCTCGGTCGCATGCGGCTGAGCTCGAATACGATACTGAGGTTAGCCCCATCACTTGCGACACCAAGTAGCTCTCGCATCAGCCGTGTTCCGGCCTCCCACTCTTCGTCGGATGGCTCCACGTGAGATTGGATATGAACGAAACAAACTCGCCCATTTGGTCTCAATGCCACGTGATCAATCCATGTACATGCAGGCCATATGACTTCGAAGATGCCCAATTGAATACCTGGCAATCGTTGGGCGATTAACTCTTCCGCGGTTTGCATGACCCTCCTTCGCATTGTTACCGCCATGACGGCTCTGAACCTGCATTGATGTATGCAGGACGTCAGAAGCGACTTGCGTTACCCGCCAGGAAACTGCGGCCGTCTCTGACCGACCCTCAGCCGCCTTTCAGATCCGAGAGACCGTAACGACTGATTCCGAGGTGCAACCGCCGATCGCCGGGCAACTTCGCCGGTCGCTAAGAACTTGTAATGCGGAATTGTTCGCTTCCTAGCCATTGGGCCAACCGGTCCCACATTGCTGGGCCATTCGTCCAGACATCAACAAGATCTCCTTCCCAGAAATAAACGGTAGCGATTCGCGGTACGTATAGGTAAGCACTCATTCCGCATTGGACCACCCGGAAACAACACTCAAACATTTCATCGACTTCACTGGCGTCGAATACCATGCCCCAAGCATCGAATGGGTTGCCAGAAGTTTTCGATTCCAGGTCAATCAGTCTTGAATTCTCATGCTCCGCATACCGCGACCAGTCGGTAACCTGAAACAGGCAGGTTCGCGGTGATCCAAGAAGAGTACGGATGCAATCAATCGTCTGGGAGACACCCCCGTCGGCTTTCGAAATGGCAAACTGAATATATGAGGCTGGGCTAAATTCCTTTCCCCCATACGGGTTTTCGCGGCAACCTTCACGCTTCAACCATGCCGAACATTCGGATGGAGAGAGAGCTTTCATGTCATCACCCCACGGGGGCTGAGCCGCAGATGCCACCGGCTGCTAGCATACGTCTAATCAGTGCCTTCAATCTCCTATAGGCTAACGAGGAGCGGCAGGCATGTGCGTGCGTTAGAGTACACATAAAACTAGTCGACGGTTGCGTAGCGTGCCGCGAGCCGGACACATGAGGCGAAGTGCTTGGGCGGCTTTGTTGATACACCGGCCGTTCGGGCGGCTTGGTCAAGGAGCGAACGAGTGACGCTTCATGGCCGACAAGGGACGGTCCAGCCAGCCCAACGTTGTATCAGGCGTCCAAAGTAAATAACCGCAGCCGAAGCTGCGGTTATCCTTCATTCCCCAGTATGACCAACCGCCATCAGGACTGCCCTCGTAGCGGCCGCGCCAGACATTCGCCTCAGTCCGAGGGGAAATGCTCCGCAGCAGTCCGATCAAGCTGCGGCTTGATCAAGAGGATTCGCAATTCTCTCTAGCCTTTGTCATCCGAAGGCCTTCACCAGCCGCCGCTGCCCAGTGGGTTCCGACCGGGACGGGACGGATGGCTCTCTAATCCCAGCCAACCCTCCTGGAACCTCAGGCCACCCGCCGCCCGGGCATCAGCCCCCCGTACTCCCTCCCCAAAAACTCCGCAGTGTGCTCCAGCAAATAGGCGCGGCAGCTCTCGCTGGCCGGCGACAAACGCTTGCTGGACATATGCGCAACATGCCAGATGCGCTCGATCGGCGTGCCGGCCACGTCCAGCAGCCCGATCTCGCCGGTGCGCAGCTCCAGTCCCAGCGTGTGCAGCGACAACAGGCTGATGCCCATGCCGGCCATCACGGCCTGCTTGATGGTCTCGTTGCTGCCCAGGGTGATCACCTTGGCCGGCGTGAACAGGTGGTCCCGGAACATGTACTCCGCCACGGTGCGGGTGCCTGAACCCGGTTCGCGCAGCAGGAAGGTCTCGTGACGCAGTTCCTGCAGGTCGAACCCCTTTGCATCGTGTAACGGGTGCCGCGGCGAGGCCACCAGCACGTGCGGATGCGCGGCGATGGGTTCCGACACCGCATCCAGTTCGCGCGGCGGGCGGCCCATCAGCGCGAGGTCGATGGCGTTGTCCTGCAGCAGCCGCAGCAGCGTTTCCCGGTTGCCTTCGGCGATGCGCAGATCCACGCCCGGGTGCAGCGCGGTAAAGCCGGCCAGCAGCTTGGGGGCGAAGTACTTCGACGTGCTGATCAGCCCGATCGTGATCGAGCCCTGCTCGACGTCCTTGACCGCCTGCAAGCCTTCCTCGGCGTCCTTGACCTCGCCGAGGATCCGGGACGCATGGTGCAGCAGGCGGTCGCCGGGCTCGGTCAGCGTGAGCTGCCCCTTGACCCGCTCGAACAGCGCCATGCCGACCACGGATTCAAGCTGCTTGACCTGCATCGAGACCGCAGGCTGGGTCAGGTGCAGTTCTTCGGCCGCGCGCACGAAGCTGGCGTGCCTGGCCACGGTGACGAAGATCTGCAACTGGCGAAGGGTAAGGGCGCGCAGGAAGGACGACATGGGCGGTTGGGGGCGGCTTTGGATGGTCCCGTGATGTGCAGCTTGGTCCGCACTTAAGGGATTGCTTATACAGGGGCTAAGAATATCTGAATTTACCTTATGTGGGTGGGCTTATATCTTTGCATCAACGCAGCAGCCAAGACGCTCAACCACGCAAGGAGACAAGCATGAACGCACCTGAATCGGTCCAAGCCAAGCCGCGCAAGCGCTACGACGCCGGCGTCATGAAGTACAAGGAAATGGGGTACTGGGACGGCGACTACGAGCCCAAGGATACCGACCTGCTGGCGCTGTTCCGCATCACGCCGCAGGACGGCGTGGATCCGGTCGAGGCCGCCGCCGCGGTTGCCGGCGAGTCCTCCACCGCCACCTGGACGGTGGTGTGGACCGACCGCCTGACCGCCTGCGACATGTACCGTGCCAAGGCCTACCGGGTCGACCCGGTGCCCAACAACCCCGAGCAGTTCTTCTGCTACGTGGCCTATGACCTGTCGCTGTTCGAGGAAGGCTCGATCGCCAACCTGACCGCGTCGATCATCGGCAACGTCTTCAGCTTCAAGCCGATCAAGGCGGCGCGCCTGGAAGACATGCGCTTCCCGGTCGCCTACGTGAAGACCTTCGCCGGCCCGTCCACCGGCATCATCGTCGAGCGCGAGCGCCTGGACAAGTTCGGCCGTCCGCTGCTGGGCGCCACCACTAAGCCCAAGCTGGGCCTGTCGGGCCGCAACTACGGCCGCGTGGTGTATGAGGGCCTGAAGGGCGGGCTGGACTTCATGAAGGATGACGAGAACATCAACTCGCAGCCCTTCATGCACTGGCGCGACCGCTTCCTGTTCGTGATGGACGCGGTCAACAAGGCCTCGGCCGCCACCGGCGAGGTCAAGGGCAGCTACCTCAACGTGACCGCCGGCACCATGGAAGAGATGTACCGGCGTGCCGAGTTCGCCAAGTCGCTGGGCTCGGTCATCATCATGATCGACCTGATCGTCGGCTGGACCTGTATCCAGTCCATGAGCAACTGGTGCCGCCAGAACGACATGATCCTGCACCTGCACCGCGCGGGCCATGGCACCTACACCCGGCAGAAGAACCACGGCGTGTCGTTCCGCGTGATTGCCAAATGGCTGCGCCTGGCCGGTGTCGACCACATGCACACCGGCACCGCGGTGGGCAAGCTGGAAGGCGATCCGCTGACCGTGCAGGGCTACTACAACGTCTGCCGCGATGCCTACACCCATGCCGACCTGTCGCGCGGGCTGTTCTTCGACCAGGACTGGGCTTCGCTGCGCAAGGTGATGCCGGTGGCCTCGGGCGGCATCCACGCCGGCCAGATGCACCAGCTGATCAGCCTCTTCGGCGACGACGTGGTGCTGCAGTTCGGTGGCGGCACCATCGGCCACCCGCAGGGCATCCAGGCCGGCGCCACCGCCAACCGCGTTGCGCTGGAAGCGATGGTGCTGGCGCGCAACGAAGGCCGCGACATCCTCAACGAAGGGCCGGAGATCCTGCGCGATGCCGCGCGCTGGTGCGGACCGCTGCGGGCTGCGCTCGATACCTGGGGCGACATCAGCTTCAACTACACGCCGACCGACACCTCGGACTTCGCGCCCACCGCGTCGGTGGCCTGAGCCCTGGCGCGACGCCACCAAAGCACGACGAGCGAACCCAAAGAACGAGAGGACATCATGCGTATTACTCAAGGCACTTTCTCCTTCCTGCCCGACCTCACCGACGCGCAGATCACCAGCCAGCTTGAATACTGCCTGAACCAGGGCTGGGCGGTCGGCATCGAGTACACCGACGACCCGCATCCGCGCAATACCTACTGGGAGATGTTCGGCCTGCCGATGTTCGACCTGCGCGATGCCGCCGGCATCCTGCTGGAGATCAACAACGCGCGCAGCACCTTCCCCAACCACTACATCCGCGTCACGGCCTTCGATTCGACGCATACGGTGGAGTCGGTGGTGATGTCGTTCATCGTCAACCGTCCTGCGGACGAGCCCGGCTTCCGCCTGGTGCGACAGGAAGAGCCCGGCCGCACCATGCGCTACTCGATCGAGAGCTACGCTGTGCAGGCACGCCCCGAGGGCAGCCGCTACTGAGCGGCGCCGGCGATTTCCTGACTGTGCAATCCCACGGTTGCGCCGCCGCAAGGCCGCGCACCGGGGGGGAGTTGCGCCTCGAATCTTTCGAGCCGGATGCTCGATTGATCCTCACGGAGCCTGCCATGTCCGCACCTGAAACGACCGCACCGCTGCAGCCGCCGGCCGCTCCGGCCGGATCGCTGGCCGAGTCGCTGGCCAGCTCGGGCATCACCGAGCTGCTGGCCCAGCTTGACCGCGAGCTGATCGGGCTGAAGCCGGTGAAAGCGCGCATCCGCGATATCGCCGCCTTGCTGCTGGTGGACAAGCTGCGCGCCGCGCGCGGCTTCAGCGCCGGTGCGCCCAGCCTGCATATGTGCTTCACCGGCAATCCCGGCACCGGCAAGACCACCGTGGCCATGCGCATGGCGCAGATCCTGCACCAGCTGGGCTACGTGCGCCGCGGCCACCTGGTGGCGGTGACCCGCGACGACCTGGTCGGCCAGTACATCGGCCATACCGCGCCCAAGACCAAGGAGATCCTGAAGAAGGCCATGGGCGGGGTGCTCTTCATCGACGAGGCCTACTACCTCTACCGCCCGGAGAACGAGCGCGACTACGGCCAGGAGGCCATCGAGATCCTGCTGCAGGTGATGGAGAACAACCGCGACGACCTGGTGGTGATCCTGGCCGGCTACAAGGACCGCATGGACCGTTTCTTCGAGTCCAACCCGGGCATGTCCTCGCGCGTTGCCCACCATGTCGATTTCCCCGACTACCAGCTCGACGAGCTGCGCCAGATCGCCGACCTGATGCTGTCCGAGATGCAATACCGCTTCGACGACGAAAGCCGGGCCGTGTTTGCCGACTACCTGGCCCGGCGCATGGCGCAGCCGCACTTTGCCAATGCCCGCAGCGTGCGCAATGCGCTGGACCGCGCGCGCCTGCGCCATGCCTCGCGCCTGCTGGACGATGCCGGCGCGGTCGTCGACGACCGTACCCTGACCACCATCACCGCGTCTGACCTGCTTGCCAGCCGCGTGTTTTCGAAGGCCGCGCCGGACGCACGGACGCCGGCCAAGGAGTAAGCCATGCAAGCCCTGATTTTCGATGTCGACGGCACCCTGGCCGATACCGAAAGCGCGCATCTGCAAGCCTTCAATGCCGCCTTCGCGGAGGTCGGCCTGGACTGGTACTGGGACGCGCCGCTCTATACGCGCCTGCTCAAGGTGGCCGGCGGCAAGGAGCGCCTGATGCATTACTGGCGCATGGTCGACCCGGAAGAGGCCCGCGGCTGCAAGGTGAAGGAAACCATCGACGCCGTGCACGCCATCAAGACCCGCCACTATGCCGAGCGCGTCGGGGCGGGCGGCCTGCCGCTGCGCCCGGGCATTGCCCGCCTGATCGACGAGGCCGGCGAGGCCGGGCTCCCGCTGGCGATTGCCACCACCACCACGCCGGCCAACCTCGACGCGCTGCTGCAGGCGCCGCTTGGCGCCGACTGGCGCCGTCGCTTTGCCGCCATCGGCGACGCCGGCACCACGGCCATCAAGAAGCCGGCGCCCGATGTCTACCTGGCGGTGCTGGAGCGGCTGGGCCTGGAAGGCGGTGACTGCCTGGCGATCGAGGACTCGGCGAACGGCCTGCGCGCCGCCCGGGCGGCCGGCATTCCCACCGTGGTCACGCCCACCGCGTTCAGCGCGCAGGACTCCTTCGAGGGCGCGCTGCTGGTGCTGCCGCATCTTGGCGATCCCGGCGAGCCCATGCCCCAGCACGTGCCCGGCGCGGCAAACCGCTGGGCCGACCTTGCCGCGTTGCGCGCCTGGCACCACGGCACCCTGATCGAGGCAACCTGACATGCATGCCACTGAACCCAACACCGGCCATGGCAGCCAGCGTGCCATCCGCCTGGCGCCATCCATCCTGTCGGCCGATTTCGCGCGCCTGGGCGAAGAGGTGTGCGCGATCGAGGCCGGCGGCGCAGACCTGGTGCACTTCGATGTGATGGACAACCACTATGTGCCCAACCTGACCATCGGCCCGCTGGTGTGCGAGGCAATCCGGCCGCTGGTCTCCATCCCCATCGACGTGCATCTGATGGTGGAACCGGTCGATGCGCTGATCCCGCTGTTCGCCAAGGCCGGCGCCAACATCATCAGCTTCCATCCGGAGGCGAGCCGCCATGTCGACCGCACCATCGGCCTGATCCGCGACCACGGCTGCAAGGCAGGCCTGGTGCTCAACCCGGCCACGCCGCTGGGCTGGCTGGACCATACGCTGGACCAGCTCGACCTGGTGCTGCTGATGAGCGTGAACCCGGGCTTTGGCGGCCAGGCCTTCATTCCGGGCGTGCTGGACAAGGTGCGCCAGGCACGCGCGCGCATCGACCGGCAGGTGGACGCCGGCGGGCGGCCGGTCTGGCTGGAGATCGACGGCGGCGTCAAGGCCGACAACATTGCCGCGATCGCGCGAGCGGGCGCCGACACCTTCGTTGCCGGCAGCGCCGTGTTCGGCGCGCCCGATGCCGACGGCGGCTACTCGAGCATCCTTTACCGCTTGCGCGAGGCCGCCACGGTCACGTAGCCCGCCCCGCACCGGCACCACACAAGAATGCATAGCCAATCTATAGGAGACCTGTCATGCCTGAAGTCCAAAGGATGACCCTGACGCAGTTCCTGATCGAGGAACGCCGCCGCTATCCGGATGCCAGCGGCGGCTTCAACGGCCTGATTCTCAACGTCGCCATGGCCTGCAAGGAAATCGCGCGCGCGGTTGCCTTCGGCGCGCTGGGGGGCTTGCACGGCAAGGCCAGCAATCAAGCCGGAGAAGCAGGGGCCGTCAACGTGCAGGGCGAAATCCAGCAGAAGCTGGACGTGCTGAGCAATACCACCTTCCTGCGCGTCAACGAGTGGGGCGGGTACCTGGCCGGCATGGCGTCGGAGGAGATGGAGGCGCCTTACCAGATCCCGGATCACTACCCGCGCGGCAAGTACCTGCTGCTGTTCGATCCGCTCGACGGCTCATCCAACATCGACGTCAATGTCTCGGTGGGCAGCATCTTCTCGGTGCTGCGCGCGCCTGAGGGCGCAAGCGCCGTCACCGAGCAGGATTTCCTGCAGCCCGGCAGCGCCCAGGTGGCGGCCGGCTACGCGCTCTACGGTCCCACCACCATGCTGGTGCTGACCGTGGGCAATGGCGTCAACGGCTTCACGCTCGATCCCAACCTGGGCGAGTTCTTCCTCACGCACCCCAACCTGCAGGTGCCGGCCGATACCCAGGAATTTGCCATCAATGCGTCGAACAGCCGCTTCTGGGAAGCGCCGGTGCAGCGCTACATCGCCGAGTGCATGGCCGGCAAGAGCGGGCCGCGCGGCAAGGATTTCAATATGCGCTGGATCGCGTCGATGGTGGCCGAGGCGCACCGCATCCTGATGCGTGGCGGCGTCTTCATGTACCCGCGCGACTCCAAGGATCCCGCCAAGCCGGGCCGCCTGCGCCTGCTGTACGAGGCCAATCCGATTGCCTTCCTGATGGAGCAGGCTGGCGGGCGCGCCAGCACGGGCCGGCAGACGCTGATGTCGGTGGCGCCGGGTGCGCTGCACCAGCGCATTGGCGTGATCTTCGGCTCGCGCAATGAAGTGGAACGGATCGAGGGCTACCACACCGACCAGACCGATCCCGACCTTCCGAGTCCCCTGTTCAACGAGCGCAGCCTGTTCCGCGCGTCTGCCTGAGGTGCCTGGCCATGTCAGAACGTTATCCCATTATCGCCATCACCGGCTCCTCGGGCGCCGGTACCACGTCGGTGACCCGTACCTTCGAGAACATCTTCCGCCGCGAGGGCGTGAAGTCAGTGGTGATCGAAGGCGACAGCTTCCACCGCTATGACCGCGCCGAGATGAAGGTCAAGATGGCCGAGGCCGAGCGCACCGGCAATATGAACTTCAGCCACTTCGGCGAGGAGAACAACCTGTTCGGCGAGCTGGAGAACCTGTTCCGCTCCTATGCCGAAACCGGCACGGGCATGCACCGGCACTACCTGCATAGCCCGGAGGAAGCCGCGCCGTTCGGGCAGGAACCCGGCACCTTCACGCAGTGGGAGCCGCTGCCGGCCGATACCGATCTGCTGTTCTACGAGGGCCTGCACGGCGGCGTGGTCACCGATTCGGTCAATGTCGCCCAGTATCCCAACCTGCTGATCGGCGTGGTCCCTGTCATCAACCTGGAATGGATCCAGAAGCTCTGGCGCGACAAGAAGCAGCGCGGCTATTCGACCGAGGCCGTGACCGACACCATCCTGCGCCGCATGCCGGACTACGTGAATTACATCTGCCCGCAGTTCTCGCGCACGCATGTGAACTTCCAGCGCGTGCCGTGCGTGGATACGTCCAACCCCTTTATCTCGCGCGAAATCCCCGCGCCCGATGAAAGCATGGTGGTGATCCGCTTTGCCAACCCGAAGGGGATCGACTTCCAGTACCTGCTGAGCATGATCCACGACTCCTTCATGTCGCGCGCCAACACCATCGTGGTGCCCGGCGGCAAGATGGAGCTGGCCATGCAGCTGATCTTCACGCCCTTCGTGCTGCGCATGATGGAGCGCCGCAAGCGCGCCGCGCAGTAAGGACTCGACCGTGAAACGCCGACTCGCGAGGATCTCCTGAATGAACGCACCAGAACGCATCGATTCCGCAGCGCGCTGTGCCAACGCGCTGCGCTTCCTGGCCGCCGACGCGGTGGAGCAGGCCAAATCGGGCCACCCCGGCGCACCCATGGGCATGGCCGAAATGGCCGAAGTGCTGTGGCGGCGCCACCTGCGACACAACCCGGCCAACCCGGCCTGGCCCGACCGTGACCGCTTCGTGCTGTCCAACGGCCATGCGTCCATGCTGCAGTATGCGCTGCTGCACCTGACCGGCTACGACCTGCCGATGTCGCAGCTGCGCCAGTTCCGCCAGCTGCACGCGGCCACGCCCGGCCATCCGGAGCTTGGCGTGACGCCGGGCGTGGAAACCACCACCGGGCCGCTGGGACAGGGCCTGGCCAATGCCGTCGGCATGGCGCTGGCGGAGAAGCTGCTGGCCGCCACCTTCAACCGGCCCGGCTTCGACATCGTCGACCACCACACCTACGTCTTCCTTGGCGATGGCTGCCTGATGGAAGGACTCAGCCACGAGGCCTGCTCGCTGGCGGGCACGCTCAGGCTGGGCAAGCTGATCTGCCTGTACGACGACAACGGTATCTCCATCGACGGCGAGGTCGCCGGCTGGTTTGCCGACGACACCCCGAAGCGCTTTGCCGCCTATGGCTGGCATGTGATTGCGGACGTCGACGGACACGATGCGCACGCCCTCGATGCCGCGCTGCACGAGGCCAAGGCCGAGCGCGACCGGCCCACGCTGATCTGCTGCCGCACCGTGATCGGCAAGGGCGCGCCCGCCAAGGCCGGCGGGCACGATGTGCACGGCGCCCCGCTGGGCGCGCCGGAGATCGCCGCCATGCGCACCGCGCTGGGCTGGGAAGCCGAGCCCTTCACGGTGCCGGCGGATGTCGCCGACGCCTGGGATGCACGCGCGCAAGGCGCCGCGCGCGAGGCCGAATGGGAGGCGCGCTTCGTCAGCTATTGCGCCGCGCACCCCGAACTGGCCGAAGAATTCGTGCGCCGTGCCAATGGCCGCCTGCCCGAGGGCTTCGATGCCGAATTGATGGCGTTGCTGGACGCGCCGTCGCCGCTGCAAGGCAAGATCGCCACGCGCAAGGCATCGCAGCTGTGCCTGGAGGCGCTCACGCCCGCCTTGCCCGAGCTGCTGGGCGGCTCGGCCGACCTGACCGGGTCCAACCTGACCAATGTCAAGGCGTCGGTCTGGGTCAACCATGCCGGGCATGGCAACTACGTGAGCTACGGCGTGCGCGAGTTCGGCATGGCCGCCGCGATGAACGGCATTGCGCTGCATGGCGGGCTGATCCCCTACGGCGGCACCTTCATGACCTTCTCGGACTACTCGCGCAATGCCATCCGCATGGCGGCGCTGATGCGCCTGCGCGTGGTCCACGTGCTGACGCATGACTCGATCGGGCTCGGCGAGGACGGTCCCACCCACCAGCCGGTGGAACACGCCGCCAGCCTGCGCCTGATCCCCAACAACCAGGTCTGGCGTCCCTGCGACGGCGCCGAGACCGCGTACGCGTGGCTGGCCGCGCTACGGCGCGAGGATGGCCCGAGCTGCCTGGTGCTGTCGCGGCAGGCGCTGATGCCGTTCGAGCGCAATCCGGCCCAGCGCGCGGAGATTGCGCGCGGCGGCTATGTGCTGCGCGATGTGCCGGCGCCGCGCGTGGTGCTGATTGCCACTGGCTCCGAGGTGGAAATCGCCATGCGCGCGGCGCTGGACCTGGCCGATGCCGGCATCGCCGCGCGCGTGGTGTCCATGCCCTGCGTGGAGCTGTTCTACGCGCAGGACGTGGCGTACCGCGACACCGTGCTGCCACCTGGCCTGCCGCGCGTCAGCGTGGAGGCGGGCGGCACCTGGTTCTGGCGCGGCGTGGTGGGCGAGCAGGGCCTGGCGCTGGGCATCGACACCTTCGGCGAATCCGCGCCGGCCGAGGCGCTGTACCAGCACTTCGGCCTGACCCCGGCGCATGTCGCCGCGGCCGCGCGCGTGCTGCTGGAGGAGGCGTGATGGCTACCGTATCCATGCCCTGCACCGCGGTGCTGATCGACCTGGACGGCACGCTGGTCGACAGCGCGCCCGATATTGTCGAGGCCGCCAACCGCATGCTGGCCGACTTCGGCAGCCCGGCATTGCCGTTCGACACCGTGGCCGGCTTCATCGGCCGCGGCGTGCCCAACCTGGTGCGGCGCGTGCTCGAGACCGCCGGGCTTACGCCGCGGGTTGAGGCCGCCGAAGCCGTGGCGATGTTCCACCGCCACTATGCCGAGACCAACGGCCGCCTCGGGTCGGTGTTCCCGGGCGTGGAGGCAGGCCTGGAGGCGCTCAGGCGCCAGGGCTACCGGCTTGCCTGCGTCACCAACAAGCCGCGCGCGCTGGCGGTGCCGCTGCTGGCGCTGACCGGGTTGTCGCAGTACCTGGAAGTGCTGGTGGCGGGCGACTCGATCGCGCAGATGAAACCGGATCCCGAACCGCTGCGCCACGCCTGCAACCTGCTCGACGTCGATACGGCGCAGGGCGTGCTGGTGGGGGATTCGGCGGTGGACGTGGCGGCGGCGCGCGCGGCCGGCATCCCGGTCTGCCTGGTGCGCTATGGCTACGCCGGCCCCGGCGGGCCCGCGGCGCTGGGCGCGGATGCGCTGCTCGATTCGCTGGAGGCGTTGCCGGCGCTGCTGACGCCGGCGCGGCTGGCGCCAGCCGCCTGATGTTGCGCCGGCGCGCCAGCGCGACCGGCAAGGATACCAAGACAAGTAAAGGAGACAGCATGACTATCAAGGTTGCCATCAACGGCTACGGACGCATCGGCCGCAATGTGCTGCGCGCCCACTATGAAGGCGGCAAGCGGCACGATATCGAGATCGTCGCCATCAACGACCTCGGCAACGCGGCCACCAATGCGCACCTGACCCAGTACGACACCGTCCACGGCCGCTTCCCGGGCGAGGTCTCGGTCGACGGCGATGCCTTCCGCGTCAACGGCGACCGGATCCGCGTGCTGGCGCAGCGCAACCCGGCCGAGCTGCCGTGGGGCGAGCTGGGCGTGGACGTGGTGATGGAATGCACCGGGCTCTTCACCAGCAAGGAAAAAGCCTCGGCCCACCTGAGGGGCGGCGCGAAGAAGGTGATCATCTCCGCCCCCGGCGGCAAGGACGTGGACGCCACCATCGTCTATGGCGTCAACCACGGCGTGCTGAAGGCCACCGACACGGTGATCTCCAACGCCTCCTGCACCACCAACTGCCTGGCGCCGCTGGTCAAGCCGCTGCACGAGAAGCTGGGGCTGGTGAATGGCCTGATGACCACCGTGCACTCCTATACCAACGACCAGGTGCTGACCGACGTCTACCACGAAGACCTGCGCCGGGCGCGCTCGGCCACCATGTCGATGATCCCGACCAAGACCGGCGCAGCCGCCGCGGTCGGGCTGGTGATGCCTGAGCTGGACGGCCGGCTGGACGGTTTTGCCGTGCGCGTGCCGACCATCAATGTGTCGCTGGTCGACCTGTCCTTCGTGGCGGCGCGGCCGACCACGGTGGAGGAGGTGAACGGCATCCTGAAGGCCGCCGCAGAAGGCGAGCTCAAGGGCATCCTGGACTACAACACCGCGCCGCTGGTCTCGGTGGACTTCAACCACAACCCGGCGTCGTCCACCTTCGACGCCACCCTGACCAAGGTCAACGGCACCCTGGTCAAGGTGTCGGCCTGGTATGACAACGAATGGGGCTTCTCCAACCGCATGCTGGATACCGCGGTGGCGTTGGCCCACGCACGCTAGCAGATCGCCATGATGAGCCTATCCCATGCTACGAACCCGCAACCGAAACCCGCGGCGGCGCCGCACACGCTGGCCGCACTGCTTGCAGCCGGTGGACTGGCTGGCAAGCGGGTCTTCATCCGCGCCGACCTCAACGTCCCGCAGGATGCAGCGGGCGCTATCACCGACGATACCCGCATCCGGGCTTCCGTGCCCGCCATCGCGGCCTGCCTGCAGGCGGGCGCCGCGGTGATGGTCACCTCGCACCTGGGCCGGCCGCAGGAGGGGGCGCCCGACCCGCGCCACAGCCTGGCGCCGGTGGGCCGCCGCCTGTCTGAACTGCTGGGCCGCCAGGTGCCGCTCTTGTCCGGCTGGACCGAGGGCGGCTTCCAGGTGCCGCCCGGGCAGGTGGTGCTGCTGGAAAACTGCCGCATGAACACGGGCGAGAAGAAGAACAGCGACGAACTGGCGCAGAAAATGGCGGCGCTGTGCGATGTCTACGTCAACGACGCGTTCGGCACCGCCCACCGCGCCGAGGCGACCACGCATGGCATCGCCAGGTACGCCCCCATTGCCTGCGCCGGCCCGCTGCTGGCCGCCGAGATCGACGCGCTGGGCAAGGCGCTGGGCCAGCCGGCGCGTCCGCTGGTGGCAATCGTGGCCGGCTCCAAGGTCTCGACCAAGCTGACCATCCTGAAGTCGCTGGCCGACAAGGTCGACAACCTGATCGTCGGCGGCGGCATCGCCAATACCTTCATGCTGGCCGCCGGCCTGAAGATCGGCAAGTCGCTGGCCGAGCCTGACCTGCTGGCCGATGCCAGGGCCATCATCGACATCATGGCCAGGCGTGGCGCCTCGGTGCCGATTCCGGTCGACGTGGTGTGCGCCAAGGAATTCAGCGCCACCGCCGCGGCTACCGTCAAGGACGTCAAGGACGTGGCCGACGACGACATGATCCTGGACATCGGCCCCAGGACCGCAACGATGCTGGCCGAGCAACTCAAGGCCGCCGGCACCATCGTCTGGAACGGCCCGGTGGGCGTGTTCGAGTTCGACCAGTTCGGCAACGGCACCAGGGTGCTGGCCCAGGCCATCGCCGAATCGAAGGCATTCTCGATCGCCGGCGGCGGCGACACGCTGGCCGCGATCGCCAAGCACGGCATTGCCGACCGCGTGGGCTATATCTCGACCGGCGGCGGCGCGTTCCTGGAATTCCTGGAGGGCAAGACGCTGCCCGCGCTGGCCGTGCTGGCACAGCGCGCCGCTGCCTGAACCCGACCTCACCGATTCTGCAATCAGTAAAGGAGCTTCATCATGGCACTCATTTCCTTGCGCCAGCTGCTGGACCACGCGGGAGAGTTCGGCTACGGCGTGCCGGCCTTCAACGTCAACAACCTGGAACAGATCCACGCCATCATGGAGGCGGCCCAGGAAACCGACAGCCCGGTCATCCTGCAGGCCTCGGCCGGCGCCCGCAAGTATGCTGGCGAGGCTTACCTGCGCCATATGGTGCTGGCCGCGGCCGAGACCCATCCGGACATCCCCATCGTGCTGCACCAGGACCACGGCTCCAGCCCGGCGATCTGCCAGGCCTCGATCCGCTCCGGCTTCACCAGCGTGATGATGGACGGCTCGCTGCGCGAAGACATGAAGACCCCCTCCGACTACGACTACAACGTCGAGGTCACGCGGCGCGTGTGCGAGATGGCGCATGCGATCGGCGTGTCGGTGGAAGGCGAACTGGGCTGCCTGGGCTCGCTCGAAACCGGCCAGGCCGGCGAAGAGGACGGCGTGGGCGCGGCGGGCACGCTGTCGCACGACATGATGCTGACCGACCCGGCCCAGGCGCGCGACTTCGTTGCCCGCACCGGCGTGGATGCACTGGCGATCGCCATCGGCACCAGCCACGGCGCCTACAAGTTCTCACGCAAGCCCACCGGCGACATCCTGGCGATGGACCGCATCCGCGAGATCCACGAGCAGATCCCTGACACCCACCTGGTGATGCACGGCTCCAGCTCGGTGCCGCAGGAATGGCTGGAGATCATCCGCCAGTACGGCGGCGACATCAAGGAGACCTACGGCGTGCCGGTCGAGGAGATCCTGCGCGGCATCAAGATGGGGGTGCGCAAGGTGAATATCGATACGGATATCCGCCTGGCCATGACCGGGGCCATCCGCAAGTCCTTGTCCGACGACCGCAGCGAATTCGATCCGCGCAAGGCGCTGCTGGCGGCCAAGAAGGGGGCGAGAAGCGTGGTCAAGCTGCGCTTCGAGGCCTTCGGCTGCGCCGGGCAGGCCTCGCGGATCAAGCCGGTGCCGCTGGAGCGGGTGGCGAAGCTCTATTCCTGAAGGAGCATCCGCACCACGAGCCCAGGCACACGCACCCCTCTCCCGCGAGCGGGCGAGGGGAGCAAACCGGCAGCAGGAGTTGTTCGCGTGACTAACCCCAACGCCGTCACCAGCAACCTGGCGCGGCACAAGGAGCAAACATGGCCAATCGACGCGAAGTGCCCGGTATCAGGAAGTACGACGGTCCCGCCGGCGGCTGGGGGGCGCTGAAGGCAACTGCCACGGCGATCCGCACGCAGATGGATACCGTCAAGGCGCCGATCACGCTGATGCGGACCAACCAGCCCGACGGCTTCGATTGCCCCGGCTGCGCATGGCCCGACAAGGAGCACCGGTCGACCTTCCAGTTCTGCGAGAACGGCGCCAAGGCCGTGACGTGGGAGGCAACCACCAAACGGGTGCCTCCCGAGTTCTTTGCAACCAATACGGTGTCGTCGCTGTTGAACCGGACCGACTATGAGCTCGAAGACTTTGGCAGGCTGACGCATCCCCTGGTCTATGACCGCGCCACCGACACCTTCCGCGCGGTGGAATGGGAGGCCGCGTTCGCCCGCATCGGCGAAATCCTGCGCGGGCTATCGCCCGACCAGGTCGAGTTCTATACCTCGGGCCGGGCTTCCAACGAAGCCGCCTACCTGTACCAGCTGTTCGCGCGCGAATATGGCACGAACAACTTCCCCGACTGCTCGAACATGTGCCACGAGCCCACCAGCGTGGGCTTGCCGCGCTCGATCGGCATCGGCAAGGGCACGGTGTCGCTGGAGGACTTTGACACCTGCGAGCTGATCATTTCGATCGGCCACAACCCGGGCACCAACCACCCGCGCATGATGGGGACGCTGCATGAGGCGTCGCGCCGCAAGGTGCCGATCCTGGTGTTCAACCCGCTGCGCGAACGGGCGCTCGAGCGCTTTGCCGACCCGCAGAACATGGTGGAGATGGCCACCTATGGTTCCACCCGGATTGCGTCGTCCTACTTCCTGGTCCGCGCCGGTGGCGACGCCGCCGCCATCAAGGGGGTGATGAAGGCGCTGCTGGACCTGGAAGCCAGCCAGGGCAATGTGCTGGACCACGACTTCATCGCGGTCCACACCGAGGGCTTCGAGGCGCTGGCCGACGATCTGCGGTCGACCGAATGGGCGGATATTGAAAAGACCAGTGGGCTGACCCGTGCGGACCTGGAACTGGTGGCGGCGGCCTATGCCAAGTCGAATGCCACCATCGTTACCTATGGCATGGGCGTGACCCAGCACAACGAAGGCACGGCCAATGTGCGCCTGCTGTGCGACCTGCTGATGCTGCGCGGCAACTTCGGCAAGCCCGGCGCCGGCATCTGCCCCTTGCGCGGCCACTCCAATGTCCAGGGGAACCGGACTGTCGGCATTACCGAGAAGCCGTCGGCCGGCTTCCTGCAGCGGATCGAGGACACCTTCGGCTTCAGCCCGCCCGCCGGACACGGGCACGATGCCGTCAACGCGATGCAGGCGATGATCGATGGCAAGTCCAGGGCGCTGTTCTGCCTGGGCGGCAATTTCGCGGTCGCCTTGCCCGATCCCGAGCAGTGCTTCCCGGCCATGGGCAAGCTCGACCTGAGCGTGCATGTCGGGACCAAGCTCAACCGCACGCACCTGCTGGTGGCCAGGGAGACCTATGTGCTGCCTTGCCTGGGCCGCACCGAACTGGATGTGCAGGAGACCGGGCCGCAATCGGTGACGGTGGAGGATTCGATGTCGATGGTGCATGCCTCGGCCGGCAAGCTCGCGCCGGCGTCGGAATTCCTGCGCTCCGAGCCGGCCATCGTGGCGGGCATTGCCACCGCGACCCTGCCTGACAGCAAGGTGCCATGGCTGGAGCTCGTCGCCGACTACGACAGGATCCGCGACCTGATCGAGAAGACGGTGCCCGGCTTTGAGGATTTCAACGCGCGCGTGCGGGTCCCTGGCGGATTCCGCATGCCCTTGCCACCAACCGAGCGCAAATGGGAAACGTCGTCGGGCAAGGCCGAGTTCTACGTGTTCAAGGGGCTGCATGAAGACAAGCAAGTCCATGCCGACGATGTGCTGCGGCTGGTGACCATCCGCAGCCATGACCAGTACAACACCACCATCTATGCCATGGACGACCGCTACCGGGGCGTGTTCGGGCGGCGCGACGTGCTGTTCATGAACCCGGCCGACCTGGCCGCGCGCGGCCTGGAGCATGGCGACCTGGTCGACATCGAGACTATCGCCGCGGGCCGGCAGCTGCGTTTCGAGAAGATCACTGCGATCGAATATGAAATTGCGCCCGGCTCCGTCGCTGCCTACTATCCGGAAGCAAACAGGCTGGTGCCGCTCGACTACATCGACGAGGACAGCGGCACCCCGTCCTACAAGTCAGTGCCCGTGCGCGTGGTGCGTTCGGAGGTGACGTAATGGCAGGCGAGCCCACCATCACGTAAGCACGGCTCATGCCCGCTTTCCAGCGCCGTTGTGCGCGGCCCTGAGCGCGCGCAACGGCCCTCTGTTGAAGCAATGCGACCTACCTGTGGAGGAAAGTCCATCATGCCGACCCTATGCGAAATCTGCAACGCACGTCCCGCCGTGGCGCGGGTGACGGTGGTTCAGGACGGCGAGCGCAAGACGATGTCGATCTGCGACTACGACTACCGGCAGCTGCTGCGCCACCAGGACATGCTCAACCCGTTCGACTCCCTGCTGGGTGGCGGCGGGCTGTCCCGCTTCTTCCGAGGAATGGGAGGCGGGATGGATGACGACGAGCATCCCGGATTCTCCACCGAAGTCCCGCGCGAATCCGTCGACCCCACCGATGCCTTCAGCGAGCAGACCATGGAACTGCTGCAGCGCGCCGCGGAGAAGGCCCACGAGCTGCGGCGCAATGAGCTGGACACCGAGCACCTGCTCTACGTGCTCGCCGATACCGATGTCTGCACGGCGCTGCTCAAGGAGCTAAAGCTCTCGCCGCAGGATATCAGGGGCTATATCGACGAGCACGCGCAGACCGGAACCGCCGGGCCTGACGCGGCCATCGACCGGATGACGATCTCGCCGCGGCTGAAGAAGGCCTTCCAGTATGCCTTCCAGGCCTCGCGCGACCTCGGGCATTCCTACGTTGGCCCCGAGCACCTGCTGATCGGCCTGGCCTCGGTCCCGGAAAGCATCGCCGGGACGCTGCTCAAGAAGTATGGCGTCACCCCCGAGGCACTGCGCCAGAAGGTGGTGAAGGTGGTCGGCAAGGGCGCCGAGGATGGCCGCGTCGATACGCCCACCGGCACGCCCACGCTGGACAAGTTCGGGCGCGACCTGACCGTGATCGCGCGGCAGGGCAAGCTCGATCCGGTGCTGGGCCGTGCGCAGGAGATCGAGAGCGCGATCGAAGTGCTGGCGCGGCGCAAGAAGAACAACCCGGTGCTGATTGGCGAGCCGGGCGTGGGCAAGACCGCGATCGTGGAAGGGCTGGCGCAGCGCATCGTCAATGGCGATGTGCCGGAGGTGCTGCGCGGCAAGCGCCTGGTTGAGGTGAACATCAATTCGATGGTGGCGGGCGCCAAGTACCGCGGCGAGTTCGAGGAGCGTGCCAAGCAGCTGATTGACGAGGTCACCGCCAAGAACGACGAACTGATCCTGTTTATCGACGAACTGCACACCATCGTCGGCGCGGGGCAGGGCGGCGGCGAGGGCGGGCTCGATATCGCCAACGTGCTCAAGCCGGCGCTGGCGCGCGGCGAACTGAGCCTGATCGGCGCCACCACGCTGAACGAATACCAGAAGTACATCGAGAAAGACGCGGCGCTGGAACGGCGCTTCCAGCCGGTGCTGGTGCCGGAGCCGACCGTCGAGCAGACCATCGTCATCCTGCGCGGCCTGCGCGACAAGCTTGAGGCGCACCACCAGGTCACCTTCGCCGACGACGCCTTTGTGGCCGCGGCGGAACTGTCGGACCGCTACATCACCGCGCGCTTCCTGCCGGACAAGGCCATCGACCTGATCGACCAGGCCGCGGCGCGCGTGCGCATCGGCGCCACCTCACGCCCCGCGGATATCCAGGAACTGGAGGCCGAGATCGCCCAGCTCAAGCGCGAGCAGGACTATGCGTCGTCGCGCAAGCGCTTTGACGAGGCCAAGGGCTTCGAGGACCGCATCAACGACAAGCAGAAGCGGCTTGACGAGTTGACCGAGGCGTGGCAGCGCAAGACGGGGTCGGAGACCCTGGAGGTGACGGTTGCGGCCATTGCCGAAGTGGTGTCGCGCCTGACCGGCATCCCGGTGACCGACCTTACCCAGGAAGAGCGCCAGAAGCTGCTGAAAATGGAAGCGCGGCTGCGCGAGCGGGTGGTGGGGCAGGACGACGCGGTGGTCGCGGTCAGCGATGCGGTGCGCCTGTCGCGCGCAGGCCTGGGGCAGGCTAACCGCCCGATCGCGACCTTCCTCTTCCTAGGGCCGACCGGCGTCGGCAAGACCGAGCTGGCCAAGGCCCTGGCGGAAACCGTGTTCGGCGACGAGCAGGCCATCATCCGCATCGACATGTCCGAGTACATGGAGCGCCATGCGGTGGCCCGGCTGATCGGTGCGCCGCCGGGCTATGTCGGCTATGACGAAGGCGGGCAGCTGACCGAGCGCGTGCGGCGCAAGCCCTATAGCGTGATCCTGCTGGATGAGATCGAGAAGGCCCACCCGGACGTGAACAACGTACTGCTGCAGGTCTTCGACGACGGCCGCTTGACCGACGGCAAGGGCCGCGTGGTGGACTTCAGCAATACCGTCATCATCGCCACCAGCAACCTGGGCGCGCCGATCATCATGGACAACCTGGAGCAGCCCGAGGACAAGCGCATGCCTGAGAAGGACTTGCGCGAGGCGCTGATGAAGGTGCTGAAGGGACACTTCCGGCCCGAGTTCCTGAACCGAATCGACGACATCATCGTGTTCCATGCGCTGTCGCGCGAGAACATCCGCGCGATCGTGCAGATCCAGCTGGAGCGTGTGGTGCGCACCGCCGCCGCGCAGGACATCACGGTCAAGCCCGACGATGAGCTGGTCGATCACCTGGTCGAGGTGGGCTACCAGCCTGAGTTTGGTGCGCGGGAACTGCGGCGCCAGATCCGCCAGTCGGTCGAGACCGGCCTGGCCAAGGAGATCCTCGGCGACAAGCTGAAATCAGGCGACAGCGTCGAGCTTGGCTACGACAAGGCAAGCGAAGCCGTGGTCTTCAGGAAGATGGAAGCCGTCAAGAAGCCGAAGGCAGGCAAAGCTGCCGCCAAGGGCGCTGCACCCAGGAAGGCGGACAGCACCGTCGCAGCAGGAGACTCCGGCGCTTGAGTGCAAGAGCCAGGGCAATCACGACTTTCGTGGGAGGTTCGCAAATGCAGGAGTACGACTTTTACATCAATCTGCTGAAGCCGACGCTGGGTCTCTATGTGCGCAAGGGGGAAGGACTTCAGGACCTCGCCGACGCAAAGGAGTGGCAACTTGAAGGGACGGTTCCGGAGAGCGCACTGCCACCCGGCATGTTGAAGGGTCTGGAAGCCAACGGGCACGCCTTCCAGGAACTGGGAGGGTAAGCAGCCACGCGCGGGCCGCGGCCTGCTCCTATGGGTTGCGGCCGCGCGGCTTCCTTCCTGCCAGCATTACTTCTCGTCGACAAAGAACTCGATACCTTCGTCGATGCATTCTTTCGGCTGGGCAAAGGTAATCCAGCCATGACCCCTGAGCGTGATTTCGTCACGGCGCAGGATGAGCGCGCTTTCGCCATCGATCTTCACATGGGTGCCGTTCGAGCTTCTGTCGATCAGGACAAAGCGGCCGCCGCGCGGCTCCACCGTGGCCTGGAATCTCGAAACCTGCCGGTCCGTGACGACAATGCTCATGGTCGTGTCCCGGCCGATGGTGACAGGCGGCGAGGCGGTGTTCATTTCGAAGACGGTTTCCCGATACCGCAGCGAAAGCAGTGCCGAGCGGGCCAATGCAAGATCCACCGGGGCCACCAGGGTCAGGTCGATGCTCTGCTGCCAGATCGCTTCGTACAGCTCGATCACCTGGTGCTTGCCGCGCACCTGTATCGGATACAGGTAGCGTGTCATCTGGCGCAGCCCTGCTGAGAGCTGCTCCACCGCGTTCTTGCTGGTGATGATCTGGCCCCGCGACGCCAGGCTGGCCAGTCGGGCGGCAAGGTTGACGGTGTCGCCGAACAGGTCGCCGGATTCATCCGACAGGATCGGGCCATGGTGAAAGCCGATATGGATCGCCAGCGGAGCGCCGATGATCGGCGGCAGCCCGGCGACGGCCTCCTGCATGTCCAGTGCCGCCCGCATCGCATTCTCCGCGGTGGGAAACAGCACCATGATTTCGTCACCGATGGTCTTGACCACCCGGCCTTGCGCGGCCGCGGAGTGGGACTTCATCAGCGCCAGGCACTGGCGGATTGCGCCAAGCGCCGCCGCATCGCCGGCCTGCTCGTAGAGCCTGGTGCTGTCGCAGACGTCCGCGAACATCACCGATCCATCAGAGGCGTCTTGTCGCGAATCTTGGTCCATATGCATCACAGGCCGTTTGATCGGAGCGCGCCATGCCTTCGATCGGCAGTGCGCTTCGTCTGCATGATTCTGCATCATAGAACTTCATCGCGACATTGCAGCGCTGGTGACCATCCCGCAAAAGTGCTGCTTGCCGATCCGGGCGCCTGGAGCCTCTGCTGCCGTTTCGTCTTGCCAGGGATCGCATCAGGCACTACAACGATCTAGCACGCCGACGACGGTGAAGGAGGAGGCTCCATGAAGCATGACGCCCGCAACCCCCTCGTCGCCGCCATTCGCCAGCTCTTGGCGGGGTCGGTCCTGACGCTTCCGGTGCTTGCCTTCGCTGCCGGGTCCGGCGGATCCTTCCAGCCCACGCAGGTGTCGGCCACGCCGGACCGCAATGCGGGGCTGCAGGCCTTCGCGCAGATCGAGCGTGTGCTGCTGCATGCCCGCTGCCTGAATTGCCACGTGCCGGACGGCCCGCTGCAGGGCGATGCGAAACGGGTGCATTTTCCACCGGTGCAGCGAGGCACCGACGGCAAGGGCGTGCCGCCGCTGCAATGCGCCACGTGCCATGGCACCCAGAACAGCCCGCTCGCGCATGCGCCGCCCGGGCTGGATACCAATGGCCAGCCGGGCTGGCACATGCCGCCGGCGAAGATGAAGATGTCATGGCTGGGCCTGTCCGGGCCGGCGCTATGCAAGGTCTTCCGGGACACCAGGACCAATGGCGGCCGTTCGCTGGCGATGCTCGAAGAACACATGGTGACCGACCACCTGGTGGCTTGGGGCTGGCAACCGGGGCCGGGGCGTGAATTGCCGCCGCTGGACAAGCCCGCGTTCGACGAGCAGGTGCGCCAGTGGATACGCAACGGCGCGCCGTGCGATACGCGCGAGCCGTTGCGCACCTCTGCCGGTCCTACACGCGCCGCCGCCGACGAAGCCTTGCTGAAGAACCTGCGCGCTATCGCCGGATCAGGCGCCTTGACCCAGACGAAAGGCACCAGCAACGGGAGCCAGCCATGATTTCCTTTCAACTGAACGGCAAGACCCAGCAGGTTGACGTGCCCGGCGACACGCCGGTGCTGTGGGTGCTGCGCGACACGCTGGGCCTGACCGGCACCAAGTTCGGCTGCGGCATCGCCGTGTGCGGCGCGTGCACGGTACATGTCGATGGCCAGCAGCGCCGCGCGTGCGTGACACGGGTGTCTTCCATCGCCGGCCGGCAGCTCACCACGATCGAGGGCATCGGCGAGGACCCGGTGGGGCGCGCGGTCGAAGAGGCCTGGGTGCGCAACGACGTCACGCAGTGCGGCTATTGCCAGAGCGGCCAGGTCATGTCGGCGGTGGCGCTGCTCAGGGTCAATCGGCGCCCGACCGATGCCGACATCGAACAGGCCATGAGCGCCAACCTGTGCCGCTGTGGCACCTACGCGCGCATCCATGCCGCGGTCAAGGATGCAGCCAAGGCTATCGGCTGAGGAGATGCCATGAGACTCATGCAGCAGGCAAGCGGCGGCATCGACCGGCGGACCTTCCTGAAACTGAGCTTCGGCTCGGGCTTCGCGCTCTGTGCCGTTCCGCTTGGCGCGCAGACGGAGGCGGCCGCGCAGCCCAAGGCGCCAGTGCAGCCATCGGCCTTCGTCAGTATCGATGCCGACGGCACCGTGATGGTCACGATCGGCAAGCTTGAGTTCGGGCAGGGCGTGCAGACGGCACTGCCGATGCTGGTGGGCGAGGAACTGGACGCGGACTGGAGCAAGGTGCGCTGCCAGCTGGCCCCGGCCGGCGAGGCCTATAAGGATCCGGTGTTCCATATCCAGATGGTCGGCGGCTCGACCAGCATGAAAAACTCGTGGACCCAGTATCGCGAGGTCGGCGCGCGCATGCGCGCCATGCTGCTCGGGGCGGCCGCCAGGCGCTTCGGGGTCCCGGCCGGGCAGCTGAAGGCCGAGGCCGGCGTGGTGACCGCGCCCGACGGCCGCCGGGCCACGTACGGCGAGCTGGCCGCCGCGGCCTTGGCCGAGCCGGTGCCAGCAAGCGTGCAGCTGAAGTCGCCGCAGCAGTTCAGGCTGATCGGCAAGCCCACCGGCCGGCTCGATGCGCGCGACAAGTCCACCGGCAGGCAGCAGTTCGGCATCGACACGGCGCTGCCCGGCACGCGTACCGTGGTCATGGTGCATCCGCCGGTGTTCGGCGCCAGGGTCGCGCGCTTCGACCCGGCGCGTGCCAGGGCCATCGCCGGCGTGGAAGAGGTCTACCAGGTGCCGCTGGCCGGCGGCGCGACCGGGTTGGCGATCGTGGCCAATGGCTTCTGGCCCGCGCGCACTGCGCGCGAGGTGCTGCAGGTGGAATGGGACAGCAGCGGCGTCGAGAAGCCGGATAGCGATGCGCTGCTGGCGCGCTATCGCGAGCTGGCGGCCAGTCCCGGCGTGCAGGCCAAGGCGGCGGACACTTCGGCGCTTGCCACCGCGCCACACAAGCTCACCGCCGAGTATGTCTTCCCCTACCTGGCGCACACGCCGATGGAGCCGCTCAACTGCACCATCGACTTCCGCGGCAACCAATGCACGGTGTGGGCCGGCTCGCAGTTCCAGACCGTCGACCAGGCCAACGTCGCAGCCGTGCTCGGCCTGAAGCCGGAACAGGTGACATTCAACACCATGATGGCCGGCGGCGGCTTCGGCCGGCGTGCGGTGCCCACGTCCGACTACCTGTTCGAGGCCGCGCAGGTGGCCAAGGCGCGCTACGCGGCCGGCCGGCGCGAGCCGATCAAGATGATCTGGACGCGCGAAGACGACGTGCGCGGCGGCTACTACCGCCCGATGCACCTGCACCGCGTTGACATCGGCCACGATGGCAAGGGCAAGGTGCTGGCCTGGAAGCACGTGATCGTCGGCCAGTCCATCACCAGCGGCACGCCGTTCGAGTCCTTCACCGTGAAGAACGGGGTCGACTCGACCATGGTCGAGGGCGTGAGCGACAGTCCTTATCCGTTCCCGATCGCGCTCGAGATCCATCATCCCAAGGTCAATGTGCCGGTGCTGTGGTGGCGCTCGGTGGGGCACACGCACACGGCCTACGTGATGGAGACTCTGGTCGATGAACTGGCGCGCGCCGGCGGGATCGATCCGGTGGCCTACCGCCGCACGCTGCTGCGTGAGCACAAGCGTCACCTGGCGGCGCTGGACCTGGCGGTCGAGCGCTCGGGCTACGGCAAGCGGCGCCTCTCGGCCGGGCGTGCCTGGGGCGTGGCGGTGCATGAATCGTTCGACACCGTGGTGGCCTACATCGTCGAGGCCTCGATGCGCGGCAACCAGCCGGTGGTGCACCGGGTCACCGCGGCCGTCCACTGCAATATGCCGATCAATCCGCGCACGGTCGAGGCGCAGGTCCAGGGCGGCATGATGATGGGGCTGGGCACCACGCTGCCCGGAGCCCAGATCACGCTGAAGGATGGCGTGGTCCAGCAAGGCAACTGGAACGACTACCGGGTGGCGACGCATGCGGACACGCCGCCGCAGATCGCGGTGCACATCGTGCCATCGGCCGACCCGCCGACCGGCATTGGCGAGACCGCGGTGCCGCCGATCGCACCGGCACTGGCCAACGCCGTCGCGGCGCTCACCGGCAAGCGGCATCGCAGCCTGCCGTTCACCTCGTGATCTTCGAGCAGTCGGCATGGCCTGCGTGCGGTGATCTCTCCCCAAGCGGGAGAGCGAGCACCCAGACAAAATGCCAACAGTCTTGGGTGCGCCAAAGCCGCCGGAACCAGCCTAAGCAAGATGTTCTTCCTTTCCCCTCATGGGGAGAGGGCCGGGATGAGGGGTGGTCTAGCCAGGATCCACATCAAGCGGCGCCTTCGGTTTTATCCATCACAATGCCCGTTGAAGTGCGAGGATCCGGAATTCGTGAGGCTGCGTTTTCCGGAAAATCAACCACTTATCAGTGAATTCGGCCAGCGCTTTCCAGTATTAGAAGCGGAAATAGCGAGACTGCACTGACTTGAGCGCGAATTCTGCTTCGCGCAGGTGCTCACTGTCCCTTGCCCGAGACGACGAGAACCCGTACACGTTGACGGGGGTATGCCGGAACCGGCGTTTCCTCTGGCATGCAC
The DNA here is from genome assembly GCF_000389805.1 of Cupriavidus sp. GA3-3. Lineage (NCBI taxonomy): Bacteria > Pseudomonadati > Pseudomonadota > Betaproteobacteria > Burkholderiales > Burkholderiaceae > Cupriavidus > Cupriavidus sp. GA3-3. The sequence continues at coordinate 68,417 of NZ_KB944503.1, forward strand.
GAGAAGTCAGCACTGGCGCGGGTTGACGCAACGGGCTTCTGATTCGGCAGTGCGGGAGTCCATCGTACACGAACGGCCATGGGGCGGCGGTGAACGGTGCATTCGGAAATGGCAGAGGCGGGCAATCCGATTAGCGGCGATCATGCAGTCTGATCCTGTCCGCATCCCGAGCCACCATGCACGTCCATCTGCAGTCCCACATGCACGTCAGCCTGCAGCGGCTGTTGCTGGCTTTCCCGCTGGCGGTCTCTGCGGCCCACGGCAGGCTGGTGCTCAGGCGCCGCGGCTATGAGCGTGTGCTGCTGCCGGGCCAGCAGCTCACCATCGAACCGTTTGAAACCTTTGCGCTGCACCTGGATGGCAGCAGCACTCAGCCGGCCGCGTGCACCCTCGAAATCCAGCGCATGATCCCCGCGGCGCAGCAGGAATGCCTGCACCACCGCATCTGCAAGCGGGTCTTCCTGCAACCCCATTACGCCTGGAATGCCGCGTTTATCGCGGAACGGCTGGGCATGTCCACGGCACAGCTGCGCCGCATGCTGTTTTCGCAGGGCACGGCGCTGACCGAGCTGTGCCGCACGCAACGGCTGATGCGGTTGCTGTTCGAGGTCATGGCCGGTGATGCCGGCATTGGCGATGCCCGGCGGCGCGTCGGCTGGCCAGCCAGCAGTGATCTGGACTGCGCTTTCTACGACCGCTTCGGCTTATCGATGGAAGCTGCCAGCCGGTTGGCGGTCGCGCGCGCAGCGCAGCGGCGGCGCTCCGTCGCCTGACTCGTTCCCAAAAATCTACCGGACGTTCGCAAGGATCCGGGATCAGGTCCCGGATGCGAGGGTGCCGGCCACTGCGAATTGCGCCCGCCAGAGTGTACTGAACGCCGCGCTTTGCGAGATAATCCGCCCTTACGCTGCGGAATGATGTCATGCGCTTTGATCTGGTCGACCTGAAACTGTTCACGCATATTGCGGAGGCCCAGAGCCTGACCGGCGGTGCGCAACGCTCGCACCTGTCGCTGGCCGCGGCCAGCACGCGCATCAAGAACCTCGAGGAACACGTCGGCGTCAAGCTGCTGAGCCGCAGCAGCCAGGGCGTGAAGGTGACCGGGGCGGGGGAGACCCTGCTCGCCCACGCGCGCCGCGTGCTGCGCCAGCTGGAGCAACTGAGCGGCGATCTGCAGGAATATGCGGCGGGCGTGAAAGGCCATGTGCGCGTGTTCGCCAACACCACCGCGATGAGCGAATTCCTGCCGGCGGTGCTGCGCAGTTATCTCGTCAGCCATCCGGACGTGACCATCGACATGCACGAGCGCCTGAGCCCGGATATCGTGCGCGCGGTGCAGGAGGGCATGGTGGATATCGGCATCATTGCCGGCAACGTGCGCACGGAAGGGCTGGAGGTGATGCCGTACCGGTGCGACCGCCTGGTGCTGGCCACCGCGCTGAGCCATCCGCTGGCCGAGCGCGGCAGCGTGGATTTTATCGATACGCTGGACTACGACTTCATCGGCCTGCCCGAGGCCAGCGCGATCCACAATTTCCTGCTGCGGGCCGCGACCGACCTGCAGCGCACGCTGCGCTGGCGCGTGCAGGTCAGCAACTTCGAGACCGCGTGCCGGATGATCGAGGCCAATGTCGGCGTCGGCGTGTTGCCGGAGACTACCGCCAGCCGCCATGCGAAGACGATGGCGCTGCGCATCGTCCAGCTCAACGATGAATGGGCCGAGCGCAAGCTGCAGATATGCGTGGCCGACCTCGGCGCCTTGCCGCTGTTTGCGCGCAAGCTGGTGGACCTGCTGGTCGAGGACGGCCTCGGGCGCCAGGACTGAGGGCGCCCGGCGGACTAGGCCTTGTCCGCCAGCATCTGCCGTAGCTGGTGCTTCAGCAGCTTGCCGCTGGCCGTGGTGGGGATCGAGGCAACGCGCAGGATCCGCTCCGGGCGCTTGTACGGCGACAGGCGGTCGACCAGGTAGTCGTGCAGCGCCTGCGCGTCGAATTTCTCGCCATCCCTGATCTCGACGAAGGCGATCACTTCCTCGTTGCCGTCCGCGGTGGGCTGCCCGATGACGGCTGATACGCGCACGGACGGATGCGTGTTGATGACCGATTCGACTTCGATCGGGTAGACATTGAAGCCCGAGCGGATGATCAGGTCCTTGGTGCGGCCGACGATGAACAGCGCGCCGCCGGGGTCCAGCCGGCCGATGTCGCCGGTATTGAGCCAGCCGTCGGGCCGCAGGGCCTCGGCGCTCAGGTCCGGTGCGCGGTAGTAGCCGCGCATCACGCCGGGCCCCCTGATCCATAGCTCGCCGGGTTCCCCCGGCGGCACCGGCTTGCCTTCCGGCCCGACTACCCGCAGTTCCGCGCCTTCGACGATCTCGCCGGCCGAGCAGTCGGTGCGCGGCCGGTCCATGCGGGTCACGAACAGCGACCCCGCATATTCGGTCATGCCATAGCCATGGTGCAGCGGCTGGCCGAACATCGCCTCGACGTCGTGCTTGAGCGTCGGATCAAGCGGCCCGCCGCCGGTGTAGAGATAGCGCAGCCGCGGCGAAGCCTGCAGGGGCGTGCCCATTGCCCGCACATGGGCGACGATGCGGTTGAACATTGTCGGCACGCCCTGCAGCAGCGTGATCGCACCCTGCCGGATCGCGGCGGTGACGTCAGCGGCATTGAAACGCGCGCTCAGGTACAGGCTGGCGCCGGCCTGCAGGGTCGAGACCAGCAGTGTCCCCAGCCCGAACACATGCGACATCGGCATGACCGCATAGGCGCAGTCGTCTGCCTGCATGCGGCGCGACTCGACCGTGACGCGCGCAAAGTGCAGCAGGCCCCGGTGGGTGACCATCACGCCCTTGGGCTGTCCGGTGGTGCCGGAGGTATAGATCAACGCGGCGACATCACGCGCGAGCGCTTCAGGCTCGCGCTCGCCGGCCTCGTCGACAGCGCCCGCCATCAGCGGGCCGAGGCCGGCCGGGGCAATCTCCCTGGCCCGGTAGCGCACGCCGTGCCGCAGGGCATCGGGCGACACCGCGTGGGTGAACAGCATCAGGCGCGGCTGGCAGTGGGCGCGGATCACCTCGATTTCCCGCTCCGACAGGCGGGCGTTGACGACGACCGGCCACGCGCCCAGTTCCGACAAGGCGAACACCAGCGTGATCACCGCCAGGCAGTTCTCGGCCGTGATCAGCACCCGATCGCCGGTGCCCACGCCCTGCGCTTGCAGGTAGCGCTGCGCATCCTCGATGCCCGCCCACAGCTGCGCATAGGTGGTGGTCCGGCCTTCCTCGAAGACGGCCACATGGCCGGGGGTCTCGGCGGCCCAGCGGCGAGGGATGTCGCTGATCCGTGGTGGGGTGTCTCGGTCCGGTGGCATCTCGCGGGAATCCTTGTGCTGGAAAAACCGTTCGGCGAGGCGGGGGCCAGCCGAACGGCGCCAGTGTATGTGCGCCCGTTGCACGGTGCAATCGGTAATCGGCAAAGGCGGATTTCTTGTCTGCCGAAAGCCGCCTGGCCGCTTACACCACGCGCCTGGCGCGCAGTGCTTCCAGTTGCTGCGGGCTCAGCTTCAGGTAGTCGCGCAGCACCTCGTCGGTGTGCTGGCCCAGCGCGGGCGGGGCGTAGCGCAGCGTCGGGGGCGTCTCTGACAGGCGCAGCGGGCTGGCCGTGGTGACCACGTGGTTCACTGGCTCGCCGGCGGGCGGCTGGGCTCCCGGATAGCGCTCTTGCTCGACGCGCAGGCCACGGTGTTGCACATGGGGGTCGGCGTGGGCCTGGGCGATATTGTTGATGGGGCCGCAAGGCACGGAATTGGCTTCCAGCAGCGCGACCCATTGCGCCGTGGACCGGGTGCGCGTGAGCTCCATCATCATCGCGATCAGCGTCTTGCGGTTGTTGACGCGGCCGGTATTGGTGGCATAGCGCTCGTCGCGCGCCCAGTCCACGCCCGCGGCGTCGCAGAAGCGTGCGAACTGCCCGTCGTTGCCGATGGCCAGCAGCATATTGCCGTCGGCGGTCGGGAAGTCCTGGTAGGGCACCACGCTAGGGTGGATATTGCCTTGGCGCCGCGGCACGTCGCCGGCGTTCAGGAAGCCCGCGCCCTGGTTGGCCAGCACCGCCATCGCCACATCCAGCAGGGCGATGTCGATATGCTGGCCGCGGCCGGTGAAGTGGCGCGCTTCCAGCGCGCTCAGGATCGCGGTGGTGGCGTACATGCCGGTGAACAGGTCGATCACGGCCACGCCTACCTTCATCGGGCCGCCGCCGGGCTCGCCGTCGGCGTGGCCGGTGATGCTCATCAGGCCGCTCATGGCCTGGATCAGCAGGTCGTAGCCGGGCCGCGCCGCGTAGGGTCCGGTGTGGCCAAACCCCGTGACCGAGCAATAGATCAGGCGCGGGTTGAGCGCGCTCAGGCTGTCATAGTCCAGCCCGTAGCGCTTGAGGCCGCCGGTCTTGAAATTCTCCACCACCACATCGCTCTGCCGGGCCAGCTCGCGGATCAGCTCCTGTCCCTCGGGCGTGGCCATGTCCACGGTGACCGAGCGCTTGTTGCGGTTGGCGGCGGTGAAATAGCAAGCCTGCCGGGTCGGCGCGCCGGCCTCGTCGGCGAGGAAAGGGGGCCCCCAGTGGCGCGTATCGTCGCCTTCGCCGGGTTTTTCGATCTTGATCACGTCGGCGCCCATGTCCGCCAGGTTCTGGGTTGACCACGGTCCGGCCAGCACGCGCGAGAGATCGAGCACGCGCAGGTGACTCAGGGCGCCGGTGCGGGCGGAGGGGGGAGGAAGGCCAGCGGCCGGCGTAGCGGTGGAATCTGTCATGTCAGGTCAGGCGGTCTCAAGGCAGGCTGCCCGTCCTGGGGACGGGCAGCGTTGCGCGCGGGCATGGTTCAGGCGTATTGGCGCGGGGCGCGGTGCTTACGCGCCGCGGGCCTCACGGATCATGTTGCGCGCGATGATGACCTGCTGGATCTGCGTGGTGCCCTCATACAGGCGGAACAGGCGCACATCGCGGTAGAAGCGCTCGATGCCGAACTCGGAAATATAGCCGGAACCGCCGAGAATCTGTACCGCGCGGTCCGCCACGCGGCCCACCATCTCGGTGGCGAACATCTTGCAGCACGAGGCTTCGGTGGAGACGTTCCTGCCTTCGTCGCGGCGGCGCGCGGCGTCGATCACCATGCATTCGGCGGCATAAAGCTCGGCCTGGCTGTCGGCCAGCATGGCCTGGATCAGCTGGAACTCGCAGATCGGCTGGCCGAACTGCTGGCGCTCCAGTGCGTAGTTCAGCGCGTCGCGCAGCACGCGCCTGGCCACCCCGACGCTGACCGCCGCAATGTGCAGCCGGCCCTTGTCGAGCACCTTCATCGCCGTCTTGAAGCCCTGGCCTTCCTTCAGGCCGATCAGGTTCTCGGCCGGTACGCGCACGTTGTCGAAGATCACGTCGCAGGTATGCGCGCCTTTCTGCCCCATCTTCACGTCGCGCTTGCCGAAGCTGATGCCGGGCGTCCTGGCATCGACGATAAATGCCGAGACGCCGGCCGAGCCCTTGATTTCAGGGTTGGTACGCGCCATCAGCGTGAACATGCCGGCCTGCGGCGCGTTGGTGATAAAGCGCTTGGTGCCGTTGACCACGTAGTGGTTGCCATTCCTGACCGCGGTGGTGCGCAGCGAACCGGCGTCCGAGCCGGCATCCGGTTCGGTCAGGGCAAAGGAGGCCAGGATCTCGCCGGTGGCCAGGCGGGGCAGCCACGCGGCCTGCTGCTCCGGCGTGCCATCCATCAGGATGCCCTGCGAGCCGATGCCCACGGTGGTGCCCAGCAGCGAGCGGAAGGCCGGCGAGGTCTGGCACAGCTCCATGACCACGCGCACTTCCTCCTCCATGGTCAGCTCCAGGCCGCCAAAGCGCTCGGGGATGGTCATGCCGAACAGGCCCATCTCGCGCATGTCCTGCACGATATCCTGCGGGATTTCGTCGGTCTCGGCGACCAGCGCCTCGGCGGGCACCAGGCGCTCGCGCACAAAGCGGCGCACGCTGTCGAGCAGGGCTTCGAGGATGTCGTTATCGCGGATCATGTCGGTTCTTCCTGGGTGTCGGGTCGGTGTCGGTTCGAGGGGGCGGGACCATCAGTCCAGCGTCACGCCCTTGAGCACGCTGGCCCACTGCGTGCGCTCGCGCGCGGCGGTGTTCACGACATCCTGCGTGGTGCCGCTCCACTGTTCGTAGCCCAGTTCGGCATAGCGCTTCCTGAGCTCAACGTCTTCCACGGCCTGCCGCACTGCTGCGGCCAGCTTCTGGGTCTGCTCGGGGGTTACGCCCTTGGGGGCGTAGATGGCGTACCAGCCGCCGGCTTCGTAGTCCTTGAGGCCGGCAATCCCGGATTCGCGGAAGGTGGGCACGCCGGGCAGCGATGCGCTGCGCTTGGGCGAGCCCACGGCGATGGGCTTGACCTTGCCGCTCTGCACATAGCCGCTGGCGGTGCTGATGATATCGAACATCACGTCGATCTGGCCGCCGATGGTGTCGGTCATGGCCGGGGCATTGCCCTTGTAGGGAATATGGTTCAGCTGGACCTGCGCCTGCCGGGCGAACAGGGCCATGGCGACGTGGTTGGAGCTGCCGACGCCCGAGGAGCCGTAGCTGAGCTTGCCGGGATGCGCCCTGGCGTAGGCAACCAGGCCCTGGGTGCCCTTGAACGGCTCCTTGACGTTGGCCACCAGCATGTTGTAGTAGCGCGCCACCGGTGCCACCGGGGCGAGGTCCTTGGCCGGGTCGTACGGCAGGCTCTTCATGATGTTGGGCGCGACCGTCAGCGCCGCGCTGGCGGCGAACCACAGCGTGGCGCCGTCGGGCCTGGCGCGGACCACTTCATAGCCGGCCAGCGTGGCATTGGCGCCGGGCTTGTTGTCGACGATGACGTTGGCGTTGAGCGCCTTGCCCAACGCCACCGCAAACAGGCGCGCGGCCTGGTCGGCGGGGCCGCCGGCCGCGTAGCCGACCACGAGGCGCACCGGCTGGCCGTTGGGCTGTGCCGAGGCAGGGGGAGTAGCCAGGGTTGCGCCGCACAGAGCCAGGGCGGCCAGCATGGCGTGGCGGCGTGAGGTGGAAATCAAGATACTTCTCCTACGTAAAGCAAAGAGCCGATGGCAAAAGCCGAAAAGCAAAAGGCAAAAGGCAGGCTCAGCCCCCGCCGTCGCGCACGGGGGCTGTACGGTGAATGGAGTGGGTTTTCTCAGTAGCGTTCGAAGACCGCGGCAATACCCTGGCCGCCGCCGATGCACATGGTTTCCAGGCCATAGCGGCCGCCACGGCGCTGCAGTTCATGCAGCAGCGTGGCCAGGATGCGCACGCCGGTGGCGCCGATCGGATGGCCCAGCGAGATGCCCGAGCCGTTCACGTTCAGCTTCTGCTCGATCGCATCCTGGTCATGCCATTCCCAGCCCTTGAGCACGGCCAGCACCTGGCAGGCGAAGGCTTCGTTCAGCTCGACCAGGTCCATCTGGTCCAGCGTCAGGTTCAGGCGCGCCAGCAGCTTCTTCACCGCGGGCACCGGGCCGATGCCCATGTGCGAGGGCTCGCAGCCGGCCGCCGCCCAGCCCACCAGCGAGGCCATGGGGGTCAGGCCCAGTTCGGCCAGCTTGTCTTCGGCCACGATCAGGCAGGCGGCCGACGCGTCATTCTGCTGGCTGGCGTTGCCAGCGGTGACGGTACCGTTCGGCATCAGCGTGCGCAGCTTGCCCAGGCTTTCACGCGTGGTTTCCGGGCGGAAACCTTCGTCGCGCGCGAACCGCACCGGATCGCCCTTGCGCTGGGGCACCTGCACGGGCACGACCTCGGCATCGAAGCGGCCGGCCTCCCAGGCTGCCGCGGCGCGTGCGTGGCTGCGGGCGGCGAAGACATCGGCCGCCTCGCGGCTGATGCCGTAGTCGCGCGCCAGGTTCTCGGCGGTCTCGATCATCCCGGAGATCTTGCCGAAGCGCTCGACCGGCTGGGAGCGTTCACGGCCACGGTCGAGGCGGTCGAAGAAGCGCACATTGCCCGAGCGCGCGCCCCAGCGCATGTCGGTGGTGTAGTACTCGATATTGCTCATGCTCTCGACGCCGCCCGCGATCACCACGTCGGCGGCGCCGCTTTGCACCATCATCGAGGCCGTGACGATGGCCTGCAGGCCGCCGCCGCAGCGGCGGTCCAGCTGCATGCCCGGCACCTCGACCGGCAGGCCGGCCTGCAGCGCGGCCCAGCGGCCGACGCAGGGCACTTCGCTGTTGGCGTAGGACTGGGCAAAGACCACGTCGTCGATACGCGCGGGATCGATGCCGCTGCGTTCCACCACGGCGCGCACGGCGGTGGCGGCCAGTTCCTCCACAGGCACCGGGCGCAAGCTGCCGCCGAAGGTGCCGACGGGCGTGCGGAGGGGAGTGACGATTGCAGCTCTGCGCATGGAAGTCTCCTTGGAACTCTGTGTTGGGATGAACAAGTAAGTCAGTTGGCCAGCGTGTGCCCGGGAAGGGCCACGAAGGCCGCGCCGCACTGACGCAGCAGGGCGTGGGCCTGGCGTTCCAGGTCCGCGCGGTGTTCGGGTGCGGCAATGTCCAGCATGCGGCGCACGCGCTGCGACAGCGTCTGGCCGCGCAGGTCGGCCACGCCGTGTTCGGTGACGATCAGGCCCGCGTCCGAGCGGGGCGTGCTGACCGGGCCGGACAACTGGGCCACGATGCGGCTCGCGCCCTTGGCGGTTGCTGGCAGCGCGACGATGGGCAGGCCGCCGCGGCTGCGCGCGGCGCCGCGCAGGAAGTCCACGGCACCGCCGACGGCGCCGACATAGACGCCGGCGGCAACTTCGGCGTTCACCTGGCCGGTGAGGTCGACCTCGATGGCGGAGTTGATGGCGGTCAGCTTGTCGACGCTGGCCAGCACCTCGGGGTGATGGGTATAGGCGGTCTCGCGCAGCTGCAGCTGCGGATTGCGGTGGGCCCAGCGCCGCAGCCGTTCGCTGCCCATCAGGATGCCGGCGATTCCCACGCCCGTATCGATGCTCTTGCGTGCGTTGGTCAGCACCCCGGCTTCGGCCAGCGCCGCAATGCCGTCGCCGATCGCGCCGCTGTGCAGCCCCAGGTCGCGGTGGCCATTCAGCGCAGCGACCACGGCCTCTGGCAGGTTGCCGATGCCCATCTGCAGGGTGGCGCCATCCTCCACCCAGCCGGCGATGTGGCGAGCGATAGCCTGTTCGGCCGGGCCGGGCGCGCTGCGGTCAAGGCTGATCGGCGGGTGCAGCGCTTCGACCTGCAGGTCGATATCGTCCGCGCTCAGGTAGCGGCTGCCGTGGGTCCACGGCACCTCAGGGTTCACCTCGGCGATGATGACGCGGGCGCGGTCGAGCGCCGCGGGGAGGTATTCATGCACCAGCCCCAGGCTGTGGCGCCCCTGCTCGTCGGCGGGCGAGACCTGCACCAGCGCCACGTCCGCCCGCAGCGTGCCCTGGCGGATCAGCCCGGGCAGGTGCGAATAGTGGCTGGGCACGATGTCCAGCACGCCGGCCCTGGCCAGTTGCCGGTGCGGGCCGCTGGCGGCGTAGCCGAAGAAGTCGAGCACATCCGCCTGGGCCGGCTGCAGCGTGTCTGACTGCCCGATGCCGACAAAGACACTGAGCCGTCCGCCCTGGGCGATGGCGTGGCGGTGCTCCACCAGTGCGCGCGTCAGCGTCAGCGGCTCGGCGGTGGCTTGCCCCCACCAGATATGGTCTCCGGGGCGGATCAGGGCTTGCAGGCGGGAGGCGAGGGTGTGCATGTCCACGGGGCAGCGGTCAGTCGGCGCATGCGCCGGATAGCCCGGAGCATGTTCCCAAAGCGTGGTTTGCGCTATTTGACAATGCCAATGGCGGACTTTGGCGAAAGCGAAAGGCCTTAACCGTCGCCAGGACTTAACCCCGGTGGAAGGCGCGCTTTCGGAAAGGCTGATTGTCCAACCGGCCGAACGCCGCGACTATTGCGGTTATCACAAGGAGGCGGCCGTCCGCCAGAGACCGAACGCAAGCCAAGCGCCATGATCGAACAGACCCAATCGAACAACTTCCAAGAAATCCGCGACGCCATCCGCGCGCTTTGCGCGGAGTTTCCCGATGAGTACTTCCGCAAGGTGGACGAGCAGCGCGCCTATCCCGAGGCCTTTGTCAATGCGCTGACCGCGGCGGGCTGGCTGGCGGCGCTGATTCCGCAGGAGTACGGTGGTTCCGGCCTGGGTCTGACCGAAGCCTCGGTCATCATGGAAGAGATCAACCGCTGCGGCGGCAACTCCGGCGCCTGCCACGGCCAGATGTACAACATGGGCACGTTGCTGCGGCACGGCTCCAGGGCACAGAAGGACAAGTACCTGCCGAAGATTGCCTCGGGGGAATGGCGCCTGCAGTCCATGGGCGTGACCGAGCCCACCACCGGCACTGACACCACCAAGATCAAGACCTCGGCGGTCAAGAAGGACGGACGCTACGTCGTCAACGGCCAGAAGGTCTGGATCAGCCGCGTCCAGCACAGCGACTTCATGATCCTGCTGGCGCGCACCACGCCGCTGGCCGACGTGAAGAAGAAGAGCGAGGGGATGTCCATCTTCATGGTGGACCTGCACGAGGCGCAGAAGAAGGGCCTGACCGTGCGCCCCATCCCCAACATGGTCAACCACGAGACCAATGAACTGTTTTTCGAGGACCTGGAAATCCCCGAGGAAAACCTGATCGGTGAAGAGGGCAAGGGCTTCAAGTACATCCTCGATGGCCTGAACGCCGAGCGCACGCTGATCGCGGCCGAGTGCATCGGCGACGGCTATTGGTTCATCGACCGCGTGACCAAGTACGTCAGGGAACGCGAGGTCTTCGGCCGCCCCATCGGCCAGAACCAGGGCGTGCAGTTCCCGATCGCCGAGTCCTTTATCGAACTGGAAGCGGCGAACCTGATGCGCTGGAAAGCCTGTGAGCTGTTTGACAAGCACGAGCCCATGGGGGCCCAGGCCAACATGGCCAAGTACCTGGCCGCCAAGGCGAGCTGGGAAGCCGGCAACGCCTGCCTGCAGTTCCACGGTGGTTTCGGCTTTGCCTGCGAATACGACGTGGAGCGCAAGTTCCGGGAAACGCGGCTGTACCAGGTGGCACCGATCTCCACCAACCTGATCTACTCTTTCGTCGCCGAACACGTCCTGGGCCTGCCGCGCTCATTCTGAGCGATGGACGGCGCGCCAGCCCCAACAATCAAGGGGCTGGCCAGATGGAACCCCGGCAGCAACGGCGCCGGGGTTCCTGCTTCGCCCAGGCCCCGAATTCCCCTCCCTGTCTCCTCTCTTCGCCCGCGCAGCCGGATCCAGCCCGATCCTCAAATCGGAAACTGCGTCGTCGACAGCACCTGCTTGAGCACCATGAACGAGCGAATCTGCCGCACGCCCGGCAGGTAGAGCAACTGCTCCGCGTGGAGGCGGTTGAAGCTCTCGCTGTCCTTGGTCCTGAGCATCATGATGTAGTCGAACTCGCCGGTGACTTCATGGCATTCCATACAGCCTGATACCTTCTGCGCCGCTTTCTCAAAGGCGGCGAAGGACTCGGGCGTGGACCGGTCCAGCACGACCCCGATGATGACCAGCATCCCCGCGTCCAGGGGAGCCGGGTTCAGCAGCGCCACGACGCCGCGGATCAGGCCATCCGCTTTCAGGCGTTCCACGCGGCGCAGGCATGCGGGCGGGCTGAGGCTGACCTTGCCCGCCAGGGCCAGGTTGGAGATGGACGCATCGCGCTGCAAGGCGCGCAGGATGGCCTTGTCCGTGCGATCCAGCACCGGCGCGGGCTGTGCGGAGGTCTCGGATTTCGAACGAAATTTTATTCTGCTTGTTGCCATTTCTACGAAATAAAGAGAATTTCTGGGTGCTTGCTGTCTATTTATCGTGCAAGAAGTTGCAGATCTTTGCAAGCACCTTTCGCCCCAGCCTTCTTATGATGATTCCAGATGCGGCGTCGCGCGGCGTCCGTGCGAATGCCGGGCTTTGCGGCTGCAAGGCGCCCGCATGCCAACCGCAACCTGGAGCCAGTCATGAACCTGAAGCAATTTCCGCGTCATTCCCTGACCTTCGGCCCGACGCCGATCCATCCGCTATCGCGGCTGAGCGAAAGCCTGGGTGGCAAGGTCGAGCTCTATGCCAAGCGCGACGACTGCAACAGCGGGCTCGCCTTTGGCGGCAACAAGACGCGCAAGCTCGAATACGTCATTCCAGACGTGCTGGCGCAGGGCGCCGATACGCTGGTCTCGATCGGCGGGATCCAGTCGAACCACACGCGCCAGGTTGCCGCCATCGCGGCCCACCTGGGGCTGAAGTGCGTGCTGGTGCAGGAGAACTGGGTCAACTACTCCGACGCGGTTTATGACCGCGTGGGCAACATCCAGATGTCGCGCATCATGGGGGCCGACGTGCGCCTGGTCAGCGAAGGCTTCGACATCGGTATTCGCCCCAGCTGGGAAGAAGCCATGGAGAGCGTGCGCAAGGCGGGCGGCAAGCCCTACCCGATTCCGGCAGGCTGCTCGGAGCATCCGCTCGGCGGTCTCGGCTACGTAGGCTTCGCCGAGGAAGTGCGGGAGCAGGAAGCCGGACTCGGCTTCAGGTTCGACTACATCGTGGTCTGCTCGGTCACCGGCAGCACGCAGGCGGGCATGGTGGTCGGATTCGCTGCCGACGGCCGCGCGGACCGGGTCATCGGCATCGATGCATCGGCCAAGCCGGAACCGACGCGCGCGCAGATCCTGCGCATCGCCCGCCATACCGCGGAGCTGGTCGGCCTCGGCCGCGACATCACTGAAGCGGACGTGGTGCTGGACACCCGCTATGGCGGACCCGAATACGGCCTGCCTTCGGCCGGCACCCTGGAGGCCATCCGCCTCAGCGCCAGGCTGGAGGGCATGATGACGGACCCGGTCTATGAGGGCAAGTCCATGCAGGGCATGATCGACATGGTCCGTCGCGGCGAGTTTCCGCAAGGATCGAAAGTCCTCTTTGCGCACCTCGGCGGGGTGCCGGCACTGAACGCCTACAGCTTCCTGTTCAAGGACGGCTGATTCCATGCGCAGGTGCGCAGCCGGGATTCCCCGGATGCCCGGTTAATCGTTGCCCGCCTGCGCGCCGGCCCCAAAGCGCAGGCGCAGGCTCCGGTCAGCATCGTGCAGCGAACCGTCCGCCGCTTCCACCACGCGGTGCAGGTAGTCTTCGCTGGCGTCTAGCAGCGCCCCGTACAGGGTGTGGCACAAGCCGCGCGCGGTGCGGCCGGGCCAGTCTTGCGGCAGCATCGCTTCGGGCAGGTTGGGGTCGCGCAGCAGCACGCGCCGGTATTCGTGCACCAGCAGCGTCCGCACAAAGAAGGCATCGGCCGGAGCAAGCCCGGCGGCCTCTTCGGCCAGCGGCGTAAAGCGGCGCAGCAGCGCCTGCCAGGCAGCGGCCACGTCGCCGAGCTTGAAGGTCTGGTGCATCAGCGCCTGCAGCGGCCGGATGGAAAACGCCTCGAGGCTGCTTGCCTCCATCACCGCCACATCGTCCTGCGCGCGTGCGGCCTGGAGGATTTCGCGCAGCGAGGCGAGGTCCGCATGGGGGTGGGCCATCACCCCTGGCGCGATGGCGCCGAAGCCCTCCCACAGCAATTCCCGCTTCAGCTTCTGCCGGACCGTGGCGCGTACGTCACCGCGCACCATCACCAGGGTCCAGCGGCCGTCCCATTCGGATGCCTCGCCCGCATAGATGCGCTTGCCGGCGTGCAGTACACGCTGCAAACCGGCGTCTGACAGCCCGTAGTAGCTGCGCCGCCCCATCCTGGTCGCGGCCAGCCAGTCGTCGGCGGTAAGGCGGAAGGTGGCGGTGCGCACCAGCCGGTCATTGATGCCGAACGGCGCCGCCAGCCGGATCAGGCTGCCCAGCCAGATGGCCTGCGGCCGCGGCGCCACCACATCGCCGAACAAGGTCACCAGCATGGAATTGGCGCCCAGCTTCAGCCCGCGTGCCAGCCGCGCCACGCGGGGAGAAACCGGATCTGTGCCTGGCGTCGCCATCGGCCCGCTCCCTGAAGTGATACACAAATGCAGATTGATTGAATCAAATTGTATCACTACCATCCGTTGCAACTGACGATGTTGATGCAGGTCAAGACCCCGATTCAGAGCAACCAAGAGCGGAGCAAAGGATGTACGCACAGCTGGTGGAGACAGGAGCGACGAGGCTTCGCGCCATGGAAGAAATGGAGCCGCAGGAGCGCGAGTTCCAGGCGCGCGTCGATGCCGGGATCAAGATCGAGGCCAAGGACTGGATGCCGGAGGCCTATCGCAAGACCCTGGTCCGCCAGATCTCGCAGCATGCCCATTCCGAGATCGTGGGCCAGCTGCCGGAAGGCAACTGGGTCACCCGCGCGCCGACGCTGGAGCGCAAGGCAGTCTTGCTGGCCAAGATCCAGGATGAGGCCGGCCATGGCCTGTATCTCTACAGCGCGGCCGAGACCCTGGGCGTGTCGCGCGACCAGATGCTGGGCGACCTGCACACCGGCAAGGCCAAGTATTCCAGCATCTTCAACTACCCGACGCTGAGTTGGGCCGACATCGGCATGATCGGCTGGCTGGTCGACGGCTCGGCCATCATCAACCAGGTGCCGCTGTGCCGCTGCTCGTTCGGGCCCTATGCGCGCGCCATGGTGCGCGTGTGCAAGGAAGAGTCGTTCCACCAGCGCCAGGGCTACGACATCCTGCTGTCGCTGTGCAACGGCACCCCCGAGCAGAAGCAGATGGCGCAGGACGCGCTCAATCGCTGGTGGTGGCCGGCGCTGATGATGTTCGGCCCGTCCGACGGCGATTCGCCCAACAGCGCGCAATCCATGCAATGGCGCATCAAGCTGTTCTCCAATGACGAGCTGCGCCAGAAGATGGTCGACCAGACCGTGCCGCAGGCAGAGTACCTGGGCCTGGCCATTCCGGATCCCGAACTGAAGTGGAACGAGGAGCGCGGCCACTATGACTTCGGCGAGATCGACTGGTCCGAGTTCTACAACGTCATCCAGGGCAACGGCCCCTGCAACCGCGAGCGCCTGCGCACCCGCGTCAAGGCCTGGGAAGAGGGCGCGTGGTTCCGCGATGCCCTGGTGACCCACGCCGACAAGCAGGCCCAGCGCGCCGCCGCGTGACCCCGCGGCGCCCGGCGCCGCCATCCATCCAACGCAATGACACAGGAGGTTGCCATGAAAGAGTGGCCGCTTTGGGAGATCTTTATCCGCAGCCAGCACGGCCTGGCCCACAAGCACGTGGGCAGCCTGCACGCGCCCGACGGCGAAATGGCGATCAACAACGCGCGTGACGTCTATACGCGCCGCAACGAGGGCGTCAGCGTCTGGGTGGTGAAGGCCGGCGACGTGGTCGCCAGCAGCCCCGGCGACAAGGGCCCGCTGTTCGAGCCGGCCAACAGCAAGGTCTACCGCCACCCGACGTTCTTCCCGATGCCGGAAGCCGTCAAGCACATCTGATACGGCCCGCATGATGGACAACCACAAGCTCGAATACCTGCTGCGCCTCGGCGACGCCACGCTGGTCCTTGGCCAGCGCCTGTCGGAATGGTGCGGCCGCGGCCCGGCGCTGGAAGAGGACATCGCGCTGACCAATGTCGCGCTCGACCTGATCGGCCAGACCCGGCTGTGGCTGGGCTACGCCGCGGAAGTGGAGGGCGCCGGCCGCAGCGCCGACCAGATGGCCTACCTGCGCGACGCGCACCAGTTCCGCAACCCGCTGCTGGTGGAGCAGCCCAACGGCAGCTATGCCGATACGCTGGCGCGGCAGTTCCTGTTCGACACCTGGCACTACTTCCTGCTCGACGGGCTGCAGCGCTCGACCGATGCCCGCATCGCCGAGATCGCCGCCAAGTCGCTCAAGGAAGTGACCTACCACGTGCGCCGTAGCGCCGACCTGGTGGTGCGCTTGGGCGACGGCAGCGAAGAGAGCCACCGCCGCATGCAGGATGCCTTCAACGACCTGTGGATGTTCAGCGATGAGCTGTTCGAGTCCGACGCGGGCGACGCCGCGCTGGTGCAGGCCGGCCTGGTGCCGGATCCCGCATCACTGGCCGAACCGTGGCAGCGCCACGTGGCCGCGGTGCTGGAAGAAGCCACGCTGCAGCTGCCTGCGGGCACGTGGTCACAGAGCGGCGGCCGCCACGGCCGCCATACCGAACACCTCGGCTACCTGCTGGCCGAAATGCAGTTCCTGCAGCGCGCCTATCCGGGCGCCAGCTGGTGAACGCCATGACTGCGCAAGCGATCGCACGCCCGGCGCTCGGGCAGGTCTGGACCTGGCTCGATACGGTGCCCGATCCCGAGATCCCGGTGATCTCGGTGGTGGATCTCGGCATTGTGCGCGACGTGGCATGGGAGGACGACGCCTGCGTCGTCACCATCACCCCGACGTACTCCGGCTGCCCGGCCATGACCGTGATCCGGGAGGAGATCGAGCGCACGCTGGCTGCGCAGGGCATTGCCAGCGTGCGCGTGCGAACGCAGCTGGCGCCGGCCTGGACCACCGACTGGATGACGCCGCGCGGCAAGGCCAGCCTGGGCGGCTACGGCATTGCGCCGCCGGCCCAGCAGGTGATCGACATCAGCGGCATCAGCCGCAAGGCGGCGCCGGCGCTGGTGGTGGCGTGCCCGCACTGCGGCTCGCGGCACACGCGGCTGGTGAGCCAGTTCGGCTCGACCGCCTGCAAGGCCCTGTACCGCTGCAGCGACTGCAAGGAACCGTTCGATTACTTCAAGGCGCACTGAGCCAGACCGGGGTAGTGAGATGAGCAAATTCCATGAACTGACCGTGGCCTCGGTCACCCGCGAAACCCGCGATGCCGTGGCCGTGACCTTTGCCGTGCCGGATGAACTGGCCGACACCTACCGCTACATCCAGGGCCAGCACCTGACGCTGCGCACCGGCATCGGCGGCGAGGACGTGCGCCGCTCGTACTCGATCTGCTCGGCGGTGCAGGACGCGCAGCTGCGCGTCGCGATCAAGCGCGTCGACGGCGGCCTGTTCTCCAACTGGGCCAACGAACAACTGCAGCCCGGCATGAAGCTGGAAGTGATGCCGCCATCCGGCCACTTCCACGTGCCGCTGTCTGCCACGCAGGCGAGGCACTACGTGGCCTTCGCCGCCGGCAGCGGCATCACGCCGATGCTGTCGATCATCAAGACTACGCTGGAGGCCGAGCCCCAGAGCCGCTTCACGCTGTTCTACGGCAACCGCGCCTCGTCTTCGGTGCTGTTCAAGGAAGAGCTGGAAGACCTGAAGGACACCTACCTGCAGCGCTTCAACCTGGTGTTCGTGCTCAGCCGCGAGCAGCTGGATATCGACCTGTTCAACGGCCGCATCGACGGCGAGAAGGTCAATGCCTTGCTCAAGCACTGGGTCAAGCCGCAGGACATCGACATCGCCTTTATCTGCGGCCCGCACTCGATGATGGAAGAGGTGTCGCAGGCGCTGCTCGACAACGGCGTGGACAAGGCCCGCATCAAGCGCGAGCTGTTTGCCACCAGCATTCCCGCGGCCCGCCCGGCGGCGCATGCGCACAAGCAGGTGGGGCAGCAGCAGTGCGAGGTCACGGTGATCCAGGACGGCCGCACGCGCTCCTTCACGCTGGAGAAGAACAAGGAGACGGTGCTGGATGCCGCGCTGGCGCAAGGCATCGAGCTGCCTTACTCATGCAAGGGCGGGGTCTGCTCGACCTGCCGCTGCAAGCGCATCGAAGGCGAGGTCGACATGGACGTCAACTTTGCGCTGGAGGACTACGAAGTCGCGCGCGGCTTCATCCTCAGCTGCCAGAGCTACGCCGTCAGCGACAGGCTGGTGATCGACTTCGACCAGGAAACCTGAAGCGCTTCCCGCGGCAATCCCTTGCCGCCATCCCGAACCATACGCAAACCATTCTGCCCCCGGAGCAAGCCGTGTCCCATCCGTTTTTTGAACGCCACCAGGCGCTGCTGGAACAAGCCACCCAAGCCATTGCCGAGCGCGGCTACTGGAGCCCGTTCAGCGAAATGCCGAGCCCCAGGGTCTACGGCGAAACCGCCAACGCCGACGGCAAGGCTGCCTTCGAGGCCCGCCTGAACCGCCCGTTCGCGCTGTCGCAGCCGGGCACCGTCGGCCAGGCCGGCAAGGAAGTCTCGCCCTACGGCGCGGAACTGGGCATCACCTATCCGAAGCCCGACCTCGACCAGCTCTTTGCCGGCATGGCCGAAGGCATGCCGGCCTGGCGCAAGGCCGGGCCGGAAGCCTGGGTCGGCGTGTCGCTGGAAATCCTGCAGCGCCTGAACCGCCGCAGCTTCGAGATTGCCTACGCGGTAATGCACACCACCGGCCAGGCCTTCATGATGGCCTTCCAGGCCGGCGGCCCGCACGCGCAGGACCGCGGGCTGGAAGCGGTGGCCTACGCCTGGGACGAGATGCGCCGCATTCCGAAGCAGGCCATCTGGGAGAAGCCGCAGGGCAAGAACGAGCCGCTGCGCATGGAGAAGCGCTACAGCGTGGTGCCGCGCGGCGTGGGCCTGGTGATCGGCTGCTGCACCTTCCCGACCTGGAACGGCTATCCCGGCCTGTTCGCCAGCCTGGCGACCGGCAACGCGGTGGTGGTCAAGCCGCACCCGGGCGCGATCCTGCCGCTGGCGATCACCGTCGAGGTGGCGCGCGAGGTGCTGCAGGAAGCCGGCTTCGACCCCAACCTGGTCACGCTGGTGGCCAACGACCCGACCGAGCGCATGGCGTCCACGCTGGCGCTGCGCCCGGAAGTGCGCCTGATCGACTTCACCGGCAGCAGCGCCAATGGCAACTGGCTGGAGCGCAACGCGCACCAGGCCCAGGTCTATACCGAGAAGGCCGGCGTCAACCAGATCGTGATCCACTCCACCAGCGACTTCAAGGGCATGGTGCGCAATATCGCGTTCTCGCTGGCGCTGTACTCGGGCCAGATGTGCACGGCACCGCAGAACATCTATGTGCCGAAGGGCGGCATCGACACGCCGGAAGGGCACCTCAGCTTCGACCAGGTGGCCGCGGCGATCGGGGAGGGCGTGGTCAGGCTCACCAGCGATGCGGCCAAGGCGGTGGAGCTGCTCGGCGCGATCCAGAACGACGGGGTGGTTCAGCGCATCGAATCGTCGCGCGCACTGGGCGAGATCGTCGCCGACAGCCGCGTGCTGGAACACCCGGAGTTCCCCGGCGCGCGCATCCGCACGCCGCTGGTGCTCAAGGTGGACGCCAGCGACGAGGACAAGATCATGCAGGAATTGTTCGGCCCGATCTCGTTCATCGTCGCCACCGACAACACCGCGCACAGCATCGCGCTGGCGCACCGCGGCGCGAAGGAACATGGCGCACTGACGTTGTCGGCCTACACCACCGATGCCGGCATGGCCGAGGGCATCCGCGAAGCCGCCGAGGACGCGGGCGTGGCCCTGTCGCTGAACCTGACCGGGGGCGTGTTCGTCAACCAGTCGGCCGCGTTCAGCGACTTCCACGCCACCGGCGCCAACCCGGCAGCCAATGCCTCGCTGTCGGATGCGGCTTTCGTCGCCAACCGCTTCCGCGTGGTACAGAGCCGTTCCCATATCTGATGCAGTCGCAGTACCCGGCGCCGGCCCCCAATAGAAATGCGGCGCAATCATAACGATGATGGAGTAGACAATGGTTCAACGCATCCCCAACCCCAACGAGCTGGAGCCGATCGAGCGCGCCAGCCGCGACGAACTGCAGGCGCTGCAGCTGGAACGGCTGAAATGGAGCGTGCGCCATGCCTACGACAACGTGCCGCATTACCGCAAGGCCTTCCATGCGGCCGGGGTGCATCCGGACGACCTGCAGTCGCTGTCGGATCTGTCGAAGTTCCCGTTCCTGACCAAGCAGGACCTGCGCGACAACTATCCCTTCGGCATGTTCGCGGTGCCGCGCGAGAAGGTGGCGCGCGTGCATGCGTCGAGCGGCACCACGGGCAAGCCGACCGTGGTCGGCTATACCGCGAAGGATATCGATACCTGGGCCAGCGTGGTGGCGCGCTCGATCCGCGCCGCCGGCGGCCGCGCCGGCGACCTGGTCCATGTCAGCTATGGCTACGGCCTGTTCACGGGCGGCCTGGGTGCCCACTATGGCGCCGAGAAGGCCGGCTGCACGGTGATCCCCATGTCCGGCGGGCAGACCGAGAAACAGGTGCAGCTGATCCGCGAGTTCGAGCCCAACATCATCATGGTGACGCCGTCATACATGCTGAACCTGATCGAGGAGATGGAGCGCCAGGGCATGGATCCGTCGGAAAGCTCGCTCAAGGTGGGCATCTTCGGCGCCGAGCCGTGGACGGATGCGATGCGCGCCGAAATCGAGGCACGTGCCGGTATCGACGCGGTGGACATCTACGGCCTGTCTGAAGTCATGGGGCCGGGTGTCGCTTGCGAATGCATCGAGAGCAAGGACGGTCCGGTGATCTGGGAAGACCACTTCTACGCCGAGATCATCGATCCGGTCACCGGCGAGGTGCTGCCGGATGGAGAAGAGGGCGAACTGGTGTTCACGTCGCTCACCAAGGAAGCGCTGCCGGTGATCCGATACCGCACGCGCGACCTGACGCGCCTGCTGCCGCCCACCTCGCGTTCGATGCGCCGCATCGGCAAGATCACCGGCCGTTCGGACGACATGCTGATCATCCGCGGCGTCAATGTGTTCCCGTCGCAGATCGAGGAGCTGATCCTGAAGACGCCGGCGCTGGCGCCGCAGTACCAGCTGGTGGTGACCCGCGACGGCCACCTGGACAAGCTGGAAGTGCGCGTCGAAGCGCGGCCCGGAGGTTCGGCACCCCTCTGCGCGGACGACCGCGCGATGCTGGAGCGCGAGCTGAAGGACCAGATCAAGACCTACGTGGGCGTGACCACGCGCGTGCAGGTGGTGGATGCGGACGGCATCGAGCGCACCACGGTCGGCAAGGCACGGCGGGTGCTCGATATGCGGCCGAAGTTCACGCACGAGCAGCCGGTCGGGGCGATCTGAACGTATCGCATGAACTGACAAGCCATTGCATGTGTGCTCCCTCTCCCCATGCGGGGAGAGGGAGCACACCGCCGCAAGAGTTCAAGTCTCAACGAACCACTCAACGATGGCGCCCACCCAGAGGCGCCGTGCCCCCTGCGCCAAAGGAGACCACCATGGACGCGCGACAACTGGAAACCATCCAGAACCACCCCGATTTCATCCGGCTGACCAACGGGCGGACCCGCCTGGGCTGGTCGCTGACGCTGGTCATGCTGGCGATCTACTTCGGCTTTATCCTGCTGCTGGCGTTCTCGCCGGCCACGCTCGGCACACCGCTCGGCGCGGGTGTGATGACGGTGGGCATTCCCGTCGGCGTGGCGGTGATCGTCTCGGCCGTGCTGCTGACCGGGATCTACGTGTACCGGGCCAACCGCGACCTGGATCCGCTCAACGAACGCGTGCGCAAGGAGTGCCGGGCATGAAACCCGCCAACCGTTACCTGTGCGCGGCCCTGCTCGGGCTTGCCAGCATGGCCGCCGCGGCGGCCCCCGCCATCCAGGGCGATGCCGCGCCGCGGCCGCTGAACTGGAGCGCCATCGTGATGTTCCTGCTGTTCGTGCTGTTCACGCTCGGCATTACCCGATGGGCCGCGCGCCGCACGCGCTCGGCATCCGACTTCTATGCCGCCGGAGGCGGGCTGAGCGGCTTCCAGAACGGCCTGGCCATCGCCGGCGACATGGTCTCGGCTGCCTCCTTCCTCGGCATCTCCGCGATGATGTTCGACAAGGGCTATGACGGACTGATCTACGCGCTGGGCGTGGTGGCGGGCTGGCCGATCATCCTGTTCATCGTCGCCGAACGGCTGCGCAACCTTGGCCGCTATACCTTTGCCGACGTGGTGTCATACCGGCTGGCGCAGAAGCCGGTGCGGATCACCGCCGCCTGCGGCACGCTGACGGTGGTGATCATGTACCTGGTGGCGCAGATGGTCGGCGCCGGCAAGCTGATCGAGCTGCTGTTCGGCACCAGCTATGAGTCCGCCGTGGTGATCGTCGGCCTGTTGATGGTGCTGTATGTGATGTTCGGCGGCATGCTGGCCACCACCTGGGTGCAGATCATCAAGGCCGCGCTGCTGCTGGGCGGCGTGACCTTCATGGCGGTGATGGTGCTGGCGTACTTCGGCTTCAGCCCGGAAGCCATGTTCGCCGGCGCGGCGAAGGTGCATGACAAGGGGCTAGCGATCCTGTCTCCGGGCGGGCTGGTGTCCAATCCCATCGATGCGATCTCGCTGGGGGTGGGCATGATGTTCGGCACCGCGGGCCTGCCGCACATCCTGATGCGCTTCTTCACGGTGGCAGACGCCCGCGAGGCGCGCAAGTCCGTGCTCTACGCCACCGGCTTCATCGGCTACTTCTACGTGCTGATCCTGGTGGTGGGCTTCGGTGCGATCGTGATGGTGGGCGCGGATCCGGCCTACCGCGACGCGGCCGGCAAGATCATCGGCGGCAGCAATATGGTGGCGGTGCACCTGTCGCACGCGATCGGCGGCGATCTCTTCCTGGGCTTTATCTCGGCGGTGGCGTTCGCGACCATCCTCGCGGTGGTGGCGGGCCTGGCCCTGTCGGGCGCTTCCGCGGTCTCGCATGACCTGTACGCCAACGTGTTCCGCCGCGGGCAGGCCAACGAGAAGGACGAGATCCGGGTGTCCAAGGCGGCCACCCTGGTGATCGGCGTGCTGGCCATGGTGCTGGGCGTGATGTTCGAGAAGCAGAACATCGCCTTCCTGTCCGGCCTGGTGCTGGCGATCGCGGCCTCGGTCAACTTCCCGGTGCTGTTCCTGTCGATGTTCTGGAAAGGCCTGACCACGCGCGGCGCCGTGGCCGGCAGCCTGGCCGGGCTGGTGTCAGCGGTGGCGCTGCTGGTGCTGGGCCCGACGGTCTGGGTGGGCATCCTGCATCATGACAAGGCGATCTTCCCGTATGCCAACCCGGCGCTGTTCTCGATGACGCTGGCCTTCGCCAGCGCCTGGCTGGCGTCGGTGCTGGACCGCTCCACCCAGGCCAGCACCGAGCGCCAGCGCTATGGTGCGCAGTTCGTGCGTGCGATGACCGGGATCGGGGCTGCCGGGGCGAGCCAGCATTGATCCGGGGGGGCAGGGCCGCGTAGCAGCAACGCTATTCGGTCAGTGGTTTCTGCGGCAGCCGCGCCGGCGGGCGCGGCTCTTCCCCGGTAATGGCGGTGAACTCGCCGCGGGTAAGGTTCTGCTTGTCGCCATTCGACAGGTGCAGGACTGCATAGACGTCGCCTTCCTCCTCCGGCAAAACCCGCACGCTGATAATGTGGTCGGGGTTGAGAAAGAAGCCCGGCCTCAGCTCGATAAGATGCCCGGGCATGCTCTGCTGAGGCGGCGGAGTCTTCGCCGCTCGCGCAGCGGAGCCGTGCCCTCGGCGTGGGAGGTCCGTGTTTTCATCAGGTGGGGGCTTCTTCTCCATTTGCCAACTCCTGCTATGGCCCGGGCACGGGCATTACTTCAACAGATCGTCATGCAGTCGCCGTCGCAAGCCGGCAGCTTCGGCAAGCAGCGTTCCGGCGGACCGGCCTCGTACGAGCACACCAGATAGGCACGGTGTACCACACCGGCGTCTTCCGGAAACAGGAAGTCGCCGATCACGACCGGTCTCTCGTCGCTCAGGTACGGGAACGGGTACTCGATCACACCATGGAAGAGGCACGGCCAATCCTCGCTGGCCACGCAGGTCAGGAAGAAGCGGTCGCAGCACGCTTCGCCGTCGTCCTCGCATGTGCAGTCGCGATCTGGCACGAACTCGATCTCATGGTTGCGCGCGCCGCTGCAGCCTTGGGCCTCGAACCACAGTTCGACGCGGCGCATGCGCACCGGCCGCTGGCCCGGCAGGTACGGGAACATGCCGCGGCTCATGCGCAGCGTGAGCGCACGCGTGCAGCCGGGCATTTCTGCCGCCGGCACGGCTGCCTTGAACCGCTGCCACGCATCGGCGAAGTCCTGCTTCCAGTCAAAGAAGCGCAGCCCCGCGCCGGGCAGCAGGCAGGACGCGGCGGCCCAGCTTGCCTTGCGCAGCAGCGCTCCGCCTTCGCGAGCGGTGTAGCTCAACTGGACGATCAGGTCGCTTACCGTGTCAATGTCGAACGCGTTGGTCTCGATGGGCAGCTCGATGCGCCAGCGGCTGACCGCCCCGGCGTATTCGAACGGCAGGTAGCGCTCGTCGCGGAAATTGAGCTCGAACAGCCCCGAGTCGTTCTGCCCGGTGGAAGTTGCGATCGCTTCGGTTGCGCCATAGCGCTTCACGATGCGCGGATCATCCCTGGTCGCCTCGTAGCGCCGGCGCTCGCAGCAGCCGCAGGTGCATTCGCCAGGGCAGCAGTCTTCGACGTCGAGCAGCGTGGGCTCGATGCGGGTCGCGCTGCTCAGCAGCGTCAGCTTGCAGTGCACGCCCGTGTAAGGGCCCACGACAGAGGGGATGGTCAGGCTGACGCTCTTGACGCGGCGCAGGTAGTGTCCGGGGTATTCGCGGTCGAGGCGCCATTCGGGAATCTCGATCTCGCACATGCCTGTCGCCTTCAGCTGCAGGAACGCGAGCGGAAAATCAATCCGCAGCGACAGCCGCGTCACCAGCTCCTGCTCGCGCCGGTTCTGGTCGTAGTACGCCTTTTCCATTGCGCGCAGCGACGTCGACAGCCGCTCGCCGGCCAGCAGGCCTTCGTGCAGACCGTCCCAGATATCCGGTGGCAGTTGCGTCTGCGTGGTCAGCTCGCGTTCCAGCTGGAACGCGCGTTGTGCCTGGCGTGCCCAGCACCAGGCGATCTCGAACATCTGGTGGTGCAGCGCCGCTGTCTCCTGCTGCAGGAACAGGTAGAGCGCGTGATTGGTGAACTTGTCGCGCAGGAAGTCCTGCAGCTCCGCCGCCTGCTGCTTCTGCTGCACCAGGTTGTTCAACTGGCGCAGCGCCACGCCGCGGCGCCGCTCGGCGCCAAGGATCTGCCGCTCGATCTGCTGGATCTCGATATCGAGCACCGTGACCTGGAGGATCCAGTCCGCCTCGCGACGGTCCCATCCACCCTCGGTCAGTGCCAGGCCGGCCTGCGTGCCGTTGATATCGGCAACCGTGTAGAGAATCCTGGCGGCCGCGGCGAACGCGTGGGCCAGCTTGGTGCCGATCGGCATCTGGAACACCGACACCGGGGTGGACGCGATCCCGGCAACGCCGGTCGTATTGTCCGGAATCAGGTTCATGACCTGGCCGACACCTTCCACGATGTTGCCGGCGGCGCGCGTGGTCATGGAAACGCCGGTCAGGTTCTGGTAGGCCTGCTCCTTCGGGATCAACCCATTCGCGATCAGGTCGCTGTAATATTGCCGCCGCGCCTGCGCCCCCTGCTTGGTCTTCTGCAGTGCCTGCACCTGCCAGTCCGCTTCGCGGAATTCCATGCGGCGGATCTCCTCGGTCAGGTTGAGGAGCTGGCGTTCGTGCGCGGCACGCATGGCCGCGAGGAACTCGGCATCCCCTTTCTCGAATGCGGCCTGCAGCTCGGCGCCAAACGTGCGGACCTCGTTCGCCGTCTCCACCGCGCGCTGGATGAGGAAGGGGAAGCGGTACGGGCTGGGCGGACAGCAGCAGCCGTCGTCGTCAAGGCAGTTCGCGGCCGCGGTCTTCCATCCGCGCCGCACCGGATTGTCGCCCCAATATGAGGTATCCAGATTGGGGACGCCGCCCGCCAGCCGCGCCTTCGTCAGGCAGCGGTGCAGGGCGTCCAGCTGGTCGGCGACGCGGTCGTAGATCTCCATCAGGCGCGGGTTGAGCGGGGCGAACCGCGGGATAAACGCGGTTACCGTCTGCGCTTTGGCGCCATCATCCTGGCCGAAGATCGTGCGCGGCCGCTCGCCGAGGAATCTCGAGAGCGTGTCGAGGCGCAGCCGCGCCATGGCGTAGCCCTCGGGGGAATGCCGGCACATTGCCGCCTGCGT
Source organism: Cupriavidus sp. GA3-3 (assembly GCF_000389805.1). Taxonomy (NCBI): domain Bacteria; kingdom Pseudomonadati; phylum Pseudomonadota; class Betaproteobacteria; order Burkholderiales; family Burkholderiaceae; genus Cupriavidus; species Cupriavidus sp. GA3-3. The sequence continues at coordinate 94,450 of NZ_KB944503.1, forward strand.
ATGCTGAAGCAGCGTCTCGAGATACGCCAGGACGACGCTTCGCTGCCGGGACGCAAGCTCCGTCCTCACCAGTGTGTCGCAGCACGGATCCTGGCCGGTGCGCATGCGGCCGCGCGTCGACGCCGCCGCGCGCGGGGTCGATGCTGCGGCAATGCCGCGGCCAGCGGGCTGTGGGGGATTGGCCGGGGTATTCGGATTTGGCTCGTTCGAGCCACCGGGAACGTTGGTCCCGGGGATCGTCCCGGTCGACGGCGGCTGCGGCGTGCGGCAGGTCGCCCAGCGCAGGTCCTTGTCGCCAGGCGCGAAGTAGAGCTCGTACCATTTCAGGGCTGCCTCGAAGCGGCAGTGGGCGCGCAGCGTTCCGGCGACCGTCATCGCGGTCGAGTAGAGCGAAGGCTCAAGCGGGGCGCCGGAGGTGAAATAGACGAAGAACGGATATGCCTGCAGCAATGGAGCGAGCGGTGCCGGCGCCAGGGGCGTCGCGATCACCTCGGGCGTTACGACGGCGGTATCCGGCGTAATGTCGTAGCGGAAGCCCCACGGCGACGGGTCCGTATGGCCCGGCGGGAGCGCCGCCGCGTTCGTGATCCGGAACCGAAGAGAGTCAACCTCGCGGCCCAGGAATTCGAGCTGTGGCTCGCCGCCGGCAGGATTGACATGCGCGCCGTCGTCGGTGATGCGCGGGGTCTGGAATTCTCCGTTATGCACGCGGCACCATGCGAGCTTCACCATCGGCCGCGGCGGCCAGGCCAGCAGCTGCGGCAGGCGGTCACGGCGATGCCAGTCCGAGGTCATGTCGGGCGGCACGACACCCCAGTCCGGGTCCTGGAACAAGGATGGATCGGCGGGATTCAGAACACCCGGATCGTAGTACTCGGAGTTCACCAGCCAGAAGTAGTACTCGTCCATGACCGGCGCATGCACGCGTCCGCACTCGGCACAGCACACCGAGCCCGACGTCTCCGGCAGCATGAACGCCGACGTGGCGGGCGGCTCCCCGGCAGCGGCAATGCGCAGGAACCGCGTGCCGAGGCGGACCGCCGCCTGCAGCCAGAGCGGAAGCTGCGGAGACTCAGCGCCGGGCGGTGTTCCTGTGGACGCGTTGGCAGGCACCGTAGCGGCGAGCATGCCGCGAGCGGCCCCCGGGACATTGTTCGTCGTGCCCGGGGTCGGGCCGGCAGACAGCTGGAGCTGCGACGGCGCCAGCCAGCTGGGTCTCGCGTGGCGCTCGGGCCGCCCCATCAGCCCGAGGTTCTCGGGCTGCGGCACCTGCTTCAGATGCGACGGGTCGCGATGTTGCAGCGCGGTCAGTGACGGATGGGCCGGCCAGTAGGGTCCGGGCCAGTACTCCATGCCGCCGGGTTGCGGCGCAGTCAAGGTGGCGCGCCGCAATTCGGATTCGAGGAAGCGGAACGCTTCGGCCTGGAGCGCGCGTTCGTGCTCGGTCCACTCGACGTAGTTCTCCTGGTACAGCGTGCGGCGGCGGCAGGCCTGCCAGATGTGGAAGGTCACAAAAAGCTTGTCCCATGCCGAGGCAAACGCCGGGGTCACCACGAAGGTCGGCTCCTGCGCCAGGCGTGCGCGTTCCACGAACGACTGCACCGCCGTAACCGCCTCTTCAATGCGGCTGATCTTCTGGCAAATGCCAGCATCGACGTCGACCAGCAACAACGCGCTGAGATCCTTCGCCGACGTCGCGAACCCGCCTGGCACAAACGGAAGCGGGACCCGGTTCATTCCGGTGAGATACGCGACCAGCGCGGTGCGTCCCCGCTCGCGCAGCAGGTTGTTGAGGTGCTCGATGTCGGCGTAACGCAGCGGGTTGCCGCGCTCGATCATGCCGTCGCGGTAGAACCTTGTCAGGTTCGCGTTGCCGCTGGCCATTGCCGCCGGCGCGCTCGCTGCCCAGGCATCGGGCTGTGCCTGGGCGAGGTCGAGCGGAACGAACGCCTTCAGCAGCCGCCTCACCCACGACGCGGCGTGCCAGACGCGGATTGCCCAGCGATCGTCCGACAGCCTGGCCCAATCGACGGATACGCCGTCGTGGAATTCGAGGACAAGCGCGGCATGATCCATGTCGACGCCAAGGTCCATCAGCAGCGGCACGGGATCGGCGGGCTGCTGGTTCGACGCCTCGACGAAGCAGAGCCACGCGAGGCGCTCAGCCCGTTGCTGGACCGCCCGCCGCATCACCGTGTAGTCATGGACGCGCTCGAACCAGTCGAAGAGCGCCTGCCGGCGCTTGACCGACGGCGTCGCGCGCTGGTCGAGCGGCGCCGGTGGCTTGCGCTCCGGATCGCCATTGTAGGTGTCGCCAACCGGCAGGAAATTGAAGTCCAGATACGCGCGGTGCGATGTATACGGGGTGCCGGGAACGTAGGTGAAGCCGGCAAACAGGCCTGGCGACGACAGCATGTACTCGGCCTCGGAAACGTTTGCCCGCGCCACCAGGCGTGCCGACAGTCGCAGCCGGTGGCAGAACAGCAGCGCCTTGAATGCGCGCTGGTAGGTGCGGCGGATGTCGCGCAGGCTGCTGGTGTACTGCAGGGCCAGATACGCCTTTGCCGACGGCACCGCCGCCTGCGCGCTGGTCAGCTCACCCGGTGAGACGTCGCGATACAGGCGCTCGGCCGGCAGCTCCGCAATGCAGTCATCGGTGTCCGGGCCCTGGTACTTCACCGTGAAGCCGGTGCGGGCGCGCGCCAGCTCCTGCTTCTCGTCGAACTCGGGTGGCGATTCCTCGAAGTCGATATCGATGAAGTAGGCGCCGCGCTTCAGATGCAGCGGGCCGGACGCACGGTCCGCCGCCGGCTCGTCCGCCCAACCGTAGTTCAGCAGTCGGAACGTCTTCTGGCCGCGCCGCAGGTTGACGCGCCATTTGTTGTGGCTGCACGCCTCGAAATCGGGCGCATCGCAGTCCGGTGCCGGTGCGCCGGCGAAGAATGTGTACGTGCCCGATGTCTCGACGATGAGCACGCCGGTCCAGCGTGCGGTGTAGCCTTCGGCGCCCGCCAGCGGCTGCCCGTCTGACTCGCGGATCGCCAGGCCGTTGCGCAATACGGCGAACTTCAGTGCCGCCGGCGGCAGTGTGAAATCCAGGTCCGGCACGACCCCGGGAAGCGGCGCATTCCAGGCGTTGCCCGCCTGCGAGAACGCCGTCATCGGTCCGCGCAGTTCGGGCCATGAACTCCCGCTCGCGCCTTTCACCTCACCGAGCAGTCCGGTGCCGGTAAGGCCGGTCAGGGCGGCAAAGGCACCGCCCGCTGGCAACGGCCATGAGAAGCTGGCGGGCGGCTTGCCGTTATCCTGCTCCCACGCCGACGCTGCCTTGTTCTCGTCGCCGAGCAGGCGGAGAAGGATCAGCCACGCCAGATCGGCTTCCGCGTCGGTGCCGTCGGAGGCGTAGCCCACATGCGCGGCAAGGTGCTCCGCGACGATGCGCGCGCGGCGTGAGAACTCCACGAACGCGCAGCGGAAGTATTCCCAGCGCCGGGTCTCATCCGCTTCCTGGACCAGCGCTTGTTCAGCGGCGGCGAGGCTGGGGAACAGGAACGAGAACCGCGCGAGCTCGGCACGCGGGGCGAAGTACAATTGTTGCACCGCCTTGCGCTCGGCGTGCGTCAACTGTTCGATCGCATTGAGCTTGAACAGCACGTCCTGGTCGAGGAGCGGCAGGGACGTCGCCAATTCCTTGGCGACGGCATCGTACTGGAACGGTCCGGGATGCGGGTGGTTCCACATGCTCGCGACGGTGGCCCCGAGGGCTGAGCGATACTGGCGCGCCTGCGGACTGACCGGAAATCCCGCGTCAGCAAGCATTCCTGGGAAGAAATGCTCCCCAAGCTCGCGCAGCGGATCGGTGCCCGGCGCAGGCTCGTACCCGAAGTCGGTCCGCATCGCGGTGACGAGAGCGGTCCAGGTCAGCGCGGCGATTTCCTCTTCCGTTGCGTGGACGTCCAGCAGCTTGCGCCGCAGGCACCACAGGTCGTGCGGATGCCCTTCCTCCGGGAAGTCGAACGGCTGATCGAGCGCTTCGTTCTTGTCCTGCTGGCAGAAGGGATCGTCGCCGTCGAGATGCTGGTCGACCGAGAACAGGTACAGCAGCTCGCCGGTGGTGAACCACGAGCCATAGACCTTGGCCAGGATTTCCGTGAAGCGCAGGGTGCCGGACGGTTGTGCATTCCACGGCCTCGCGACCGGATCGAAGCCGCTCAGCAGCGACAGCGTGTCGAGGTTGTCGCGCAGGATCTTGATGAACTCGGGCGGACGATGGCGGCGGTGGCTGCCCGGACGCCGGCCGGGCGCGTGCCCGCGCTCGGCGCGGTCCTCGATACGCCCGAGCAGATGGTCCACGGCCCAGTCGAACGACGCGGCGGGCGCGGCGGCCCACAGGCCAAGCAGGCGTGTGCGAGCCGATCCGGTTGCGTCCGGTGCCGCGTCCGGGTCGGTGCCCAGCACGAGCCGCCAGTCGTCTCGCAGGATCTGGAAGGCGGCCAGCTGGCGGATGAACACCGGGTTGACGTTCGCACCCTGGAACAGGCCGAGCACCAGACTGATGTCGCGCAGATCCGCAAAGCTGTAGCCCGCGCCGGGCAGGCACCTGAGCGATCGCCACAGGCGGATGAAGACGATCAGCCGCCGCAGCGCATCTTCAGGCGCCTGCGGATTGACGAACTGGATGACGAGATCTTCCGGGCAGCACGGTTCGCAATCCGGGAATCCGGCATTCGGCGTCGTCCCCGTGGCGCCCGTGGTCCGCCCGGCAGCGGTCCCTGACGCGGCCGGTTGCCGTTCAAACTCGACAAACCTGGCTTTCCAAAGCTCGAGGAACTCGCAGTAATCCAGCCCTGTGCGCCTGAGGAACTCCGGCACATGCACGACGATCGACTTCCAGTCGACCCCGTTGATCGTGGCCGACGGGAAGCCGTACATCTTGAGCAGGTCGGCCGGGCCGATTGGATCGACGTACAGCGTCTGGTACTCGTCCGGGGACAGGCGCAGGTACTCGATTGCCAGCTCGATCCGCACCGGATACCGCCACAGATGCTTCTGGAAGTCCGCCGCCTCCTGCTTCGCGTCGATCGCGAACTCGGTGATCTCTTCGCGGAACGCGCGCATGGTCGCGAACCGCGACGTTCCCATGCCGCACAGGTACGTGCGCGAAATGTCGAGCGGCTGCGAGTAGGGCAGCAGCGGCGAGGAAAAATCGCCGGCGAGCTTCACATAGGCGCCGGGCTTCTTCACTGGCGTTGCCGGCGTCGAATGCTCCGGCAGCGCGGCGAACAGGGTATTCGGCGCGTGCCCGGTGCCGTCGTCCGCGTCGGCGGGTCTTAGCGCGTGCCCGCCCAGCGTCGTGGCGCTGGTGTCATAGACGACGCCAGGAGCGCCGTTGTCGGCGAGGTCCTCGAGGTTCTCATTGACGATATCGATCAGCGGCAGCGTGGTGTGGACGTTTGCGGCGGTGGCGTGAAGGCTGCCGAGCGCACCACGGCGCGGCGCGACCAGGTCGGCGAGCGTGGCGCCGGTTGCCGCCGGATGCTCGCATGTGGCGCCGATGCCGGTCGCGAGCAGATCCTGCAGATACGTCACCGGCCCGAGCGGCGACAGGTGCCATGGCGGGATGCAGTTGATGAGCGATCCGTCCGGATTGACTGGCGTGAACGGACCGGGAAGCGCCGGCGGTGCAGCGCCCGTCGCGCCGCCGGCCGCGGCCTGGATTGCCGCGGCAAACGGATAGGCCACCGTTCCCGTCAGCGCGTACTCGAACTCGGCGGCCGACAGCGCCTGGATTTGTGCCCGCGAGGTGAATCCGCGCGCGTAGAGCGCTTCGAGCAAGGAGAACTGCAGCGCCGCCGGCCCGACACCGGTGGTCGCGCGCAGCAGCTCGTCGATGGTCTTGAGCGCGTCAAGCAGCCACGCCTGCGCGGCCGCATCGCTGGGGAACACGGCCTGCAGCGCGTTCACGATGGCGGGCGCGCCCCAGTTCGCCACCGGAAATGCAAAGCCGGGGGCGGCCGCGAGGAACGCAGCGAAGGGATCGCCGGCGGCGATCGGAATCGACAGCGCGTTTGCGATCGCGCCCACAGGCGGCGCCGGCGCGATCGACAGCACTTCAAAATACTTCCGCAACTGGCGGATGAACGCCTCGACCCGCTCCGCGGGCGTGCCAGGGTTGGTGAAGTCCGGAAGCAGGCCAACGTTGGCGGGGAGGAAGAAGGCGTGCCACTGCTGGACCGTGCGTGCCTTGAGCTGGGCCACGTTGGCGACCGGGATGCCCTTGATCGCGGCGATCAGCGCGGCAGATGCCGGCGTGACCGCAGTCTGCTGCGTGATGACGGCGAGTACCAGGTCGAGGTGCCCGGGTACCAGCGCGGCCGGGAACGGGCTCTGTTGCCAGAACGGGTCGATCGACGGCACCATCTGGGCCAGCCATGCCGTGACCAGCGCGTTCACGTTGGCGTTGAGCGGACAGAGCGGGGCGCGCTGCACGCGGCCCCGGCCGATTGCGGCGAGCCGGCGCGCCGCGTTTTCGGGCGTCGTGGCCGGGGCGGCGATGATATTGGCGTCCAGCGCGGCCTTGATGGACGCAACGATGCGCGATTCGTCATCGTCGGTGGCCATCCGGTAGCGCTCCTGGGCGGTGACGTTCGTCGCCAGGACCGCCGAGAGCGCATAGAAGTATTCGGCAGGAACCTGGAAATCCAGGACCAGCCCGCCATCGTTCACGATCACGACGTCTGCCCGACGGAACGTTGCGCCCGGGGCCGGCGGAGGGCCGGGTTCCACCGGGAAGCGCAGGCCAACGCGTCCGGGGTTCGCGCTCTGCTGTCCGGACCACACCGCGGCTGACGCGGCGAAGACGTACTGCGCCAGGCGATCCGCGTTGGCGTTCTGTAGTGCGTAATACCCGAGCAGGCTGGCTTCATACTGCTTCCGGTCCATGTCCGCCTTGTCGCGCTCGTCGGCGCTCCACGACGTGTCGGTCGGCGGGCGCGTATACATGTCCTCGAGCCGGCGGTTGTTCGGCCGCTCAGGCGGAGGCGCGATCTGGCGGTTCCAGATGATCTCGCGCGAGACCTGGCGCGACTGCGCCGCGGTCAGCGGGCTCCGGTTGGCGAGCGTGGCGCCGCCGCCCGGGTCCTGCGCCAGCACCTTGTTGATCGCATTGCGCAGCGGCACGAACTTGGGCGGCGTGCCGTCGGGCGGCAGCTCAACGAAGGCGGCATTCGGATCGAGCGCGACCGCGGGGTCCGGCAGCGTCAGCACGACCGCGGGGGGATCGACGCCGATGTAGGTCAGCGGATTGTTCGAGAGCGGTGCGTTCGGCTCGACCTTCACGTTGAAGTCGAGCCGCTCGTAGGCAACGAGTTGCGTGCCCTGCCTGATCTCGAGGCGCAGATCGGTCGTGTTGAACTCCGCCGCGGGCGGGGTCAGCTCGATGATCGCCGTCGCCACCGCTTCAAGGCGTACGTCCGGGAATGGCGGCGCGGGCAATGGGTTCACCTGCACCGGATATACGGAGAAGTGCTGCACGATCCGCTGGTTGGCGGGATTGAATGCCGGGCCAACCGCATTGATGCCCGCATTCGGGATCCAGGCCCCCTGCGCCTGCCCAACCAGCGTGCCATCGGCTGAGTTGCCGAACGACAGGTCGAACGCGCGGATCGTCAGGTTGTTGAGATAGCTCTTGAAACTGGCGCCGCTGGTCGGCTTCATTGGCGCGAGGCGGACAAGGATGACTTGTGGCATGACGCATTCCCCCTATAACACTTCACCGATCCGCGTGTTCCGCAGAACGTCACGGCGAAGCCGTATTCGTTTGGGGCCCGGAGCCCCACAGCATTTGCCAAGCGCGGTCGACCAGAGGCACAGCAAGGCGCTCAGCAAGGGCCCTGAGTTGATGTAGTGGGCTTGGAGGGGGAGGCCAGACCGCTATCGCCGGACCCAGACTAAAGTCCGGCAGTTCGTTTGATGGTCCAGCAAACGGATCAACGAGGCCTGCCTTGGGGATGTTGCCCGGTTCAGAACCAATGAAAGTCTTGCCCGGTCCTATGCCGATGCCTGCCCCCTCGGGCAGCCAGGTGAGCAGCGCGCCCGGCAGCAGGATGGAGAAAAAGTCCATCGGGCCGATAAAGAACTCGCGAGGAACTGGTTTCATACATTTCCGTTCACAAATCTGTATAGATTAGGATGCGAGCAATAGTCGGAATTTCATTACGGCTTCTCGCTCGTTTTGCGAGTCACGACATTTAAATATTTTCCTTTCAAGCTCTCCGTTTTTATGGTGTTGTTCTGTTGCGTGAATCGATGCCAGCCAATGTCGCTACGGCGCAATGGCGTCGATGTTCGCTTGTCGTCGCCGTATGATGAAACACCTTCGCTGCCGAAGACTTCAAGGCCAGTAATTTTTGCTAGCCGATAAGCGAAGGTATCCTCAATCGGTCCGGTCCATGTGGACGAACCGACATGCGTACCTTCTTTGCCGCCAGCGGTTCTGCACATTCCCAAGACAATGGTCGCGTCCTTTTCGAACGCGATCTTCTTGTCATTGATCATTTTCTCCAAGTCTGAAAGTTTGGCCGCACGCTTGGCGTCGAACGTGGCACCGCCCGGCGGCTTGTCGGTGTATAGGCCGGCGCCAGGTCCTTCACCGCCCAGTCCAAAGGGTGTGCCATGCGATAGGACCACGAGTTCCTTGATCGACCCGGCGTTCTTGAGTGCATCGAGTAACGCTTTGCCGGAATCGACTTGCACGACATCATAGCCTTCGGCTTTCAACGCGGCCTCAGACGCCTTATACTCGTTTTGAGACTGACGATAAGCACTCCACAATTTTTTATTTGCTTCGTATTTTTTCAAATCAGAAGAATATTTCTTTTTTGCTTCTTCATACTTTTTCATGCTTTCCACGAATGCTTTCTCAGCTTTGTTCTTATCTTTTTCGTATTTCGCCTTCTCTTTATCTGAAGCATTTTTTCCGGGGGCTTTGATCGTCGGCTTCTGGGGCTTTATGGGCTCCTTAGGTCGGGGGAGTTCCTTTCCCGCCGGCTTGGATTCATTGTGCATGACAATGGCGAGCTTTTTGCCGCTCTGGCCGTCAGGATCGACGAAGCCCGTCGGATTGCCGAAGCAGTATTGGTAGAGGTTGGGACCCTCCTCCTCGCCTGCCGGATCGCAGGCCGTCCATCGCCCGAGCCACGGCGCGTAATACCTCGCCCCGTGGTAGTACAACCCGCTCTCCTCATCCTGCTCCTTGCCGGTATACCGATACCGTTTCGCTGTCTCGGTCTGGCTGCGTACGGCCTGATAGGTCGAACTACCGTAGGGTGCGTATTCCTCGTAGGAAATGATCTGCGCCTGTTCATCCAGTTCCAGGCTGGCTGAGCCGAGGTGGTTGCCGAACTGGTAGCGGATCAGTTGCCGGGGTGCGTGGTCGCCGCCCGCCGAGTCAAACGTCCGCGTCTCCACCACCGCAATGCGCTGCTTGTCGTCCATCACGTGCAGCGTCTCGCGCTCCAGGGTGGCGGTGTTGGCGTCAATGGGGCCGACGTGCTTGCGGAAGATCTCGAAGCCGCCGAGGTAGATGCGCTCTTCGGTAAGGCCCGGCGCTTTCTCCCACACCTTGCGCACGCGCTGGCCTGAGGCGTCGTAGACGTACCAAGCCGCGCCGCCACCGCCCAGGTCGGTCTGGCGCAACTGATCCTTGTAGTCCCAGTGCATGTTGGGCCCGAGCAGGCCGCCGCCCAGGTGCGGCATGCGCAGCATGTTGCCGTGAACGTCGTGCAGGTAGGTTTCCGGCTGCGGCGTGTTACCCGCCGGGTTCAACGTGGTACGGGTCAGGCGGTTCCTGGTCTTGAGCAGCGCACCGCCGTTGCCGTCTTCGATCAGACTGGCTTCGAGATAGTCGTAGGCGCGTGTCCAGCCCGGATGCGCCGGGTCGTTGCCGCGATGCTGCATTTGCAGGAAGTTGCCGACGGCGTCGTACACATAGCGCTCGATGTACGTGCCCATGGCGTTGCCGTTGCCGGGGTGGTCGAGTCCTGTGTGGAAGGCGTTGGATCCATCGGGTGCCGTTGGCGGCTTTCGCTCGCCGCTTGCCAATTGACCGAGGTGTTCGCGGCCGGTGGCCTGGATCAGGCGGTAGAGGGCGTCGTAGACGTAGTCGTTGCTCGGTTCGACGCGCTTGTTCCGGAAGTAGATGGTCTGCTGCGCGTCGTCCTGGATGTGGGTGATGTTGCCGGCCGGGTCGTAGGTGTAGTGCAGGTTCTGCACCTGCTTGCCCGGCCAGCCGGCACCGGGCTGCTGCGGATCGTCGCCAGGGAAGTCCGCCGCCTTGCGCTTGGTCAGCAGTTGGGTGAGGCGGAAGGTGAGCGGGTCGTAGCGGTAGAAGGTGCTGGCGCCGTTCTTGTAATCGATGAGCAGGCGCTGGCCCTTTGCGTCGTAGTCGATGTCGGCGACGCCGACCAGCGATGGGGCCTCGTTGGCCGGGTCGAGTAGTGCAGCAGGTTCGGCAGCGCGTTCCAGCCACACGTCCACCCGCTCCAGCAGGTTGGCCTCGTTGAACACCGGCTGGATGACGTTGAACTTGCCGCGCCCCAAGCTGCTGCGCGGCGCGATGGACTGGATGGGACGGTTGAGTGCGTCGTAACAGGTGCCGGCCTCGAAGGTTTCGACGTCGAGCTTCGGGTCGCGCAGCCAGTCGGGGATGGCGGTGTAGTCGCTGACCAGTTGCCGCGTGCTGTACAGCAAATTGCCCTTGAAGTCGTACGCATCGGTCGGATTGCTGTTGGCATCCACTCGCGCATTGGTCGCGACGTGGGCCGAATCGAAGTGGCGATAAATGCGGGTGCGCAAGTTGAGCACTTCGGCGTTGCCCAGTGTCTCCCCGTACTCGATCTTGTCGACCAGGATCTCGCGATTCAGGGTGCGCGGATCGGACTCGTTGGTCGTGCCGCGCACGGTCTGCTCGACGGGGCGGCGCAGCAAGTCGTAGCCAGTGGTGAAGTTGTGGCCGCGGCTGTCCCAGGCTCGGATGGGTTTGCCGCCCACCTCGTTGAGCATCCAGAGCGCGCCGGCTTCCATGCTGAGCTGGTGGATGCGGTTGCCAAGCATGTCGTAGGCGTAGCGCATGACGATGCGACCGAGCGGGTCGCCCGCCTGCCGGATGGCGTCGCGCATGGCGCGCTGGTTGCCTTCGATATCCAGCTCGACGCGGGTGGCGAAGCTGTCCTCGCCGCCGTCGAGGTCGTGACCGAGGCACACGACGCGGTTGCGCGCCACGGTGAGAAAGGGGCGGCCGAGCACATCGAAATGCGCGGTGGTGGGCGTGTCGGCATGTGCTGCAGCCCGTTGGGCAGCGTTACGCTCGTCCGCTCCCAGGGCGCCGCCAATGCGTTGTACATACCAGGTTTGCCAAGGCTGCGCGGGATTGGCTGGCGGGGCCTTGAAGAACTCGGCGACGTAGCCGCGGATATCAGCGTCGGTGCGAGGGTCACCGGTCTGGGCGTTGCGCGCGGCACAGGTGTCGTTGACGTCGTAGGTGGTCTGCTGCCAGGGGTCGAATACCACCTTCTCGTAGGTGTGGTTCGGGTGCAGCGTCGCGATGACACGCTCGGCCGGGTCGTAGAACAGCACCGGGCTGACGCCGACCATGATGCCGAATTCGTAGTCATGCGTGGCGCTGAAGAAGGGCTCGTACTGGCGGACCGGCTTGCCTTTGTTGTTGAAGATGGCCCAGCCGCTGCCAACCCAGCGTGGATTGACGATGGGCGCGGCTAGGTTGCTGACATCCAGCGGTCCCGGCTCGGCCTGGATCTTCTTCTGGATCTCACGGCCGAAGCCGTCGGAGTAGGAGAAGCTGAGCTGGATCTTCAGGCCCTGGGGCGGCAGCGGGCTGCTCGCGTGGGTTTCGCGCGCGAGCGTCGCGGCGCAGGCGGGCTGCCACTTCGTCGGGTCGTTGGGGTGGGCCAGCCGCGTGCGGCGGAAGCGGTCGAGGTCGTAGACGATGCGCGTGGTAGCGTCTTTCAGCAGCGCGGCTGCGACGGCGTGCGGATCGGCAGCACCAAAGCCGTCGAGCTGAGCTTGCGTGAGGTCGGTGACAAAACCAGCCAGTGTGTCACCTTCCATCTGTGCGGGCAGCGGCTTGCCCATCACGGCAGTGCCGACCACCATGCCGAGCGTGTCAAAAGCGACTTCGGTCTGGTTGCGGTTGGGATCGCTGACCAGGCGCGGCTGCAGGACGCGGCAATCGTTGCTGTCCACCGTGACGCGGTTGCCGAGCGCGTCGCGGGTTTCGACCATCAGCAGGTCGTGGGCGTCGAAGTCGACGAAGGCGTTCTGGCCGAAGGGGTCGCGGTAGCGACGCGGCCGAAAGAAGTGCTGCCGCGCCTGCGCCAGTTCGGTGGCGGCGTTGTCGGCAGGATCCGTGCTGAAGAAGGCCTGCCCCGAGGGCATCCACCAGTGATCGTCCGCGTCGCTCGCGGGGAAGCGGCTGTCCGTCTTGAGGGTCTGGCTTCGAAGGTAACCGCCCCGGTTGCCGGCCTGTCCGCCAAGGACGGCCGCCGGATCGGGCAGCAGGGGTTCGGCCGCCTGCCCTTGGCGCGGACGCTGAAAGGCCTGTTCGATCAGGCCTGGGGTGAAGGCGAGCTTGTAGCTTTCGCCGGGCAGGCCAAACGACTGCGATTCTCCGAGCGGCAAGAGGCCGTTTAGATTGTCGCGCCGGTAGAGGGTGCGCAGCCATTCGATCGGGCGGCGGCGCTGGCTGCCGGCGGCTGTGGCCTCGTAAGCGACATCTGGTGCGGTGACCTTGTGGCGTAGCCGGCCGGCAGCGGCAGGATCGGGCTCGACGAAGTCCGTGGCTTGGTAGCGACCGTCCGCACCAGTGGCGGCGTAGCCCGTCAGCTCGAACGTGATCGCCTCGCAAGGCAGTGGGTTACGGCGCGTGTCGGATGACTCAATGGCATTGGTGACACGGTTTTCGGTGTAGGTGAGCAGCGATGTTGTCTGCCGTTCGCGATCCCACTGCGTCGACAGCGGTGAAGCGCGGCGTCCGTAGCCGATAGCCGCTTGCTTGAGCACGTTGCCGTAGTCATCGACCTCCAGCGTCAGCGCGTGCTGGATGCGCGGGTCGGCTGGGTTGCGCTCGTAGTGGTAGCTGAGGGACTCGCAGGGGTGGGTGAAGAAGACGGCGTGGCGATTGGCGCCACGGGGCTGCAAGGCGCGGATGCTGAAGTTCTGCTCGGTGACGGTGTAGGGCGTACGGGCACGCTGGACCTGATCCGGCGTGGCGCCGGGGTGGTCGGCGTCATCGGCATAGACCTCCTGGCGCAGCATCGAGCCCTTGAGGGTGCGGCAGGCTTCGCGCTCTTCTTCCAGGGTCAGGCCAGGCGGGACGATGGTGTCATCGAGCAGAAGCGGCCGCGCGGTTTCGACGGTCAGTCCGGGCTCACGGAAATACTCATTCTCGAAGTGGCGCGAGACGCGTTCCCGACCGAGGTAGACGCCGGTATGGAACCAGCTCTTGGTGTGCACGGGCGGCACGTGCGATGCGGCGGCGATGTTGTCTGCCGGGACAGTGCCACCGGCGAGGGCGGCGAACTGCTCCGTGTCCCATTGCTCGACCATCCCGAAGCCGCGGAACTCTCGTTCCTCGCCGTCGAAATAGCCGTGGTGGTAGGCGTAGCGGGTGACGAAGCGGTTGCGGCTGATATGGTCGCAGGTTTCCACGCGCTCGACCACGTGGACCGGAAACGGCAGCCGGGTGATCCACGGCTTTCCGTCGCGCTTGTCCTGCAGGTAGAACCTGGTGGAGGGGGCGTAGTCGACGCGGGTCTCTGCCCCGAGGTTGTTGACGGTCCTGACCAGCAGATGCGGCTTGTGCCCGCCCATGAGGTTGACGTAGCGCATCGAACGCCGCGCGTCGCCCGGCAGCGCCGATGACCAGACCAGGCAGGCCGTGCCGTTGCCGAGCAGGTCGGTGGCCAGTATGCTTGCCAGGTCATCGATGCGCGGGAACACCTTCAGCACGTGTGGCTGGCTCCAGCCGTTGCCGGACTGGTTGAAGTACAGCCGCACGCCATCGCGGTGCAGGTAGATGATGTCGGTGGTGCCGCTGCCGTCAATGTCGGCCAGGCGGAGATAGCGATGGTCGAACTGGCCCGGATGGTCGAACCAGGGCGCGTTGTCCATCGTGATCTTGGCGCCGAAGCGGCCATAGCCCAGGTTCGGCCAGTAGCAGACTTCCCCGTTGCGGATGCGGACGATGTCGGTCAGGCCATCGCCCGAGAGATCGGCCAGGTAGAGCGACTGGGTGCCATCGGCAAAGATGACGCGCGGGCCTTGCTCTTCATCGAGCGCCTGCGCGACGTGCCGTGCCGGGCCGAAGCCATCTTCCCCGAGCAAGGCATGCCAGACAAAGGCATTGTCTTCGGTGATCAACACGTCGGCACGGCCGTCGCCGTCCAGGTCCACGAACCTGAGGTTCGGATCGCGCAGATTGCGGTTCAGGCGCGAGGCGAAAGGACGGAAGGGTTGCCAGCCTTCGGCCTCGTCATGCTCGTACAGGCCGGAGGCGGCGCCTTCCATGACAACCACGTCGGGCTGGCCGTCGCCGGCGAGGTCCATGAACTCCGCGCCGCCGGACAAGCTGGCACCGGGCTTCATGGCGACGGCTTCGAGCGGCGCGAACTTCGCCCTCACTTCCTGCTGGCCGCCCGGCAGCCTTTCCGGTATCGGGCTGAGATTGCGCTTGTAGTACCAGGCCCCAGCCTGCTCGGTGAGGATGCCGGCAAGCCCCTCGCCGTGCAGGTCGGTCCAGCGGTAGCTGCTGCCGTCCAGGCCGATGGGCGCGCTCTCCAGGCTCTCCGGGTCCACTTCCTCCACCACACCCTGCACCTCCGGCGCGGTGTACTCGAACTCCAACGGCGGAAAGCTGCGCCGGTCGTAGCCGCCGTTGTGCCGACGATAGCCGGTCTGGGTGACCGCGCGCAGGAACGCGTAGATGGGGTTGTGAACGTCAGTGGGGGCGCCGTCCGAATAACTGAAGTCGGTGGAGCGCACCAGGCAATCGCGCTCTACACCCGCTTCGCCCGGGAAGTGGTGGAACATCAGGACACGCCGGCAGATCCGGTAGGTGCGCAACTCGAAGCCGGCGCGGTATGCGGAAAATGGATCCTGGCGCGCGGGCCACGTGCCCGTTTCGACGGGCGTCGGCGCGCTGGCGTCGTGCTCGCCGTAGTCGAAGACGACCTCGAAGAGCCAGGCGTTGCTTGCGTCGCGCGCGCACGAATCAGAGGGCTCGGGCCAGGGGGCATCGTCCGTCAGTATCGGGAAGTAGGGCGAACGATGGCCATAACGAATGCGCTTGAGGTAGCGCTGCGCGGAACGGGACGCATCCGTGCGGTTGCGCTCATGTGCCCTGGCAAGTCCGTTGCCGGCCGTGTCCTCAAGAATCCGCGCCGAGTCTTCGGGCTTGTAGCCATAGACAATGACGTTGCCCTTGTCATCATGGCTCTGGCAGATCAACCAGCTGAAGACGCGGCTTGGGTCCGCTGGATCGGCAATGCGGCTTTCGGCTGTCCTGCCGTACCAGGTAGTGACGTTGCTCTTTGAAATGGAGCGCCAGAACACGTCGCTCGCATCGGCGAGGTTGGTCCAGCGCTCAATGCGGGCGAACAAGCCCTCGATGCGCGGCCGGAAACGGTCTACCCGGTACGTCATTCCATTGACGGTGCGCGCGGGCAACTGCTCCCGCTCCCATTTCCCTTGCGCATTCGTGAGCACCGGGACCAGGTCCTCGGTGCCAGAGATCATGTAGACGTCGGGTGCGTCCACATGGTCGAGGTAGGTCGGAAGCCCCCGATCGGTCTTGCGAGTGATCGCAGGAAGCGACAGGTTCCAGCCGAAGCCGAACGGACCGTTGCCCGCGCCTGAATCGTAGCTCAGAGAAAGCTGGGGGCCAAAGCCCGAACGGCCCGGGCTTGTTGCGATCGGCACCGAAATCGAAGCGGTGCCGGTGACCGGGTTGGCCCCGAACTTCTCGCCGAGACCGCGGATCGCGCCGCCGCCCCTGGGCAGCGAGATCGACGGCGCAGCCTGACCCTGAGTCCCCTGGTTGCCTGAACCCTCGCTCGCTGCCGTGCCTGGAATCATGACAGGCGCTCCCGGTGTAATGCTTTTGTTCTTGGCTCCTGCGCGGAGACGCACGTGAAGGCGGCCCTTGCAATGGATGCAGCGTAGAAGACCGCGGCCAAAGTGCAACTGCGAGCCGTTTAACTCTGATCTGCACATTCCCGGGTTCGATGGCACCCGGATACCCGGATGAGCTTGCTGCCTTCGCAAGCATCGCGAGGGAGCAAAGCTTCAGGGGCGCAGCAGCAAAATTGGGGGTGGTTCAGCCTGCACTCAGCCAGATGGTCCGAAGCGATCGGGGCGGTCTAGAATCAAGGAGCGTACTACCGTTCTGGAGCTTGCCATGGCCAGATCCCTCCGTCTGCTGGCTGCCTGCGCGGCAGCCCTCGCTTTGAGCGCTCTTGCTGCGCCGCCGGCCGGAACCCTGATCCTTAGCTTCAATCATCCCGAGACATACACGGATGCCGCCTATCGCAGCGCGTACGGCAGCGACAAGGAGAGGGCGCAGGTGATGAACGATATCCGCGCCCACTTCCACGAACTGGCCGCCCGCCACCTGCCGCCTGGCTATACGCTGAACATCGAAGTGCTCGATGTCGACCTGGCCGGACATTTCGAACCGTGGCGTTTTCCCGGCTATGACTTGCGCGTGGTGCGCGATGTCACCTGGCCGCACATGAAGCTGCTCTATGAACTACGCGGCAGCGATGGAGCCGTGATCGGCAGGGGCGAGCAGCGTATCGCCGACCAGACCTTCAATATGGGTGTCAACGTCTACAGTCCCACCGACAGGCTGCGCTACGAGAAAGCGATGATGGACCGTTGGTTCGACGAAGCCGTGACACGCAAGATCCCGGCGCGCCAGAGCGATCACGCCTGATTGGCTGCCTTCCGTTGCGCCAGCGCCGACAAGACGGCCTGGCTCATTGCGCCGACCCCGGCCTTGATCGCGGGCTCAGGCGCCGGCGCAAAGAATGGCGAATGGTTCGATGGCAGCGCCGCGCAGCCGGTCTTGCCCGGATCGGGTGGACGCTCCGGTAGCGCGGGCAGGGCGGCTGACGCGTTCGTGGCGGCCCGTTCATGACAGTGTCAAAAGCAGTCGCCCCGAGAAGACCTGCTCGGCAATCTGCACAGTTTTTTGGAATAGGGGTATCCAAGTGCTGCCAACCCGCGTATATTTCGCCCCGCGGGGTGGAGCAGTTGGCAGCTCGTCGGGCTCATAACCCGAAGGTCGCAGGTTCAAGTCCTGCCCCCGCAACCATATTCGCCCAGGCCCCGCCGGAGCTATCCGCGCGGGGCTTTTGCTTTCATGCCGGAAGATGGTGAGGGGGGCGTCCGCACACCCGGCAAGCTCCCGACCAGACGCAGGCCCCGGCCCGCTCAGCGCAGGTGCCCGCCAAACAGTCCGAGCAGGCCGATGACAATGAGGTAAATGGCGACGATATAGTTAAGCAGCCGCGGAATGACAAGAATAAGGATGCCGGCGATCAACGAGATTAGCGGGCCGGCGCTGGTAATGAAGTCCATGATGGGCCTGTGTGATTGGGGTTGATCTGTCGGGCGCTCCTGGGGGCGGCTGTTGGTGGTTACATGGCAGCCAGCTTCGTGACCTTAGTGGCTTCGAGGCTGATGCCTGCCATCAGTCCGCCATGATTTGCTCCGGTGCTCGAGCTATGAAAACGGTGGCGCAGAGAGGCAAAGCTCAGCCGAACACACGCGATCGCAGGTCGTCCTCGAAATCGACAGTCCATTGCGCACCCAGGTTTCCGTCGTATTGGCGGATTTCCCTTCCGAAGCCTACCGAGACGGTGCGCCTGCGTGGCGGCCCAGCGCCTGCAGCGTCTTCAACCGCTGTTACGGTAAATCCGTCGGGTGCGACCCCGTTACGCAGACAGGTCTCGCGGAAAGCTTCCTGCTCCAGCGGAGGGAACTGATTCAGCATCGTCTCCAGCATGGGTGTCTCCTGATGCCGACATGTAACGAGGAAAGGCCGAAGCGGCCAAGGGCGGCCCGTCGGCTGGCCGCCTTTGCCATTTCGCCCGCGGTGCGATGGCTCGGGTGCTGACCCTCTCCAGGGCGGAGGACTGCCGCTCGGGCGGAACGCGTTGTCGATGGCCTGCCATGGAATCCTGAACACCGATTCGAGGGATTCGCTGTAGTACTCGTTGCTGCTCCTTCGTATCGACAGGAACATCCATACCTATGCCCAGAGGATAGTTTATTTACGCACCGGAAGGGCGCGTTTCGGCATCGGTCACTGGTGGCGGGGCGTAGACATAGGGTCAGGGGTCGCGAGTGCTCCAACTTAAATGCATACACACCAGGTCAGTCTTGCAACGGACGCCTGTTCTGGGTCTCGTACAACGCCACGATAACCGTGTACATCATTCCGACTAGACATGGGGTGCCCAAAAGGGTCTGCGCTTGTCCCATTAGCGCAGTAGTCGGCACTGGGTGACGACGGCCGATTATAAACACAATGAAATGCACGATTGGACAGTGTGGCTAGAGTGTATCGCTCGTTAGAACAAAATGGCTTTCCGATCTTTGGCCGTGCATTGGTAGATGCGATTTGTGTGTGGAGTCTCATTCAGTCGAAAATTATTCTCACGACGGAACTTCGAGAACGACCAGCCGCCTGCACTAGTTGATATATCGGGAGTGATTCGCCGATCTGAAAAGCTAGCTTTCATCCAGCGAGCCAGGTTGGGCCTCCACGGGAGGATGCGGCACATCGTCTTGCACCTATAGGGACCGATAGGGGACGCTGATGCACCTTGAGTCGGCAAAGATTCCTGTTTCTTCGGTGGCTGAGAGGCCAGGCCACCTTTCTATCCGCAACCCATCTCAGTCATCCAGACTACCTTGCAATTAAGACCGGTAAGCGATCTGGAACGGCCATCCAGAATGCTCTTGTTTGCAGCGGTGCCTCAAATTAACGGACGGGATCAAGCGTTGTCCTCACGAAGAAAGAGCGAGGAACGCCTCGCGACGAGGGACCGGAGAATGGTCTCTCGCCGCCAGAGGCGTTATCACGGTTTGCGCAGGCAATTTAATCATGCGCCCGAGCAGACGAAGTCCATGATGGTGTGAGGACTAGCGCGCACCCGTACTCTGCACTTCTTCCAGTAACGCGCGCGCAGCCAGTTTGCCAAGATTGTTGCCAGCGAATGGACTATCGCCTGTGAGGAGCTTCCGGTCACGGAAAGTACTCCCATCAATTTTAGTATTGACGATCTCTACTCCCATCGCTGCGAGTTTCTCTCCAAAGAACCAACGCAATGGGCCGGGCATATAGCCAATATCTGGCGTCTGCTTGTCCATGGAATCCGGGAATGCGCAGATGCGGTAGCCGCGGAACAGGTCTCCCCCGTTAGGTTCGTCGACGCCGGCGGAAAGCAGGGCCGCAGGCCCATGACAAAGCGTGATGATGAACCTGTCGTTTTGCATGGCCCACTGAAGGGTTGCCTTCATATCTGCGCTGAAGGGCAGCCCCATCAGGGCGCCATGTCCCCCAGGGATAAAAACGGCAATGTAGTTTGCGTCCTTGTCCAACGAATTGACTACGTCAGCAAGCTTAAGGGGCTGTTGAAATTTTTGCTCGTACTTCGCGTAGAGGGACTTTATCTCGGCGTCCTCAGAAGGGAACGCCCACCATTCGAACTTGGTCGGATTGCCCGATAAAGTGGCAATGTCGAACTCGAAGCCCGCGCGGTCCAGGTGATACATCGGCAGCAGGGTCTCGACGGGATGGTTGCCAGTAGAAAAGAAGGTACCGTTTCCGGTCAGGAGATAGCGCTCGTCCGCAGCGACGAGTAGTACTTTCCAGCGACCTCCCCGATAAGCGTCCGGATAGTCGGCGTCGGAGAGGTTCGACTTTGGCGATGTGAATTGTGAGAGCGAGTATGGGGAGGGAAAGAACGCCTTGTGCTCGGCTGGGTCAGGCGTCGGCTGCTTGCTGTCGGTCTGGGACGTCATGATAGGCTTCCTTCTAAAAATCAGTTCTAGAGCTTAGTTTTCACCGGTTTTTTTTACATCAAATGGGGAATTCCCCCGATCACCAGCAAGGACCATGCATTCCGGCGCCTTGCTATGTGCACTTCACCTTCCCGCTCGTATCAATGTTTTTTTCGCACTTGCGGGCAACCACGGTTCGGACGCAGGTCGATCGCTTAATCGGCGGGCGGCAGCTTCGCGGACAGTTCAGGAAAATGGAGTTCGCCTTCGTAGGTCTCAGCGCCAGCTTTGAGTATCGCCTTGACCCGCGCCTGTATCGCTTCGTTGGCTACGCAAAGGTCGGCCTCATGCGCTTCCATCAACAACCCTTCGGAGAACGATACGTCCGACCCCATGTCCACGGCCTTTTTCAGATGGGCAATCGTGGTGGTGGGGAAGGTTGCAATGCGGCGGGCGAGCTTGTCCACGAATTGCCCCAGTTCTCCTGCCGGCAGCGCTCGATTGATATAACCGTAGTGGTCGGCCAGTTCTGCCGAGAAGTCTCCGCCGACGAGCAGCACCTCAAGGGCACGTGCGCGCCCCATGCGCCGCGGCAGGCGCTGTGTGTTGCCCCCGCCGGGGACGAGTCCGCAGACGACTTCCGGCTGGCCGAACACAGCCTTGCCGATCGCGGCGAAACACATGTCCGCGGCCAGCGCGATCTCGCAGCCACCACCACGAGCGATGCCTTCGACCTTTGCGATCACGGCTTTTGGCATGTTGCGCAGGCGCTCTCCGAGCATCTGGGTCAGACGGAATGTGCGTGTATTCGAAGTCGTCTTCGGCGCCGAGCCGACACGGTGCAGGCCCGAGTGTGCGATAAAGAATTTCGGCACAGCGCTCTGCAGGATGATGACGCGTACGCTCGCATCCTGTTCCAGTTGTCGGGTCACCCGATCGAACTCATCCGACAGTACCTCATCGAGCAGGTTGAGCGGCGCATAGTTCAATGTTACGGTGGCGACGCCGTGGTCTTTGGTGACCTGGATATGTTTGTAATCGGCGTAGTTTGCGCTGGCCCCTTGGGGCGAAGCGGAGCTTTCGGACGCGGCCCCAGTTTCGGCCGAGACGAGCAACATTCCCGGCGCGAGTGTTGCAGCGCCGACGGACTGGACAAATGAACGCCTGGAGATAGTCGACATGGCAGGTCCTTGGATTCATCTACCGCTTGCCGAGCCAGGCTTGGCCCGTAGTTCGCGGCGGGTCGAGTGATGCGGTTGCCCTCCACCGGGGCGTCGCGGTTTCCCCCAGGCGCCGCGGAGGAAGGTGGCTATGTCAGCAATTTCGGAATTGACGCGGCGGCGATCGAAGGTCAGCATCCCGAATGGCGTGAGTACGCCTTCGGTTGACTCCGCTCCACCACCATTACAGTTCAAGTCGAGGAACATGATTTTGCTTGGTGCGCCGACGACGAATCGCATGACATTCTTTCGAAGTGCTTTAGGATGCACACTCCAATCCAATGGCCTTGCGATTCCCATTAGCGAGTAATTGTTCGTGGAAACGCGAGACACGCTGTTCGCATCGTTAACGCAATCATTCCCGTATCGCTGCGGTGTTTGCAAGGAGCCTCCCTAAGTGGGGGGGTACCCAGGTCAGGTCTTGGCAATGCTGAAGTCGGCGCTCGGATTAGTCCAGGAGGCTTCGGTTCAGCACAAAGCAACGCCCGGAAACAGTGAAGAGTTGGCAGCGCCGGTCATGCCCCCCACCTCCCCCCCCTATGACGGTATCCTATGCCCTTGTGGCTTGATTTCCGTTTCCGCGATCATCCGTTACAGTCGTATCCAGCCCTGCTCGGGTGATCCTAGTGAAGAAAAGTTAGACGCGAGGGGCAAGAAGCGCGAGGGGTAGCTAGTTGGCATTCCGGCGACTGCGGATAGCAATGCTTGTAGTAGCGCCGGGTACACCAAGGTACCGACCATGGCGGAGGTGGGCGGTGAAAGGCGTCGGCGTACTCGGCGTCCGGTGTTGCGGTGGGCGAACCTGCTGCTGGCAAAGTTGGAGCAGTAAGGGCACACCCCCGCCTAGTCTGCGACTCAGGAGCGTAGTATGGGGAAGACTGTATTGGTGACTGGCGCCGGCAGCGGCTTTGGCAAAGGGGTGGCGCTGGGACTCGCGCGCAGCGGGCATAACGTTATTGCAGGAGCGCAAATCTGGCCGCAGGTGACGGAATTGCGCAATGCGGCGGAGCTCGAGGGCGTCCGGCTGACGGTAATCAAACTCGACATGTTGGACGCGATCGACCGGCAGCGCGCGTTCCAGCACGAGATCGACGTGCTGTTTAACAATGCTGGCATCATGGAGGCGGGGCCGGTGGCGGAGATTCCTATCGCGCTGGTGCGGCGGGTATTCGAGACCAATGTATTCGCGGCACTCGAGATGGCGCAGGGGTTCGCCCGACAGATGATCCGGCGCGGCAGCGGCAAGATCGTCTGGACGTCTTCTGTTGCCGGTCTGGTCAAGGTCCCCTGGGTGGCGGCGTATGCGGCATCCAAGCATGCGGTCGAGGCGCTGTGCGCGTCCATGCGTGAGGAGCTGAAGCCTTACGGGATACAAGTCGCGACCGTGAATCCTGGAGCCTACCGGACGGGTTTCAACGACACCGGCATGGAAAGCATGGACCAATGGTGGGAAGACGGAAAGCAAGCGATGCGGCCACGCGTGAAGCGTCCGCTGAATAACCAACATGACCCGCAGGAAATGATTGATGCCATGATCGATGTCATCACCGCCGCGTCGCATCGCTACCGAACCATCAAGCCTGATTCCGCCGCTGAGATGGTGCGCCGGGAGCAGCGTGATGAATGGGATGTGATCGTCTAGTGTGCTGCATGCTGTCAGGAAGAGTCACGAATGACGCAATCATCTCCGGTCGCTGCTGCGCAACTGCCCCAATGGCGGCCAGCTTTGATCCTGACAAAGCTGGCGCCACCGCGAACGCGCCACTATATCCATCGTGAACGCTCCATTGGGCTATTGCGGCCTGGCATGGAGCGCAAGCTGACGGTCCTGGTAGCCCCCGCCGGCTTCGGCAAGACGTCGCTGTTGAGTGAATGGAAGAAGGTCTTGGCGCAGGAAGGCTGCGCCGTTGGCTGGCTCAGCATCGACCGCGATGATGATGACCTCTTCCAGTTCGGCGCTTATCTGCTCGCCGCGGCAAGGGAAGCTTGCACGCAGGCCGGCGAGCCGATCCCTTGCGGCCTGAAGCCCGACCCGCTAGCGCCGGCGGACACGATGTTTGCGGAACTTCTCAATGCGGTCTTGGCCCTGCCGCGCCAAATGGTGTTGGTGCTGGATGATTTTGACCGGCTGGCATCGCCAGCCATTCACGAGGCGGTGTTCAGGCTGCTCCGATATGCGCCGGAGAACCTGCATCTGCTCGTCGCGGGGCGGGGCGAGCCGGGCTTTCCGCTGAGTTACTTCGAGGCCCGGGGCCAATTGCTGAAGCTGGATGCGGAGGCCCTGCGCTTTGACAGCGCCGAGGCGCAGGCGTTTTTTTCTGCCGTTTCCGGCCATGCCCTGAGCGCTGCCCAGATCGAGGTGCTGCTGCGAGCGACAGAAGGCTGGGCGGCTGGCTTGCAATTAGCGACGTTTGCATTAAGCGCAACCGACAAGCCTGACGTCTTTGCTGAGCGCTTGCCATTCGCCCGGCGCAGCGTTGAAGCGTATCTGAACGAGAACGTATTTGTTCACGTCCCCGAGCCGCTACAGACTTTTCTCCTACAGACCTCGGTGCTGGACCGGATGTCGGTGCCCTTGTGCGATGCAGTGACAGGCTCCAGCGAGTCGCATGCCACTTTCGAGTGGCTGATGGCTCGGAATTTGTTCGTCAGACCCTTGGACGCCGAGGGCCAGTGGTATCGCTATCACGCGCTGTTTGCCGAATATCTGAGAAAACGCCTGGTGAGGGAGCGTCCCCACGAAGTTGCCGAATTGCATCGCCGGGCCAGTGAATGGTTTGCGGCGCAATCGCTGTGGCAGGAAGCGGTCCGGCATGCCTTGGCCGCGGGGGATGTCGATCGCGCCGCCGGCTGGGTCGAGCAATGCGCGATGACCCTGGTCGAGGCCAGCGACGTGCGGACGGTGCTGAGCTGGGTTGCCAAGCTGCCCCCCGAGGCGGTGCATGGCCGGCTGCGCCTGCGCCTGGCGCAGGCTTGGGCGCTCGCGTTGACGATGCAGACAGTGGCGGCCAAAGCGGTGTTGCAGGCGGTCGAGGAGGACATTGGCCACGGGCGGCTGCCCTTGACCGAGGTAGTGCGCGTCGAGTTGCAGGCGGTCACGGCGCTAATCGCGGGTCTGTCCGATGAAAGCGAACTCTCATTGGAAATGGGCCGCAAGGTGCTTGCGCTCGGCCCCGACACCGGCTCATGGGAGGAGGGCATCGGGCTGACCACACAGATCTTCGGGCTCAGCTATGCAGCGGGATTTGACGAGGTCGAACGCCTGCGGCGCACGCTCACCCTCAATACCGGCGCTGATACGCCGATCTACGCCAAGGTGTACCGGCAAAGCATGGTTGGGCTCAGCTTGTTCGTGGAAGGCAGGCTGGGCGAGGCCGTTCAGACCCTGGAGGATGTGCTGCGCGAATCCAACGCGCGCGCCGGCCGGCAGTCTGCCGCATCGGTGCTCCCGGTCGGATATCTGGCCGCAATCCACTATGAATGGAATGACCTCGACAGGGTCGCGGAACTGCTGGACGAGCGGCTCGAGATGGCGCTGCAATCTTGCTCGCTGGGACCCCTGATCGGCTTCTGCGTGACGCTGGCCCGTCTGCGGCTGCTGGCGGGGAAGCAGGATGAAGCCTATCGGATCGTGGAAGACGCGGAAGCCGTAGCCAGAAGCCGCCAATGGCTGCGCATGCAGGTCGCGTGCAAGGCCGAGGCGATCCGGATCAGTATTGGTGCCGGAGATATCGGCCGTGCCGCGCGCATCGGGCACGACCTGGATGGGCTGGTCGGGCAGAAACCGGCGACCTTGCGTGGCAGCTACCTGGAAACCTGGCAACGCTTCCAGGTGGCGCATTGCCGGCTGCTAGTGGGGCGCGGCCGACCCGCGCTAGCTGTTCCCATCCTGCAGGGGGTGCAGGCTGAGGTCCGTGCGGCGGGCATGCAGTACCTGTCCGCCCAGATTTCAGTGATGCTGGCGGTCGCCCTGCACAGTGCGGGGCAGCGTGCGGAGGCTGTGCAGGCCATGCGCGCCGCGCTCACCTATGGCCAGGCGAACGGTCTGCAGCGGGTGTTTCTCGATGCCGGCCCTGCGGCCCGGGAAATCCTTGACGCGCTGTGTCTGCAGCAAGACCGCCTGGCCGAGGTTGAACCTTGGTATGTGAGGAGGCTATGCGCCGGGTTCGATGCGCCGGCAAGCGAGCCAGACGCCGCGGATGACCAGGCGGAGCCGGTGGCCGCCAGCAGGCTAAGCGCCCGTGAAGTGGAAATTCTCGACTACGTGGCACGAGGACTTTCCAACAAGGAGATTGCCCGGGCCATTCGTGTCGCCCCGGAAACCGTGAAATGGCATCTGAAGAATATTTTTGAGAAGCTGAAAGTGAACTCCCGCATCCAGGCGGTCCGCAGTGGCCTGGGCCGGGACCTGCCACGGGTCGCGGAGCGCCCCGTGGCGCGAAGCTAGGTTCCCGCGGGAGCTATCCGATCGCGAACCCATCAACACGCTCCATGTTCTTCCTGACCACCGGCGCGCTGTCCGACTATGTCGCCCGCGTCCAGTCATTCTCACCGCGATGGCGCTGCAGACTGTTGCGATCCTACCGTTCCTTATCGCTAATTGTGTCGCCACGCTGGTGCTCGCACGCATCACCCGGGGCGTTGCCACCGGCGTGGCCTCAAGCGTGCTCGGCGCCGGGCTGCTCGACCTGGACACCGTTCGCGGCGTAATGATCAACGGGCTGGCCCCGGGCTGTGTCTCGCAATGGGCGCGCTGGTCACCGGCGTGCTGGTCCAGTATCTGCCTGTCCCTCTGCACTCGGCGTATTTGTTGCTGCTCGCGATGACGCTGCTGCAAGGTATCCTGACGCTGCGCTTGCCGGAGACCATTGCACGCCGCGTCGACGCTTTAGGTTCTCTGCGTCCGACTATCCGTGTCCCTGCGCAGGCGAGGTCCGCGCTGATCCTGTCGTCGCCGACCAATGTCGCGGTCTGGTCGATGAATGGGCTCTGTCTTTCCCTAGGCCCGACGCTCGCCCGCAGTGTCACGGGTTGGCAGGCACCGTTGAGGGGAGCCTTGCTGGTGTTCGTGCTATCAGCGCAGCGGCCGCGACGCTGGCCGGGCGTCCGTGGACGGCACGGCAATCCATGATGGCGGGAGCGCTGTGCCTAATGACGGGCCTCGGCGTCACCCTGCTCGGGGCGAACTGCAGGGTATCGGCATCTTTTTCTTCGGCCTCGGCCGGGTGGCGGCAACCTACTGGTTTGGCGGCGCGCTGATCCTGTTGTCGATGGTAGCGGCCGTCGCCACCGTGTTCTGCCATCCACCTCATCGCAGCCTTGACGGGCACCTCGGCTAGGAATGCGTGCGCACGCGGCAGGCATTCCGGAACGGCCGGGGCGCACGGCATCGCTCGCACCCCTGTACTTGCCGCCCTGTGCCGTTACTGGCCCATCGTGAGCACGATCTTGCCGATATGGGTGCCGGAGTCCATCAGCTCATGGGCTGCCCGCGCCTGTTCCAGTGCGAATGTCTGGTAGATGAGCGGCTTGACCGCGCCAGATGCCATCAGCGGCCAGACCTGCGCCTCGAGCTCGCGGATGATCTCGGCCTTTTCTTCAGGCGTGCGCGAGCGCAGGGTCGAGCCCATGTGGGTGAGGCGCTTGGTCAACATCGGGAACAAGTCGACTTCCTTGGCGACGCCCTTGATGACACCGATCTGCACGATGCGCCCGTTAATGCCCGCGGCAGCGTAGTTGCGCGGGACATAATCGCCGGCGATGATATCGACAATGACATCGGCACCTTTGCCTTCGGTGACGCGCATGACGGCCTCGACAAAATCCTCTTCCAGGTAATTGACCGCGTAATCGGCGCCAAGTGCGAGGCTGGCGTCGCGTTGCGCGTCCGAGGCCACGGTGGTGATGATCTTGGCCGCACCAAAGGCCTTGCTGAGCATGGTGGCTGTGGTGCCGATCCCAGACGCGCCGCCATGGATCAGGACGGTGTCGCCCTTGGTGAACTTACCCCGCTGGAACAGATTGAGCCAGACGGTCATAAAGGTTTCTGGCATCGCGGCAGCTTCCACCAACCGCAGACCATCGGGCAGGTGCAAGGTATTGTGCTCGCTGGCGACACTGTACTCGGCGTATCCACCCCCCGGAATCAGGGCGCAGACGAGGTCGCCGACTCTGAATCCGGTGACGCCCTGGCCGAGGGCCGCGACTTCGCCCGCGACCTCGAGTCCGGGGATGTCGGAGGCGCCGGGAGGCGGATCGTACAGCCCCTTGCGCTGGAATACGTCGGGGCCATTGACGCCTGCCGCATGGTGGCGGATCAGCAGCTCGCCCGGGCCGGGCGCGGGCACTGGCCGCCGTGTGGGCACCAGCACTTCCGGGCCGCCGGGATGCTTGATTTCGATGGCCGTCATCGTATCGGGGATGTTATGCGAAGGCGAAGGCATGAAATTTCCTGATTAACTCGTGGAGCGCGGCGCAGATCTCCGTCGTGGGAATTGCTGTCGCGGTTGAGGCAGTATAGGTTTCTGCGATTCAATGATGTGATGCAGGGTTTCATGGCTGACATGCAGAATCGCATCGGACGATTTGTGCGGTTGAGAGGGGGATATGAACTGGGACGATGCCCGGGTTTTTCTCGCGCTGTATCGGGATGGCACGCTGCGCGCCGCGGCGAGATCGCTTGGCGTGGACCAGGCCACAGTAGGGCGGCGCCTTGCGGCACTGGAAAGCGTGGTTGGGGCAACCCTGTTCCTGCGCACGTCAAGCGGCTATGTGCTGACCATGGCGGGCGAGAGCGTGCTTGACGCGGCGCAGCGCATGGAGCACTCTGCCAATGACTTCCAGCGGTTGACGCAGGGACTCGACGACCGGCTCGCGGGCGAGGTGAGGATCACCACAACCGATTCGCTGGCGATGGATTTTCTGATGCCAGCGCTCGAGGCGCTACACGCAAAGTACCCCGAGGTCGTATGGCAGATTGATGCATCGACCCGGATGCTGAACCTGGCAAAACGGGAAGCGGATATCGCGATCCGCACGGCCAGGCCGGACAACCCCGACCTGATCGCACGCCGTCTGGCCCAATGGCCGATGGGGCTGTTCGCCTCACCAGGCTACCTTCGCGTGCATGGAGAGCCCCAGGCCGGTATGGCCTTTTCCGGCCATGACCTGGTGGTGTACCAGCCGTATGTGCTTGGGTCGAGGGAGCCAATGTTGGTGGGCGAACCCATTTCCGGCGGGCGTATCGTGGCGGCCGTCAATTCCAGCCTGATGTTGCGCAGTGCCATCAAGGCGGGGTTGGGTGTGGGCGAGATTCCTGTCTACATGGGCAAGGCCGACGACCTGGTCAGGCTCTGGCCTGAGCGTTGCCGCGACGTGCCCTATGAGGTGTGGCTGGTGACCCATAAGGACTTGCGCCACACCGCGCGGATACGCGCTGCGATCGAGGAGATCGCGCATGCCTTCGAACGCCTTCGGTAGGAGGAAGGAGACAGCCAGGCCATTCCCGGCTGCCGGCGTTGGCGCAGCCCCCCGTTCGGGGAGGGGCATTGACAGGGCTCGGCGAAGCGAGATGATGATGACTGCACGGGCGTGGCGGACCTATCGGGCGCCATGCCGGCCTGCCCCATGATCCATTTCCAGGGAGATCCGTGATGAGCCAAATCGAGATCGTCAAGGCGTTCTTCGCGCGCTACCGTGAGCATGACATAAACGGCATGCTCGCCATGTTTTCGCAAGATGCGCGTATCGATTATGTCCCCATGAGGCTGGAGGGGCCGGCCGGCGAGGCCGGCAAGACAATCTGGCGCGCCCTGATGGATGGTTTCCCGGATTTGAGCAACCAGGTCACTGCGGTCTATGGTGACGATGACCAGCGCACCGCAATTGCCGAGGTCACCATCACGGGCACGCAGGCTCGGGACGTGCTAGGGATCGCAAGCCGAGGCCAGTCCTTCTCGCTGCCGCACGTCTTTATCGTTCGTATGGACACGGATGGCAGGATCGAATTCATGCGCGCTTACTGGGACAACGCGGCGTTCTATGCCGCGCTGACGCCTGCAGCGACCTAGCACGGAGCTACCGCAGCGGGTTGCACGTCTGTGTGGCGCGCTACCCGCGCCGGGTCATGCGCCAGGGGTCAGTGGCTGGATGGTGCCGCCGCCCCATGGCCGGTCTGTGCGCGGACCAGTTGCGCGTCGAAGGCCTGGCGCTCTGCCTCGGCCCTGGCGCTCCGGTCGAAGCGCGAGCACAGGTATGTGACCAGGAACGCGAGCGGGACTGTGAACAGCGCCGGGTGGTCGTACGGAAAGATGGCTGAGGGGTGCCCCAGCACGTTCTTCCAGACGGCAGGGGAAAGTACCACCAGCGCGACCGACGACGCCAGGCCCGACGCCACGCCCCAGACCGCGCCGCGGCTGGTCAGGCCGCGCCAGTACATCGACAGCACCAACACCGGGAAATTCGCCGAGGCCGCTACATTGAAAGCCAGCGCGACCAGGAACGCCAGGTTCTGCCCTTTGAAGGCAATCCCCAGCAGCACCGCAACGATGCCGATGGCCAGCGTGGCTTTTTTGGTGACGGCGATCTCGGCTGCCTCGGTGGTAGTGCCGCGCCGTAGGACACCGGCGTAGATGTCGTGCGAGATCGCCGAAGCACCGGCCAGCGTCAGGCCCGACACCACGGCGAGAATCGTGGCAAAGGCGACGGCCGCCAGGAACCCGAGGAACAGGTTGCCGCCGGTCGCGCTGGCCAGGTGCATCGCGACCATGTTGCCACCGCCGAGCAGCTTTCCGCCGACATGGCCGCCTTCAAAATAGCGTGGATCGGTACCGACGATCACGATGGCCGCAAGTCCGATGGCAAACATGGCGAGGAACATGTAACCGATGCAGGTGCTGGCTACCAGCACGCTCTTGCGTGCTTCGCACGCATTCGGCACCGTAAAGAAGCGCATCAGGATATGCGGGAGTCCCGACAGCCCGAGCACGGTGGCCACACACAGCGAGAGCGCCGAGACCGGATCGGCGAACAGCGTGCCCGGCGCGAGCAGGGCGGGGCCGCTGCGGTGCACCGCGATTGCCCTGGCAGCCAGCGCTTCAAGGCTGAAGCCGAAATGCCCCAGCGCCAGGAACATCAGCAACGAGCCGCCGAACAGCAGCAGCACTGCCTTGACGATCTGCACCCATGTCGTCGCGATCATGCCGCCAACAGTCACATAGATCATCATCAGCACGCCGACCCCGATGACGGCATAGACATAGTCGATGCCGAACAACAACTGCACCAACTCGCCGGCGCCGACCATTTGCACGATCAGGTAGAGTAGCACCACCACCAAGCTACTGGCCGCTGCAATGCAGCGCGTGCTGACGGGATCGAGCCGGTCTGAAATAATGTCGACGAAGGTGAATTTGCCGAGATTACGCAGTCGTTCGGCCATCAGGAACAGCATGACCGGCCAGCCGATGAAGAACCCGACGATATACAGCAGGCCGTCAAAGCCGCGCGCATAGACCAGGCTGACCACGCCGAGCAGCGTGGCCGCCGACATGTAGTCGCCCGCCACGGCCAGGCCGTTCTGCATGCCGGTGATGCCGCCGCCTGCGGTAAAGAAGTCATTGGCGGTCCGGGTGCGCGAGGAGGCCCGGTACGTGATGCCCAGCGTCAGCGCGACGAAGAGCAGGAACATGGAAATGGCCTGGAGATTCATTGTCCGGCCTCCGACAGGATCTGCTGCACCATCGCTTCCAGCTCGCCGTTGGCCCGGCGCACGTAGAACCACGTCGCCCCCCACCCCAGCAGCATGATTCCAATGGCAAGGACGATGCCAAGGTTGAACAATGTTTCCGGATGAAGCCGCTCGGCCAGGCGCTGGGGCTGCATTGCAACCGCGAGCATCAGCGCGAGAAAGGGGGCGAGGACCAGGGCCAGCAAGGCCCGCGAGAGGCGAGCGCGTCGGCGGACCAGTTCGCCGAACCTGGGATGGCGCCTGATGCGCTCTGTTGTGGTGAAAGCTTGCATTGCTTTGTCTCCTGAAGCGGGTTTTCTAGTGAGAACGCACTTGCCACGCCGGCATTGGCTACCGGCTCATGGGTGGGTGCCGGAATTGGGGGAGGGGGGCGGGGCGGCCTGGTACTTGTCGCGGAGCAGGCGCTTGTTGATCTTGCCCACGCTGGTCTTTTCGATCGCCTCGACAAAGAGCACCCGTTCCGGCACCGCATACTTCGAGATCGCGCCACGGCGGACGAAATCGCGCAGATGCTCCTGGATCTCTTCTGCTCCGGCCGACTGTCCCGGCCGCAATACGATCAACGGCAGCGGGCGTTCGCCCCACCGCGCATCCTTGATGCCGATAACCGCCACTTCGCTCACCGCGGCGTGACGCGAAATCAGGTCTTCGAGCTCCAGTGACGACACCCACTCGCCACCGCTCTTGATCACATCCTTGATGCGGTCGGTGACCTGCAAATAGCCATCGCTGTCGATCGAGCCAATGTCGT
This sequence comes from Cupriavidus sp. GA3-3, assembly GCF_000389805.1. Lineage (NCBI taxonomy): Bacteria > Pseudomonadati > Pseudomonadota > Betaproteobacteria > Burkholderiales > Burkholderiaceae > Cupriavidus > Cupriavidus sp. GA3-3. Next base: position 126,254 of record NZ_KB944503.1, read on the forward strand.
TGGTATGGAGGTAGCCACCGGCCCACAGGTGCTCGGACTCCGCCGCATTGCCGAAATAGCCTTGCGTGAGCCATGGCGCGCGGACCACGATTTCGCCGCTGGCCTTGCCATCGTGCGCAATGTCGCGCATCTCGTCATCGACGATGCGCAGGTCGACCAGCGGAACCGGCAAGCCTGTCTTGGTGCGGACGTCGAGTTCGGTGGTGGCATTGCCAAGCAGCGAGGTCTTCACCTGCGCCAGTGTGAGGATGGGGCAGGTTTCCGACATGCCGTAGCCGGTGAACACGTCGATGCCGCGGTCGATCGCGGCCTGCGCAAGGCCGCGCGGCAGCGCCGACCCGCCCACGATGATCTTCATGCCGCTCAGATCGACCGCGGCTGAATCCGGGTGCGACAGGATCATGTGGAGCAGCGTGGGCACGCCGTGGGAGAAGGTGATGCGCTCGCTTTGCACCAGCCGAAGGAGTTGGTCCGCGGCATAGCGACCCGGATAGACCTGTTTCATACCAAGCGCCGTTGCCACGAAGGGCATCCCCCACGCGTGCACATGGAACATCGGCGTCAGCGGCATGTAGATATCGTCCCGATGCACGCGTCCCTGAGTCGGCGCGCCGGTCAGTGCCGCCATGGTCGCCAGCGTATGGAGAACAATCTGCCGATGGCTGAAATACACCCCCTTGGGCAAACCGGTGGTGCCGGTCGTATAGAAGGTAGTTGCCCGTGCGTTCTCGTCGAAGTCGGGAAAGGGATAGTCTGGTGGCGAAGCGGCCAACAGCGTTTCGTACTCGGCGACAAAGCCTTCGGCCAACGGCGCGCTCTCGAGAGAGAGCGTGTCGTCGCCGATCAGCACCAGGCACTCGACGGATTCCAGCTGGTCGCGGATTGCCGCTACGACCGGCAGGAAGTCGGCGTGGACCATCAGAAGCCTAACGCCAGCGTGGTTCAGTGTGTAGGCGATCTGTTCCGGCGACAGGCGCACATTTACCGTCATCAGCACCGCCCCCATCATGGGGATGCCGAAGTAGCTTTCGAGGTAGCGGTGGCTGTCCCAGTCCATGACTGCCACCGTATCGCCCGGTGCAATGCCGAGCGATTGCAGGCCGCTGGCCAGTTGGCCGATTCGGTGCCGCATGGTCCAGTAGCTGTGCCGCACCTGACCGCGGTAGACGATTTCCTGTTCCGGATTGACCGCCAGCGGCGCGTGCAGGAGCTGCTTGATCAGCAGCGGATAGGCATACGCCGACGGCGTGCGGTGGATTGGGGTAGGCCGTGTCACGGAGGAGCTCCTTGATCGCTGTGGCAGCGGCCTGGGCAGCATGCGCCATGACTTGCATGCAGCGCCAGGGACGCCGGATGCCTGCCAGCGTAAGCGCCGTGGCACGGCTTTCCAGCCCCCCAATAAGGGAGGCACCGGGCATCCTGAGGGTTGCCCCCGGGGGCATTGTGAGGTGCCTCCCCGTTCGGGTGGCTGGCTTCCCAGACGTGATGGCTTAACCTGCGCTCCGACAACCGCGTCGAAGGAGACTGCAAATATGGCTTCCCCACCTCGTCCACAACCTGTCTTTCCCGATCTGGAGGGCAAAGTGGCACTTGTGACCGGCGCATTCGGCGGGCTTGGCCGCCACTTCGCGCTGACCCTGGCAAACGCTGGATGCCGCGTAGTGCTTGCCGGCCGCCGACTCGCCGAAGGGGAGCGCTTGCTGGCAGAGATCCGGGCGATGGGCGCAGACGGATGTGTTGTGCAGTTGGATGTGTGTGACCCCGATTCCGTATCCGGCGCATTCTTCCAGGCCGAGCAGGCGCGGGGAACTGTGGACATCGTCGTCAACAGTGCTGGCATTGCAACCACCGGGCCCGCGCTAGAGACCAGCGAGCAGGATTGGGCGCGGGTCATCGATACCAACCTCACCGGCGCCTGGCGTGTGGCGCAGTACGCCGCGCAGCAGATGCGCGAAGCTGGCCGGCAGGGCAGCATCATCAATATCGCTTCCATTCTGGGTCTGCGGGTGGCGCAGCAGGTTCCCGCATACACGGCCGCAAAGGCCGGTTTGATCCACCTGACGCAATCGCTGGCACTGGAATGGGCGCGTCATGGCATCCGCGTCAACGCACTAGCGCCGGGGTACTTTGCTACGGAGATTAATCGCGCCTTCTTCGACACGGCCAGCGGGCAAGCGATGGTCCGGCGGATTCCTCAACGGCGCCTGGGACAGCCCTCCCAGCTTGATGGCGCCTTGCTGCTGCTGGCATCGGGGGCATCCGATTACATCACCGGCGCCGTATTGCCCGTCGACGGCGGGCATCTGGTCAGCTCGCTCTGATGCGTCACGCGATTTCCCACACCAGCCAAAGGACAGTCCAATGAACGATACGACTTACCGCAATTGGGACGCGCTGGCCCGGCTGCTCCACGCGCGCGGGCTGATCAACCAGGCATCGCTTACTGCCACCCGGCTTACCGGTGGCCAGTCCAATCCGACTTTCCTGGTCTCCTCCGGTGCACACCGCTACGTGCTGCGGATGAAGCCTGCCGGGCACATCCAGCCCAAGGCGCACGCCATCGACCGCGAGTTTCGCGTCATGAGCGCGCTCCAGGGCAGTAATGTGCCCGTCCCCGCCGTGTACTTGTACAGCGAAGACCTGTCCGTGGTTAGCAGCCCGTTCTACCTGATGGAGTACCTCGATGGCAGGGTAATGGTGGACCAATCGCTGCCGGGTATGCAAAGCGCCGAGCGGAGTGCCATCTACGCGGAGATGAATCGCGTGATGGCAGCGCTGCACCGCATCGATGTCCAGGCCGTAGGGCTTGCCGACTACAGTCCTGTCGGTAACTACCTGGCGCGTCAGATTGCCGGATGGACGCGCCAGAGCCGCGCCACTGGCGCGCTCGAAAGTTCCGCCATGCAAGCGCTGATGAGCTGGCTCCCAAGGAACATCCCCGCGGTCGAGGAGACGCGACTCGTCCATGGCGACTTCCGCCTTGACAATCTGGTCTTCCACCCGAGCGAGTCCAGGGTCATCGGGGTGCTGGACTGGGAGTTGTCCGCGCTGGGAGATCCGCTCGTCGATTTTGCCTATCATTGCCTGAGCTGGCACATCCCTTCATCGCTGTGGCGCGGTATCGCTGATCTCGACTTCGCAGGCCTCGGTATCCCGAGCGAACAGACATATTTGCAGTGGTATGCCGAAGCCAACGGCAGTGCGGGTCTCGAGCACTGGGACTTCTACATTGCCTACAACCTGTTCAGGTTGGCCGCCATTATGTTTGGTATTGCAGAGAGGGCACGGCAAGGCAACGCTGCCGCTGCGGATGCCGTCGAGACTGGCCGAAAGGCCGGACCGACAGCCGACCTGGGATGGCATTACGCGATGCGCTATGAGGCCATCCGCAATCGTAAGACGCATGCGCTGTCCTGATGAGGACATAGGTGACGCACTTCCTTGGCTATGTCTTGGTCATGCTCCAGGCAATAGCCCCCAGCCTTCTTGCACTTCGCTCAAATTCGCTCATTTAGGGACACTAGCCAATGACGTACCGTGCTCCTCTTAAAGAAATGTTTTTTGTCTTGGACACCTTAGCCGGTCTTGAGGCTATCAATAGACTGCCTGGATTTGAGGAGGCTTCACGGGAAACCGCATACTCTGTCCTGGAGGAGGCTGCCAAGTTTAGCGAGCAAGTAGTTGCACCACTAAACCGAGTCGGTGATCTGGAGCCAAGCCGGTGGCAGGAAGAGGAGGTGATCACGACGCCGGGGTTCAAACCGGCCTTCCAGCAATTCGCGCAAGGCGGATGGCAGGGAATTCAACATTCGCAACAGTTCGGTGGTCAAGGGCTGCCGAAGTTGATCGCGACTGCTTGTCACGAAATGCTGCACTCGGCGAACCTGTCATTCGCGCTTTGTCCTATGCTGACCGACGGCGCCATCGAGGCGCTGCTGACGGCAGGTTCCGACGCCCAGAAGGCCACCTTCCTGCCCAAGCTGATCTCGGGCGAGTGGACCGGCACCATGAACCTGACCGAGCCGCAGGCGGGCTCGGACCTGGCCGCGGTGCGCACCCGCGCCGAGCCGCAGGGCGACGGCACGTACAAGGTGTTCGGCACCAAGATCTTTATCACCTACGGCGAGCACGACATGGCGCAGAACATCGTGCATCTCGTGCTGGCCCGCACTCCTAACGCGCCTGAAGGCGTGAAGGGCATCTCGCTGTTCATCGTGCCCAAGTTCCTGGTCAATGACGATGGCAGCACCGGGGCGCGCAACGACGTGCATTGCGTCTCGATCGAACACAAGCTGGGCATCAAGGCCAGCCCCACGGCGGTGCTGCAGTTCGGCGACCATGGCGGCGCGATCGGCACGCTGGTCGGCGAAGAAAACCGCGGCCTCGAGTACATGTTCATCATGATGAACTCGGCACGCTTCTCGGTCGGCATGCAGGGCATCGCCGTATCCGAACGCGCCTACCAGCAGGCGGTGGCCTTTGCGCGCGAGCGCGTGCAGAGCCGCCCGGTCGATGGTTCGGCGCGCGAGGCGGTGACCATCATCCACCACCCTGACGTCAAGCGCATGCTGATGACCATGCGCGCGCTGACCGAAGGCGCGCGCGCCGTGGCCTACGTGGCCGCGGCCGCCAGCGACGCGGCGCACCAGCATCCCGACGAAGCCGTGCGCGGGCAGAGCCAGGCGTTCTACGAGTTCATGGTGCCGGTGGTGAAGGGCTGGAGCACCGAACTGTCGATCGATGTCACCAGCCTCGGCGTGCAGGTGCACGGCGGCATGGGCTTTATCGAGGAAACCGGCGCGGCGCAGCATTACCGCGACGCTCGCATCCTGCCGATCTACGAGGGCACTACGGCGATCCAGGCCAACGACCTGGTCGGCCGCAAGACCGTGCGCGACGGCGGCGCCGTCGCGCGCGCTATCTGTGCGCAGATTGTGGAAACCGAAGCCGCGCTGGGCCAACACGGCGGCGCTGCCTTCACCGCGGTGCAGGCGCAGCTGGCCAGGGGCCGCGCCGCGCTGGAAGCCGTGGTGGAATTTGTCGTTGCCAACGCCAAGGCTGATCCGAACGCGGTCTTTGCCGGCAGCGTGCCGTACCTGAAGCTGTGCGGCATCGTATTTTCCGGCTGGCAACTGGCCAGGGCGATGCTCGCTGCAGATGCAAAATCGGCCGAGGATCCGAACTTCTACGCCGCCAAGATCGCCACGGCGCTTTTCTTCGCGGAGCACGTCCTTTCGCAGTCTTCGGCTATGTGTGCCGCCGCGACGGCTGGAGATGTGGAGGTGACCTACTTTAGGGTTTAACGTGACGACCGACTGGTTCGCTCTGGCGAAATCTCAGCTCTTGATTGTGCCGTCAAATGAGCTTCTTATGGTCTTGATAGGCTGGGCAATTGAGGGACAGCCGTGGTGGTTATTGGTGCGCTCATATCTTGTGGATGACTGTTAGCTGTACAGATTCGGCCGTTGCATCGTAGAAAGCCATTGGCCGCTCATGGCCGGGAGGCGCCATTCGATCACGGATTTGGGCAGTCTCCATCCTCAAGCCTTCTTTGCACGTCTCGGTCTCCACCCAACTTTCGAACTGGGTAACGGCTGCGGAGTCAAAAGTTCGAGTCAGCAGGAATCGCAGTCCCTTTGACTCATGGTGGGAGCTAACGTGAGCCGGAGGATATCAATCCTAGCTCTATCAACATCTGTCTCAGTTCATCGCGTGAGAACCTTGATGCATCATAGAGCGCGTACACAAACGACTTTTCTGGGCAGTTGACCTTGTCGAAATAGCAGCCTTGCAAGATGAGGGAAAGCTAGAGTAGACAAGCGGCGTGCAGCGCCAACGAATATACACAGCGGAAAAGGGCACCCTTGGGGAGATAAAGCAAATGATTTCATACCAAGAAGGGTGCATTCGAGTTGAGCGCCTAGTTCAGCTCATGAATTACCGGGGACTGCTGACCGCGGCTGGGTTATCGACTGAAGGGGACGGGGCGATCTATTACATCCGCGAGATGCTGGAAGAGCTCCTGGAGGATTTTCGCCCGGTAATCTTTGCAACAGAGCCCAGTTCAGTCGTTGACACTACGGAACAGGTTTCCCAACTTATCGATAAAGTCCTTGGGCTAACGACGAGGTGGGTAACACTGATCATGGGCCCACTCGATCGCAGCTACCAGGTTTGCCCGAAGGATGGTGACGTAGGCTACACGCCGAACTTGGCGGAAGCCGCCGAATTTGAAAAGGAAGAGGAAGCCAACCAGGCGAGCCACGATCATTGCGATCCGGGCGTTGTGGTGATGCGCGACACTGCCGTCGGAACCTGAGGACCGAGCATTTGATCTTGATAGCGAGTTGGCCACTTTTTACAGCTTCGCGCGTCTCCGCGTATCGTTCCACGCCAGCCAACCAAAACGATGAGCATGCGCATCATGCCAAGCGTGGTGCCACGGTTGATGAGAATCATCGTGGTAGCGACACACGGCCTTGTGGAAAACGGTCGTGTCAATGAGCGGACGCAGATCAAATCGTCCGGAGATGTTTGCCGGGAGTGGATTTCCTACGATCTCACAAAGGATCTCCCAATCCCAGTCACTATCACAGGCAATGGTTAAGCTGCGGGGAAGGGTGTCGATCCACTGTCTGAGGTCATCTGTGAGTTTTGCACGATCGACGGCCGCATCCTGGAAACGCCCGAGCAGGGGTAGAACGTTGGCTCGTACAAAACGGCTGCAGTTATCGAGATCGAAATCCCGTAGTTCTCGGTAAAAAGCGTGCTGGCCATCCTCCGACACCATCCCGATGCTGATCAATTTTCGCTTAGTGAGATTGGTGAACTCGGTATCCAGGAATATCAGCATCGAAGGTCTAGACGGGCGAGGCATCTTCGAATCGGAGCCCACCGGACGTCTACAGGAATCATGCTTATAGGGATTCTCGCACGTTATACAAGTGCGTTGGAGGCAGAAAGGCATGCACGGAATGCAGAGGCGTCGACCTATTGCGCAATGATGTGCACGAGGTCTCAAAAGAAATCACAGAGTCACTTTCGGGGCTAAATCCGACGAATTCGTGCACACTTTTGCGTTGGAGCACTGACTGCACGCAGCGCTTGCTCCAGCCAGCGGCGCAACCTTCTTGATTTAACATAACACTTATTATGCGCGCATAGAGTGTAGCGGCTAAGCGGTAATGTCCGGTTCTGGCTAAGTTCAAATGTCCGAGTTTGGCAGGCGTAAGCTTGACGGCTTCCAGCGCGCGGGAGCCCGTCATGCCAGCAGGAGCCATTACCATGACGATGCGGAAGATCGACCGGCGCAAGGTCCCTGCGAGAAACTTGAGAATCCTGAGAAAGTTGAGTAAAGTGCAGGTGCCAATCCCGATGTGAATCCGTCCTGGCGTTGGCTCTAGCGTCGTTAGCCCAAGATCGGTTGTCCTGTGCGCGATCTGATCGCGAAGCGAGCATCCCCCCCGCCTTCGCCCCGCCCCGGGTTGTCATCTGATGGAGTTTGATATGACACCGCGTACCCACGTGCCGGCCGCCATTGCGGTCGGCCCCCAACTGGTCGAGAAATTGGTCCACGACATCGACGAGCAACTGGAACACACCATCGACGTGGGCGAACGTGCCCGCGTGATGGACATCGTGCGCCAGTGCCTGACGGCAACGCTCGGACACCCCGGCTCGCCGGCGGCAGATGTCGAGAACCGGCTCGCCGTGTCATATCTGAAGCCCTCGGAGGTCATTGCACAGGGTCTGGTGGCCATGTCGCAGGCGACACTATACCGCGCAGTGGAGGATGCACGCTTTTACTGTGTCACCCCGCGCGGCAAGGCGATCGGCCGCGCCTTCCCGGCCTGGCAATTCGCGCCGCCGGTGCCGGAGCTGCTGGTTCCGGTGCTGCGCCAGATGAAGAACCTGCCGAGTAGCGAAATCCATGCGTTTTGGGTCACCCCGGTCGATGCCTTCGACGACCTGACGCCTGCCGAAATGCTGGCGGGCAAGGCGTTCCAATCGCGCGCGGCACTTACCGCCGCGCAGCGTGGCCACCTTGCACAATCCGCCGGCGAGCGGCAGGGCTGGGTGATCGCGCAGTTGACCGCGCTGCCCTCGCGCAGTTCGGATCTGATCAGCTGATGTCGACGTCAAAAATCATTGGGACTTGACTGGCGATGGAGCGCCGGTCGGTTTCCGGTATCCGTCGCGCAAGCACAGGAGCCATCTGGCACTGGCCATCCAGTCCGATTCGCTTGAGCAATGGCGCTGCCAGGTCGATATACGGGTGACGCCGTTCGCGGACATGCCGGAGTTCGAAGCGTTGCGCGCCGACGCGAACTACGCCGCCCCGTTCGAGGGCGGGTTTTTGTTGGACTGAAGCCGACTGCTCGGCCACGCCTTTTGCGGAGCCACAGGAATTCCGCATATGGTAAGGCCGAATTTGGGAGGCATAACTGGCCGATGAAGCCTTAACCGAGAAACCGCCGATGCCCACCAACCCCGCCCAGGACTCAAACCGCGCCGCTGACGCAACCACCACACGTGGCACGGCTCCAGAGGTTCTTCGGGCGTTCCTGAAACTTGGCCTGACTTCGTTCGGCGGCCCGATCGCGCACCTCGGTTACTTCCGAGCCGAATTCGTCGAGCGCCGCCGCTGGCTGGACGACAAGAGCTACTCGGACCTGGTCGCGCTGTGTCAATTCCTGCCGGGGCCAGCCAGCAGCCAGGTTGGCATGGCGCTGGGGCTGCAGCGGGCGGGCTGGCTTGGCGCGCTGGCCGCCTGGATGGGCTTTACCCTGCCCTCTGCGATTGCACTTGTCCTGTTTGCCTTTGGCATTGCGCGCTGGTCCGGCGTTGCGGATTCCGGGGCAGTCCACGGCCTGAAGGTGGCGGCCGTGGCGGTTGTCGCACAGGCGGTATGGGGCATGGCCAGGTCGCTGTGTCCGGACCGGCTGCGTGCCGGCATCGCGGTCGTGGCCGCGCTTCTGGTCCTCGCGGTGCCAAGTGCGGTGGGCCAGGTTGCCGCCATTGTGCTGGGTGGCCTGGTTGCGCGCTGGACCTTGCAGCTGAACCATCTGCCTCCTGCCCAGCATCTCAACTACGGTGTGAGTCGCCGGGTCGGCGCTTTGCTTCTCGCGTTGTTCGGCGTGCTGCTGGTGCTGCTCCCGGCCCTTGCCGCAATGACTGGTTCGATGGCGGTGTCGGCCGTGTCGGTCTTCTACCAGGCCGGAGCGCTGGTTTTCGGGGGTGGGCATGTCGTACTGCCGCTGCTGCAGGCTGGCGTGGTGCCCCCTGGCTGGGTCGGCAACGATGCATTCCTGGCGGGCTACGGCGCAGCACAAGCAGTTCCGGGTCCCCTGTTCACCTTTGCCGCGTACCTCGGGGCGCTCTCGCCCGCGCCATTGGGTGGATGGGTGGGCGCGCTGGTACTGCTTCTCGCGATCTTTGCACCGGCGTTCCTGCTGGTGGCCGGCGCATTGCCGTTCTGGGAAAGCCTGCGCCAGCGCGACGGGGTGCAGAGCGCGATGGGTGGCATCAATGCAGCCGTCGTTGGCGTACTGGCCGCCGCGCTGTACGACCCGGTGTGGACCAGCGCGATCCACTCGAAGGCGGATTTCGGCCTGGCGCTGGCGGCCTTCGGCTTGCTCGTCTACGGCCGCGTGTCCCCCGTACTGGTGGTGGCCGGCGCGGCGCTGGGTGGGTGGATCCTGGCGCTCTAGCCGGGGATCCGCCAACCCAGGTCGCCACGCTCAGATCACGGCACGCTCACCAACACCGCCGCGGCCGGATCCGCCGCCGCATCGCCCTCCATGACGATCAGCTTCGCTGGCGCGGCGCTCTTTGGCGAAAGCGTCGTCACGACTTCGCGCAGCGGGCCAATGGCGGTGCCGTTGGCCATGCCGGCCGCATTGGTGCGGAAGCTTGCCACGGGCGTGGCCTGCCCTGCGACATAGACGCTGTACGTGGTTTGCGGCTTCAGCTTGAACAGGGATACTTCCAATGCGTCGACGACACCGAGATTGCGCGCGACCACAAAGCCCTTGGCATCGCCACGGACCGGTTTAAGGGCGATGTTGACCGGATCGCTGTTCGCTCTCTGCACAAGGTTGGCGGTCCCGTCGCCGCCTGGCACTGCGTTGGAGACATAGACCAGTGCCTGCGGCGCCTGGCCAACCGGCACGCGGGTCGTGACCTGGTTCGTTGCGGTGTCGATCACGTCGACGGCGTCGCCGTTTTCCAGCCCGACATAGATGCGTGAACTGTCATCGGCAGCCCAGATGCCGTGCGGCAGCGCGCCGACCGGAATGGTCGCGACCAGCCGCGGTTCGGCCTCGGTGGTGAATACCTTGACCACGTTTTCGCCGCCCACTGTCACATAGGCGAACGTGCCACGCGCGGTCCTGGCAAAGGCAAGGTGATTGGTGATGAAGCCGGAGTCGAAGACGCCCTTCACTTCCAGTTTCTCGGTGTCGATGCGGGTGACCTTGCCCACGTCCTTGTGCGTCATCCACACCTCGCGGAAGTCCGGCGTGAACTGCAGGAACGGTGAGAACGGGCTGGTGACACTGAGGCGCTTGACCACCTTGTGTGCCCTGACATCGATGACATCCACCACGGGGTTGAAGCTGGACACCACGAAGGCGAGCTTGCCGGCAGGATGGAACAGCACCATGCCCGGCCCTGCCGTGGTCTGGATGCGGCGGGTTTCCCGGAATGTCACCGGGTTGATGACGGAGATATAGTCTTCGCCGCGCACGACTACCCACACCTCTTTTCCATCCGCGGTAAAGAAGCCCTCATGCGGTGAGCGGCCGATATAGGCAATGCCCTTGACCTTGTTGGTCGCCGTATCGATGAACGCGACGGAATTCGATCCGTTCGAGATCGCGATCAGGGTCCGATGGTCGGGCGAGAAGCCAAGGCCGTGGACATTGAGCTCGCCCTTGTAAAGCGGCGACAGCACGTCCGGCCGCGCGTTGCCAAGGCGGATCTGCCCAAGCAAGGTGTTGCTCGCCGGATTGATCACTGAAACGGTGTTGCTGTTCTGGTCGGCGGTGTAAACGCGATCCCGTGGCTGCGGCGCGGCGACTGCGAGAGGCGCGGCCACGGCAAGGATAAGGGCATGTCTTTTCATGATTCGGTCCAGAAGCGGGCGGTGTATGTCCGCCGGTTAGCGAGGATCGGTGGCGCCAGGTGCCCTGGCCTGGCTGCGCTGGAGCCAGGCTTGCATCAGGCGGATCTCGTTTTGCTGCTCGGTGATGATGGCCTGTGCAAGATTGCGCAACTCCGGGTCTTTGCCATACAGCAGCAGCGCCTTGGCCATGTCGATCGCGCCCTGGTGGTGCGGAATCATCATGGTGACAAAGTCGTGGTCGGGGATGCCGTTCATGGCTGCCTGCGCCATACCGTGATCCATTACGGCCATGGCGTCAACCATCAGGCCGGCAAACGGTTTTGCGGTGCTGGCGACAAAGGGCGGCGGCACCTGCCCCGCAGTGGTTTGGTGATGGTGGTGGGCTTCCTGGGCTGGCGCGGCAAAGCTTGCAGCCCATAGAAGCAGCGCCGGCACGATGCGTGCCGCGGTGCCGACGCCATTGCTTGGGGTTCTCCGTTGCATTGCAGGGTCTCCTTTCTACCGGGCCTGGCGTTAGCCGGCGGCCGGGGGGTACCTGCGTATACACATGGAGGGCGTGGACTATTCCATGGAAAGCCGGATTTTTTGCGGACCAGCCGCTGGACAGGCCTGCGATGCGTGACGCAGCCCCACCCTCCCCTTACGGGGTATCCGCCCGTCCCGGCGCACCGTCCAGGGCCGCCAGTATCCGAAACGCTGCCTTTACCCGCTCCGGTACCGGGAAGTTCTTGTTCGCCAGCATCACGATGCCAATCCGCTTCGCCGGCACAAAGACCACGTAGGCGCCAAAGCCATTGGTCGAGCCGGTCTTGTTGACCAGCACATCGGCGGGCGATGACAGCGGCGGCTCCAGCCGGCTCACCTGGTTCGCCTCGAGCACGACCTGCGGTGAACTGCCGGCCAGCACGCTGTCGACCCGTGTGGGCCAGGCGTACATTTCCCAGCCCAGCCCCTGCACCATGTCGCCGACCTTGAAGTACCCGGTGTGCGTCCCGGCAATGGCACGCCGCAGCTTGTCGTCCAGGCCGGCACTGTCGATGTTGGCTTCGACAAAGCGGATCATGTCGGCCGCCGTGGTTTTCACGCCGTAGGCTTCGGCATCCAGCACGCCGGGCGTCACGCGGACCGGCTTGCCGTCTTTCGAATAGCCATAGGCGTAGTCGCCCATGCGCGCTTCGGCACCCTGATGTAGGTGTGGGCCAGGCCCAGCGCCGGGAACAGCGTCTTCTCCATCAGGTCATCGAAGGGCTGGCCCATGCTGCTGGCGGCCAGGTAGCCGAACAAGCCGATGCTGGGATTCGAATACTGGCGATGGCTGCCGGCGGCATATCTGGGGCGCCAGCCCCGGAAATAGTCGACCATCGTCCTGGTATCGGTGACCGCATCCGGAAACTGCAGCGGCAGGCCGCCGGCGGCATAGGTGCCGAGGTCGAGCAGGCTGGTCGCGCCCAGGCTGCTTCCCGCAAGCGCCGGCAGGTATTTCCCGGCAGGGTCGGCCAGGGACAGGGTGCCGCGGGCCTGTCCATAGGACGCGAGCGTCGCGGTGAAGGTCTTGCTGACCGAGCCGATCTCGAAGAGCGTGTCGCCGTCGACCTTGCGCCGGCCCTCCTTCGCCGCGACGCCGTAGTTGAAGACGTAGCGCTTGCCGCCGGCCGTGACGGCAACGGCCATGCCGGGGACGCCGTGCGCCGCCATCAGGGGGCGGATGGCATCGTTCACAGCGCGTTCTATCTGGCGCTGGCCGACACTGTCGGCGGCACTGGCGTTGGCCGCGAAGAGGCTGCAAGCCATGGCGATGGTGGCGATGCGGGCAACAGGAATCCGTTTCATATCCGGCGCTTGGCGATCATGCTGGGGGGGCGGCGCCGGACCATGGCGGTGCGCGCCCGTGGCGGCACGGACGCGCAACTGGAGCGGCTGCAGAAGTACAAAGCTTAACAGCCGCCGCCGTCGCATGTGGAGTCCCGCACCGAAGCGCCCCGCCTGGCCTGCAAGGTGAAGCCGGCGATATCAGAGCGAGGACGGCGCAGGCTTGTCCGTGTCGATGCCGTAGCGCGTGATCGCCTCGGCCACCACCGACGCCGGCACCGTGCCCTGCGCCGCAAGCGCGCGCAGCGCCGCCACGCAGACATAGGCGCGATCGACCTCGAAGAAGCGGCGCAGCGACGGCCGGTTGTCGCTGCGGCCATAGCCGTCGGTGCCCAGCACCGTGAAGGGAGCCGGCACGTAGGGCGCAATCAGTTGCGGATAGGCGCGCACGTAGTCAGTGGCCGCCACCACCGGCGCGTCGCCGGCCAGCAGCGCTTCCACATGGCTGGGGGCGATGCTGTCCTGCGGATGATGCAGGCGCTGGCGCGCGGTCTCGCGCGCCTCGCGCTCCAGCTCGGAGAAGCTGGTGACGCTGAACACCTCGCTGTCGACCTGCCAGTCCTCGGCCAGCATCTGCGCCGCGGCCTCCACCTCGCGCAGGATGGTGCCGCTGCCGAGCAGCCGCACCCTGGCGCGCCCGCCGCCTTCCACCTGCGCAAGCCGGTACATGCCGCGCACGATGTCGCGCTCCACGCCCGCCGGCATCGACGGCTGGGCGTAGTTCTCGTTCATCACGGTCAGGTAATAGAACACGTCCTCCTGGCGCTCCATCATCGCGCGCATGCCCTCGTCGACGATGACTGCCAGCTCATAGGCGTAGGCGGGGTCATAGGCGCGGCAGTTGGGGATGGTGGCGGCAATGATGTGGCTGGTGCCGTCCTGGTGCTGCAGCCCTTCGCCGGACAGCGTGGTGCGGCCTGCCGTAGCGCCCACCAGGAAGCCGCGCGCACGCTGGTCGCCGGCGGCCCAGATCAGGTCGCCGATGCGCTGGAAGCCGAACATCGAGTAGTAGATATAGAGCGGCAGCATGGCCGTGCCATGGTTGCTGTAGGCGGTGCCCGCGGCAATCCACGACGACATCGCACCGGCCTCGGTGATGCCTTCTTCCAGGATCTGGCCGCGGATGTCCTCGCGGTAGTACAGCATCGAGCCGGCGTCCTCGGGCTCGTACAGCTGGCCCTGCGATGAATAGATGCCGACCTGGCGGAACAGGCTGGCCATGCCGAAGGTGCGCGCCTCGTCGGCGACGATGGGCACCACGCGCGGACCGAGCGCCTTGTCCTTGAGCAGGCCGGTCAGCATGCGCACCATTGCCATGGTGGTCGACATCTCCTTCTGGTCGGCCGCCACCGCGAACTGGCCGTATTGCGCCAGCGGCGGCACCGCCACGGTGTCGGCCTGGCGCTGGCGCGCCGGCAGGTAGCCGCCCAGCGCCTGGCGGCGTTCGCGCAGGTAGCGCAGCTCAGCGCTGTCCTCGGCCGGGCGGTAGAAGCGCATCGATTCCAGGTCCTCGTCGGACAGCTCCAGGCCGAAGCGGCTGCGGAATGCCTTCAGCGCCTCGATGTCGAGCTTCTTCTGCTGGTGCGTGGTGTTCTGCGCCTGGCCGGCATTGCCCATGCCATAGCCCTTGATGGTCTTGGCCAGGATCACCGTGGGCTGGCCCTTGTGCGCGCGTGCCGCGGCAAAGGCCGCATGGAGCTTGCGCAGGTCGTGTCCGCCGCGGTTCAGCGCCGCCACCTCATCCGGCGTCATATGCGCGACCAGTGCCTTCAGCGCTTCGTTCTGGCCAAAGAAATGCTCGCGCCCATAGTGGCCGTCCTTGGCCTTGTAAGTCTGGAACTGGCCGTCCATGGTCGAGGCGAAGGCGCGCAGCAACGCGCCGGAGTGATCGCGCGCGAAGATCGAGTCCCAGGCGCTGCCCCACAGCACCTTGATCACGTTCCAGCCCGCGCCGCGGAACAGCGCTTCCAGCTCCTGCACGATCTGGCCGTTGCCGCGCACCGGGCCGTCCAGGCGCTGCAGGTTGCAGTTGATGACAAAGGTCAGGTTGTCGAGCTTCTCGCGCGCTGCCAGCGGCAGCGCGGCGATCGATTCGGGCTCGTCCATCTCGCCGTCGCCGAACACGCCCCACACGTGCCGGCCCGAAGTGGCCTGCAGCCCCCGGTGCTCCATGTAGCGCATGAAGCGCGCCTGGTAGACCGACTGGATCGGGCCCAGCCCCATCGAGCCGGTCGGGAACTGCCAGAAGTCCGGCATCAGCCAGGGGTGCGGATACGAGCACAGGCCCTGCCCCCCCGCCTCGCGGCGGAAGTTGTCGAGCTGGGCCTCGGACAGGCGTCCTTCCAGGAAGGCGCGCGCGTACACGCCCGGGGCCGAGTGCGGCTGGAAGTAGACCAGGTCGCCGCCGTTGCCGGCATCGGCGCCCTGGAAGAAGTGGTTGAAGCCGACCTCGAACAGGTCCGCCGCCGAGGCATAGCTGGAGATATGCCCGCCCAGTTCACCGTAGGCCTGGTTGGCGCGCACCACCATGGCAAGGGCATTCCAGCGCACGATGCCGGTGATGCGCTCTTCCATCGCCAGATCCCCCGGATAAGGCGGCTGGCACTCGACCGGGATGGTGTTCAGGTAAGGCGTGTTGCTCTGAGCCGTGGTCGACACACCCAGCGCGGGGGCGGCATCGAGCAGCCGGCCGAGCAGGAAGCGCGCGCGCTCCTGCCCGCATTGCGCCACCACTGCCTCCAGCGCGTCCAGCCATTCGCGCGTCTCCTGCGGATCGTCGTCGCCGTCGGGCATGGCCTGGGCGAGCAGGCGGGCGTGTGGGGAGGCAAGGTCGGTCATGGGGAAGTCTCCAATGGGTTTTGTCCCATTCTATGGAGTGCCCTCCCGCATGAGGTGCTGAAATTGACTGCCTATCCGGCAGGTGGCAGCACAATCCACTGCCGCTCACCATAAAAACCACTCGAAAATGCTGAGGCCGCGGCATATCCCACGCCGAACGCCGGGCTAGCGCGGATTGCGCAGCGGCAAGGCTGTGTCGTACATCACCTGCTTGAGTGCGAAGCTGCTGCGGATGTTGGCGACGCCGGGGATGCGCGTGATCTCGTCGACGATCAGCCGCTCCACGGCCTGCACGTCGGCCACCACGGCGCGGATCAGGTAGTCGGCATCGCCCGTCATCAGGTAGCACTCCATCACGTTGGGCAGCGCGCGCACGGCGCGTTCGAAGGCATCCAGCCCCTCGCGCGCCTGCCGCTCCAGCGACACGTGGATAAAAACGTTGACGTTGAGGCCAAGCTTCTGCGGATCGAGCAGCGTCACGCGCTGCCGGATGATCCCGCGCTGCTCCAACGCGCGCACGCGCGCCAGGCAAGGCGACGGCGAGAGGTTGACGCGCGCGGCCAGCTCGACGTTGGTCAGGCTGGCGTCGCGCTGCAACGCCTCGAGGATCCGGATATTGATTTCATCCAGTTCGGGTTCCTGCATGGGGTTCCTGTATGGCCGGCTCGATGTGAAGTGCATGGCGCCCTGCCTCCTTGCGGAAACGGGGCGCCGGGCAGAGCGCTAGAATACAGGCCGCGCGGCGCGGGCGGCAAACCTCCAGGCTTGCAGGGCCGCCACATGGCGATCGTGGAACCCGGCCAGCAGCCGGCATCAGGTTCCCGCGCCCTCCCCGCGTGCCTGCGCCCATGCGTCCCAGTACGGCGGACTGCCGATGGCCGTGCGCACGCACTCCGCAAACGCGCGCAGCCGCGCCGACACCCGCCGGCCTTCCGGGTGGGCGATATAAATGGATTCCGGCTCGGCCCGCAGGCCGACCTCGATCACGGCCAGCGCCCCCTGCCGGATGGCATCGCCGGCAATAAAGGTCGGCAACAACGCGATGCCGACTCCCGCGATGGCGGCATCTCGCATCATGTCGCCGTTGTTGACGCGCAGCGCAACGGCGGCACGGGCGATTTCGGTGCCGTCGGGGCCGTGCAGGCGCCAGTCAGCCGCGCCGCGGTTGGCGTAGAAGATGCCACGGTGCTGCTGCAGCTCCGCCAGCGTTGCCGGCGCGCCCATCTGCGCCAGGTAATCCGGGGATGCGACCAGGAGGCGGTGGCTGGGGGCAAGCTGCCATGCCACCAGGCGCGAGTTCTCCAGCGGGCCGTGCCGCACCACGGCGTCATAACTGTCGGTGGCCGCGTCCACGCGGCGGTCGTCCAGGTCCAGGCTCAGCTCCAGTTCCGGATGCCGGGCCAGGAACGGATAGATGGCAGGCCCCAGGTGCATCCGGCCAAATGTGACCGGCGCGGAAATCCGCAACGACCCGGCCAGGGTGCCGCGCCGCTCGGCAACATCGGTTGCCGCCGCCTCCACTTCATGCAGGATGCGCGTGGCCCGCTCCAGGAAGGCGGCGCCATCCTCGGTCAGCGACAGCCGCCGCGTGGTCCGGCGCAGCAGGTTGGCACCCATCGCCTTTTCAAGCTCGGCCAGGCGTTCGCTGACAACGGACTTGGACAAGTTGAGCCGCCTCGCGGCCTCGCTGATAGAGCCTGCCTCGACCACGGCGACAAAGCTGGCGACACCTTCTAGCTTGAACATTGTTCGGCATATCCGGAAAGTTGTTCCGCGATCTTCAGTCTAGTTCGAACCACGCGCGTTGCCCATACTGGTTTCACGAGGCAGCAGGACGGTTCCTGCTGCCCTACCCGCAAAACCGGCGCTGTGGACCTGCAAGTTGCCCCCGCGCCAGACCGGAGATCGATCATGGGACGTTTGTCTGGAAAAGTTGCCATCATTACCGGCGCCAGTGCCGGCATTGGCCGCGCCACCGCATTGCTGTTTGCCGCCGAGGGCGCCAGGGTGGTAGTCGGTGCCCGCCGCCAGTCCGAACTGGACAGCCTGGTGGCGCAGATCCGTGACGCCGGCGGCGACGCGGTGGCGCTCGCCGGCGATGTGCGGCGCGAGGAATACGCCAGCGCGCTGGTGGCGCTGGCGGTCGAGCGCTATGGCCGCCTGGATATCGCCTTCAACAACGCCGGCACGCTCGGCGAGGGCGGGCCCAGCACCGGGGTTTCGGCGGATGGCTGGAACGACACCCTTGCCATCAATCTCACCGGCGCATTCCTCGGCGCCAAGCACCAGCTTGCACAGATGCTGAAGGATGGCGGCGGTTCGGTGATCTTCACCTCGACCTTCGTTGGCTACACCGTCGCCTTTCCCGGCGTGGCCGCGTATGCGGCAAGCAAGTCCGGCCTGATCGGCCTGACGCAGGCGCTGGCGGCCGAGTATGGGCCGCAGGGCATCCGCGTCAATGCGATCCTGCCGGGCGCCGTGGACACGGACATGTATCGCACCATGAACGACACCGCGGAATCACAGGCGTTCATCACCAACCTGCATGCGCTCAAGCGCGTGGCCACGCCGGAAGAACTGGCGCGCTCGGTGCTGTACCTGGCATCGGACGATTCGGCTTTCGTCACCGGCACGGCATCGCTGGTGGATGGCGGCGTCTCGATCACGCGCACCTGACCCCACCGGCGCCGGCGGCCAGCATGGCCGCCGGCGCCGCCAACCAGTTTCAGCCCCCCTTCCGCTCAAGTCATCGTTCTGTCATCCGCCCCGGCCAGAATGCGCAGGTCATTCACGTCAGGGAGTCGACATGACGCACGCAATTGAAGTCCGCGGGCTTTCCAAATCGTTCCGCGCGGACCGCAAGGCGCTTGACGATGTCACGCTGCACATCGCGCCAGGCGAGATGGTCGCCCTGCTGGGTGCATCGGGATCGGGCAAGTCCACGCTGTTGCGCCACGTGGCCGGATTCATCACGGGCGATGCCGGCGCCGGCGAAATCCTCGTCAACGGCCGCCATGTGCAGCGCAACGGCCGCCTGGCCCGCAACGTGCGCAAGGTGCGTGGCGAGATCGGGTTTGTGTTCCAGCAGTTCAACCTGGTGGGCCGTCTTCCGGTCATCACCAACGTGCTGGTCGGCATGCTGGCCCGTGTGCCCAAGTGGCGCAGCCTGCTGCGCATCTTCAAGGCCGATGAAGTCCAGGGCGGGCTCGATGCGCTTGCGCAAGTTGGTATAGACGACTATGCGTTTCAACGGGCCTCGACGCTGTCGGGCGGCCAGCAGCAGCGCGCCGCCATCGCCCGCACGCTGGTGCAGAACGCCAGCGTGATCCTGGCCGACGAGCCGATCGCCTCGCTCGACCCGGAATCGTCGCGCCGGGTGATGTCGCTGCTCAGGCAGATCAACCGCACGCGCAAGGTCGCGGTGCTGGTGTCGCTGCACCAGGTGGACGTGGCGATGCGCTACTGCCCCCGCGTGGTGGCGCTGCGCCACGGCAAGGTGGTCTATGACGGCCCCTCAGCCGCGCTCACGCCCGGCATGCTGCGCGATCTCTACGGCACCGAAGCCGACGAGCTGCTGCTCGATTCCGTGCCCGACGAAGACGTATCCACTGCGGCCATGCCGGCACCGGCAATGGTCACGATGAACCTGGCGGCCGCCTGAACGGCCGCCTGTCCAGACCGCTTTATCCCAGAACCGCTTCCCACCGGAGTTGTCCATGCTTCGCAGAACCTTTCTCGCCGTCGTGGCTTCGGGCGTGGTCGCCCTGCCCGCCTTCGCGCAGGACGCCAAGAGCCTGAACATCGGCTTTATCTCGACCGAATCGTCGTCGAACCTGAAGTCCGCCTGGCAGCCGCTGATCGACGATCTCAGCAAGACGCTGGGTGTACCCGTCAAGCCCTTCTTTGCGTCCGACTACGCCGGCATCATCGAGGGCATGCGCTTCAACAAGGTGCAGATCGCCTGGTTCGGCAACAAGTCGGCCATGGAGGCCGTGGACCGTGCCAACGGCGAGGTCTTTGCCTCGGTGATCGACAAGGACGGCAACCCGGGCTACTGGTCGGTGCTGATCGTCAACAAGGACAGCGACCTGAAGAGCGTCGAAGACGTGATCAAGCGCGGCAAGGACCTCAGCTACGGCGCCGGCGACCCCAATTCCACCTCGGGCACGGCCGTGCCGGGCTTCTACCTGTGGACCGCCAACAAGGTCGAGCCCAAGACGCTGTTCAAGGCCGTGCGCATCGGCAACCACGAGACCAACCTGCTGTCGGTGCTGAACAAGCAGGTCGATGTGGCGGTGAACAACACCGAGAACATGGAGCGCTATCGCATCAACACCGGCAAGAACGCCTATGACCAGGTGCGGGTGCTGTGGAAGTCGCCGCTGATCCCGGCCGATCCGATGGTCTATCGCAAGGACCTGCCGCCGGAGGTGAAGAAGAAGATCCAGGCCTTCTTCGCCAACTACGGCAAGGGCGCAGACGCCGCCCGTGAAAAGCAGGTGCTGGCCACCCTGACCTACCAGGGCTTCCGCACCGCCAGCGATGCGCAGCTGGTGCCGATCCGCCAGATCGAACTGGCCCGAGAAAAGGCGAAGATCGAATCGGACACCACCCTGGCCGCTGCCGACAAGGAAAAGCGGCTGGCCGAGGTGACCCGCCGCCTGGCCGAGCTGGACAAGGCCGCCGGCAACGCCATCAGCACGCAATAAGCCCATCCCGACGAGGCCGGCGGCCCCCCGCCGCCGGCCCCGCATCGCTTTCGTTCCCCGCTTGATTCCGGATTCCCCATGACTGTCACCGCCAGGCCCGGCCTGCCTCCCACGCCCCAAAGCAACGTGCGCCCGCCGCGCACTTCCCTTGCCGTGATGCTGACCTGGGCAGTCCTGCTGGCCATGCTCGCCCTGTCCTGGCAGGGGGCCGACATGCGCCCGCTGGACCTGCTGCGCGACTCGGACAATATGGCGAAATTTGCCGCCGATTTCTTCCCGCCCGATTTCCGCGACTGGCGGCACTACCTGGACGAGATGCTCGTCACCGTGCAGATCGCGCTGTGGGGCACCGCCCTGGCCGTGGTGATGGCGGTGCCGCTGGGCCTGCTGTGCTCGGCCAATATCGTCCCGGCGTGGGCCTACCAGCCCGCACGCCGCATCATGGACGCTTGCCGCGCCATCAATGAGATGGTGTTCGCCATGCTGTTCATCGTGGCCGTCGGTCTGGGCCCGTTTGCCGGCGTGCTGGCGATCTGGATCCACACCACCGGCGTGCTGGCCAAGCTGTTCGCCGAAGCCGTCGAGGCCATCGACCCGCGCCCGGTGGAAGGCGTGCGCGCCACCGGCGCCGGCCCGATCGAGGAGATCGTCTATGGAGTGATTCCGCAAGTGCTGCCGCTGTGGCTGTCGTTCGCGCTGTACCGCTTCGAGTCCAACGTGCGCTCGGCCTCGGTGGTTGGCATCGTCGGCGCCGGCGGCATCGGCACCGTGCTGTGGGAGATCATCCGCAGCTTCCAGTATGGGCAGACCTGTGCCGTGATGATCATCATCATCCTGTTCGTCTCGGCCATCGACATCATCTCCGCACAAATCCGCAAGGTACTGGTCTGACATCATGCTGAACCTGTCCCGCATCGAAACGCTGTTTGCCGACCATGGCAATGCCTGGTACGGCGGCGAAGCCATCAGCCAGACCGCGCACGCGCTGCAGTGCGCGCAACTGGCCGAGCAGGCCGGCGAGCCCGAGCCGCTGATCGTCGCGGCCCTGCTCCACGACGTTGGCCACCTGCTGCTGGCCGAAAGCACCACCACCGACATGCGCCACCAGGAGGCCGCCGCCGATGCGCTGGCAGAACTGTTCGGTGACGAAGTGACAGAACCCGTGCGGCTGCACGTAGCGGCCAAGCGCTATCTGTGCGCGGCCGATCCGGCGTACTTCGCCACCTTGTCACCGGCTTCAGCGCAAAGCCTGGCGCTGCAAGGCGGTCCGTTCGGCGCCGCACAGGCCGAAGCGTTCACCGCCAGCCGCCACGCCGCTGCCGCGGTGCGCCTGCGCCGCTACGACGACCTCGCCAAGGTGGTCGGCCTGGCCACGCCGCGGCTGGCGCACTACCTGGACATGGCCGCGCGTTGCGCGCGGACTGGCGCATGAACACCATCGCTGAAGCCGTGCTTACCCTGCGTGAAGTGCGCGGTTCCGACGCGGAACTGCGGCACCTGTCCGCGCTGCTGGCCGCGATGGACGATGAAGCGCCGCTGCCGCTGGCCACCATGCGCGAGCGCTACGCGACCATGCGCCGCTATCCGGACTACCGCTGTTACATGATGGTGGACGAGGACGAGGTGCCGCTGGGCACCTTCAGCCTGCTGGTATTTCCCGTGATGGTCCACGACGGGCGTCCCGAGGCCATTGTCGAGGCCGTGGTGGTGGCGCCGTCCGCGCGCGGCAGGGGCGTCGGCAAGGCGATGATGCGCGAAGCGATGCGCCTGGCCCGCGAGGCCGGGGCGGCCAAGCTGGTGCTGTCGTCCAACGCGCGGCGCCTGCAGGCCCACCAGTTCTATCGCCGGCTCGGGTTCACCGAGCACGGCATCAGTTTCAGCATCGAACTCTGATGGCAAGGCCGTGCCGGAAGCTTCGCTTCGGCACGGCCTTATCAGCTTAATGTTGCGCTATCGGAGGTAGCCCCAACCAGCCGCGCGAACGCCTCCGCCGCGGTTTCCAGGGCGCCGCTATTGTCGAACTCGACCAGGCGGCACCCTGCCGGCACGGTGAAGGCCTGCGCCGCGCGCGCCAGGCGCCGGGCAATCGCTTCTTCCGACTCGCGGCCACGCTGGCGCAGCCGCGTGGCCAGCACCTCCGGCCGGACGCGCACATGCACGGCGCACAGCTTCGGGTAGCGCGCTACGGCTTGGGGCAGGTACTCGCGCGAGCCATTGACGATCACCGTCAGCCCCCTGGCCAGCCACTGCTCGATCTCGATGCCGATGCCGTAATGGAGCCCGTGGCTGTGCCAGTCCAGCGCCAGGCAGCCGAGCGCCTGGCGGCGCCGGAACTCATCCGTGGTCAGCGCAACGGAGGCCTCGTTGGCATCGGCCTCGCGGGTGATATAGCGATGCGCGATGACGATGCGGTGGTCCGGCCCGAGGCGTTCGCGCAGCGCGCGCAGCAGCGAGTCCTTGCCGCTGCCGGACGGCCCCATCAGGTAGAACAGGCCGTGTCCGTCGGCCGCGCCATGTGCGTTCATGCGTCCAGGTACGCCGCGCCGGCGCCGTCGGTGGTGCTGCCGTTGAATCCGTAGTGGCGGGCAACGATAAAGTCGTCGCCCGGCTCCGGCTGCACGAATACGCTGATCCCGTCCACATGAAGCGGCGCCTGCAGCAGCTTGCCGCTCGCGGCCCCCAGGCGCTCGAGGGCGGCGCGCTGGCCGGCAGTATCAAGCATGCCAGTCAGCGTGATATGGAAGACGAAGGTACCGAATACATACGGGTAGCCCCATGCGTCGAGCATGCGGCGCTCTTCGTCGGTCAACTGGTCCGGTTTGCGCCGGCCGAGTTCTTCGGCCGTGGGCGGCGCGCGGAAGCGCTCGAATGCCAGTACGCAGGCATCGGCGAGCGCCTGCATCGGTGGCGATCCGCCATCGGCCAGGCACCACGCCACAAAACCCCGCAGCGCACACAGCGCCAGCGGTGCGTCGAATGCCTCGCGGCCACGCGCGAAGTCACGCGCAGCGGCGTCGAGCATCGGCCCGTTGCTGCCCTGCACAAGCCGGAACGGCGGCTTCAGCGTGGCATGCAGGCCGTAGCGCGCCGGGGCCTTGACCCATTCGTCGGGCGGCGCCGCCATGCCCGCCGGCGCGGGCAGCGCGGCGCCGGTATCGGCGTCGCGGCCGAGCCACTGGCTGCCAAACGTGCGGAACGGATCTGAGGGCGCCAGGTAGATGGCGTAACGGTGCGCTGGCAAGGTCATGCGGCAAGGTTACCAGCGGCGCCCGGCGCCCGGCGGCGGCGACTGCCCTGGTTTTGTGGTCTGGACCGCAGACACCTTAGCGCAGGCAGATGACAGCCGGATGTCTAGACCAATGCCACGTCGCTCCGCCTCAATCACTGTCGGAAACCGTCAGCTGCACCCAGTCCCCCGCAAACCGCACCACGCTGTACTGCACCGGCGCCCCGTCGATATCAACGTTCAGCGCCTCCACCTGCAGCACCGGGCGCGTCTTCGGCTGGTTCAGCAGGCGCGCCACCGGGGCGCTGGGCATGGCCGCCGTGATGCGCGACCACTTGCGCGTGTAGTCGGCAATGCCGAAATGCGCCAGCGCGCGCGATACCGATTGCCTGGCGCGCAGCACCTCGTCGATGCCCGGGAAGCGCTTGAGGTCAAAGTAATGCTCGGCAACGTCGATGGTGCGCTCTTCGGCCTTGCCGATCATCTGCACGTGCAGGATCTCCGCCGTGCGCGCCAGGCCCAGTTGCTTTGCCACTTCCGGCGCGCGCACCACCTGGCTGTCGATGATCTCGGCATGTCCGCGCATGCCCTGTGCGGCCAGGTTTTGCGAGAAGCGCGTGCGGCGCCCGATCGCGTAGTCGATCGCATGCTCCTGCACGAAGGTGCCGCGGCCCTGCTCGATCCGCACCAGGCCGCTCAACTCCAGCTCGCCCATGGCGCGGCGGATGGTGTGGCGGTTGACCGCGAAGCGCGTGGCCAGTTCAGGCTCAGGGGGCAGCTGTTCGCCGGGCAGGTACAGCTTCTTGCGGATGTCGTCCGCCAGCGCCTCGCCAATCTGGCGCCATACCGCCACGCCGGAACCCCGTTCCACTTCTCGATCAGACATCTCGCGCTGCCCTCTTGTCATCAAGCGTTCACCATTGCCATGCGATTGTGCCTCAACCGCGCCGCGATGGCGGGGTGCCCGAGCAATGCCCCGCCCCGTCATGAAACGTTCATCTGCCTGTGGTCTAGTAGCTGCGTGTTCAAGCAGTGACATCTAAACGTATAGACGTATAGGGGTGATGATGCAAAGCGAAACCGCGCAGGCCCATGCCGCCCGCGCCGCCTGGCTCCGGATCCTGGCGACGGCGCCCGCCGACGCGCTCGACGGCGCTTACCAGCGGCTTGGCCAGGCGCAAGCGCTGCCGGCCTACCGGCTGCTGCGCAAGCCGGAGTCCGGCATGGCCATGGTCCGGGCCCGCGCAGGCGGTACCGGTGCCCAGTTCAACCTGGGGGAAATCACGGTCACGCGCTGCGCGGTCGTGCTGGAAGACGGCGCTGCCGGGGCCGCTGCAGGCGTGGCCTATATCCAGGGCCGCAGCGCCCGCCACGCCGAACAGGCCGCGGTGCTGGACGCGCTGCTGCAACGCCCGGCCTGGCACCAGCGCGTGCAGGAGTTCGTGCTGGCGCCGTTGGCAAGCACGCAGGCGCAGCGCGCCGCACACGCAGCAGCCACCGTCGCCCAGACCCGCGTCGAGTTCTTCACCATGGTCCGGGGAGAGGACTGAAATGACTGCCATGCAACCGATCCTGTCCGCCCCGGCCGCCTCGCTGCTGCCGGGTTTCAACAACCCGGTCGACGACGCCCAGCAGGTCTTCCGCGCCGCGCTGCAGGCGTTTGCCCATCCGGGCCGGCTGCAGACGCTGCCCGTGGCCAGCGGCCTGCCCGGCGGCCTGTCGCCCGCGCTGGCGGCGCTGCTGCTGACGCTGGCCGATCCCGATACCCCGGTCTGGCTGCCTGCCGGCGTGCCCGCCGCGGCGCGCGCGTTCCTGCGCTTCCATTGCGGCTGCCCGCTGACCGACGATGTCGGCACCGCCGCCTTTGTCTGCGTGCCCGCCGGCTATGCCGTACCGGCACTGGCGGATTGCGCGCAAGGCGACCCGGCCTTCCCCGACCGCTCGGCCACGCTGCTGGTGGAGGTGGCCTCGCTTGCCGAAGGCGACACCCTCACGCTGCGCGGCCCCGGCATCGAAACCACGCAGGTGCTGCGCGTGGCGGGGCTGCCCGCGGACTTCCGCGCCGGCTGGCGCGCCAACAACGCCGGCTTCCCGCTCGGCGTGGACCTGCTGCTGGCCAGCGGCGACCGATTCTGCGCGCTGACGCGCACCACGCTGGTGGAGGACTGACATGTATGTAGCCGTCAAAGGTGGCGAGCGCGCCATCCTCAATTCCTACCGGATGCTCGATGCCTACCGCCGCGGCGATACCGCGGTGCCGGAACTCACGCTGGCGCAGATCCGCGAACAGATGCCGCTGGCGGTGTCGCGCGTGATGGCCGAGGGCTCGCTGTACGACCCGCACCTGGCCGCGCTGGCCCTGAAACAGGCCGCTGGTGACCAGATCGAGGCGATCTTCCTGCTGCGCGCCTATCGCACCACGCTGGCGCGCTTCGGCTATACCCAGCCGGTGGATACCGGCGCGATGCGCCTGCAGCGCCGGATCTCGTCCACGTTCAAGGACGTGCCGGGCGGCCAGGTGCTGGGGCCGACCTACGACTACACCCAGCGCCTGCTGGATTTCACGCTCGAAGCCGGCCGCGACCCCGAGCCGCTGCCGCCCTCGCCCGAACCCCTCGCCGCCAGCATGCCGCGCGTGACCGGCCTGCTGGAAGCGGATGAACTGGTCGAAGCCGACCAGATTCCCGCGGGCGACCCCACGCCGCCCGACCTGACGCGCGAGCCGCTGAGCTTCCCCGCCAACCGCGCCGCGCGCTTGCAGAACCTGGCGCGCGCCGATGAGGGTTTCCTGCTGTCGATGGGCTATTCCACCCAGCGCGGCTACGGCAACTCGCACCCGTTCGCGGCCGAGATCCGCTTCGGCGCGGCCGAGGTCGAACTGTTCGTGGAAGAGCTTGGCTTCGCCGTCACCATCGGCGAGATCGAGCTGACCGAATGCCAGATGGTGAGCCAGTTCGCCGGCAATGCCGACGAAGCCCCGCGCTTCACGCGCGGCTACGGGCTGGTGTTCGGCTACAACGAGCGCAAGGCCATGTCGATGGCGCTGGCTGACCGCGCCATGCGCGCCGAAGAACTGGGCGAGGCCGCCGACGCCCCGGCCAACGATATCGAATTCATGCTGTACCACAGCGACAACGTCGAGGCCTCCGGCTTCGTGCAGCACCTGAAGCTGCCCCACTACGTGGACTTCCAGGCCAACCTCGAACTGCTGCGCCGGCTGCGTGCGGAACAGGATGGCGCCGTGACCGCTACCGTGCAGGCGCAACCGCAAGAGGAGACGCTGGCATGACCACCCCCGACACCACCATGGCAACGGGCATTGCCCGCGATGACCACTACAACTTCGGCTACCTGGACGAGTCGACCAAGCGGATGCTGCGCCGCGCGCTGCTCAAGGCCGTGGCGATTCCCGGCTACCAGGTACCCTTCGGCAGCCGCGAAATGCCGCTGCCCTATGGCTGGGGCACGGGCGGCATCCAGGTGACGGCCGCGATCATCGGCAAGGATGATGTGCTCAAGGTGATCGACCAGGGCTCGGACGACACCACCAACGCCATCAATATCCGCCGCTTCTTCGGCCGCGTCACCGGCGTGCAGACCACCGAGCGCACCGCCGAGGCCAGCATCATCCAGACCCGTCACCGGATTCCGGAAACGCCGTTGCACGCGGGCCAGACCATGGTGTTCCAGGTGCCGATCCCCGAGCCGCTACGCTGGCTGGAGCCGAGCGAGGGCGAGACCCGCACCATGCACGCACTGGCCGAGTACGGCGCGATGCACGTCAAGCTGTATGAGGACATCGCGCATCACGGCCATATCGCCACCACCTACGACTACCCCGTGATCGTCAACCAGCGCTACATGATGCGGCCGTCGCCGATCCCCAAGTTCGACAATCCCAAGCTCGACCGCAGCCCCGCGCTGATGCTGTTCGGCGCCGGGCGCGAGAAGCGCGTCTATGCCGTGCCGCCGTACACCGCGGTCAGGAGCCTGGACTTCGCCGACCATCCCTTCACGGTGGAAAAGTGGTCCAGCTGCTGCGCCCAGTGCGGCGCTACCGACAGCTACCTGGACGAGATCATCACCGATGACGCCGGCACGCGACTGTTCGTGTGCTCCGACACCGAATACTGCGCCGACCGCCAGGCGGCCCAGGCCGTCAAGGCCGCTGCCGGAGGTGCCCGATGAGCGCCACCCCGCTGCTGTCGGTGCGCAACCTGACGCGCACCTGGGACGGCCTGCACGGCTGCCATGACGTCAGCTTCGACCTGTACCCGGGCGAGGTGCTGTGCGTGGTGGGCGAATCGGGCTCCGGCAAGAGTACGTTGCTGCAGGCCTTGTCGATGCAGGCGCCGGCGCAGCGCGGCAGCGTCAGCTACGACATGCGCGAGTCCGGCCTGACCGACCTGGCCACGCTGTCCAGCGCGCGCCTGCGGCTGCTGGCCCGCACCGACTGGGGCTTCGTGCGCCAGCATGCGCGCGACGGCCTGCGCATGCAGGTCAGCGCCGGCGCCAATATCGCCGAGCGCCTGATGGCCGTGGGCGAGCGCCACTACGGCAACCTGCGCGAGGTCGCCGGCACCTGGCTGGAGAAGATGGAGATCGACCTGGCCCGGCTGGACGACGTGCCCGGCACCTTCTCCGGCGGCATGCAGCAGCGTTTGCAGATCGCGCGCAACCTGGTCACGCACCCGCGCCTGGTGTTCATGGACGAGCCCACCGCATCGCTGGACGTGTCGGTGCAGGCCCGCCTGCTAGACCTGCTGCGCCGCCTGGTGGCGGACCTGGGCCTCGCCGCCGTGCTGGTCACGCACGACCTGGCCGTGGCGCGCCTGCTCGCGCACCGCACGCTGGTCATGCAAGGCGGCCGCGTGGTGGAGCAAGGCCTGACCGACCAGATCCTCGACGACCCGCAGCACCCGTACACGCAGTTGCTGGTCTCTTCCATCCTGCAGGGCTGACGACGATGCACGCAGAACACCACCCCCAGAAACTGGTCGAGGTCCGCGGCCTCGGCAAGATGTTTACGCTGCACAACCAGGGCGGCATCCGCCTGCCGGTGCTGCGCGCGATGGATTTCGATGCCACCCGCGGCGAATGCCTGGTGCTGTCCGGGCCCTCCGGCACCGGCAAGAGCACGCTGCTGCGCTGCCTGTACGGCAACTACCTGGCCACCGAAGGCAGCATCCGCCTGCGCGATACCAGCGCCGAGGGCGAGCCGTGGGTCGAGCTGACCCACGCCCCAGAACAACGCGTGCTGAAGTTGCGCCGCGACGTGATCGGCTATGTCAGCCAGTTCCTGCGCGCGATTCCGCGCGTCGGCGCGCTCGACGTGGTGGCCGATCCGCTGCAGCAGCGCGGCGCCAGCCATGAGGAGGCCCGCGCCCGCGCGGCAGAACTGCTGGCACGGCTGAACCTGCCGCGCCGGCTGTGGGACCTGCCGCCGGCCACTTTCTCCGGCGGCGAGCAGCAGCGCGTGAACATCGCGCGCGGGCTGATCGGCGGCCACCCGATCCTGCTGCTGGACGAGCCCACCGCCTCGCTGGACGCCGACAACCGCGCCGTGGTGGTCGAGCTGATCCGCGAAGCCTTGGCCGAAGGCCGCGCGCTGATCGGCATCTTCCACGATGAAGCCGTGCGCGATGCCGTGGCCACGCGCCTGCTGCCGCTGCAACCCGCTAGCGCCCTTGCCTGATTTGATCCCAGAACGGAGCCGGACATGTCTGCTACCTACCTGACGCACGCCACCCTGGTGCTGCCGGACCGCGTGCTGCACGACAGCGCGCTGCTGATCGAAGATGGTCGCATCGCCGCCATCGAACCGGCACCCGCAGCGGTCCCCACCCACGCCACCGTGATCGACCTGCATGGCCACTCCGTGATGCCGGGCCTGGTCGACGTGCATTGCGACGCCATCGAGAAGGAAGTCGAACCGCGCGCCAGCGTGCTGTTCCCACTGGACTTTGCCGTGGCTCAGGTCGACCGCCGCAACGCCGCGGCCGGCATCACCACGCCGTACCACGCGCTGTCGTTCGCGGGCAACCAGTTCGGCGTGCGCAATGTCGATACCGCGGCCACGCTGGTGCGCACCCTGGCCGCGTATCGCCGCCACAGCCTGGTCGACAACCGCATCCATTGCCGCTACGAAGTCACCGATTCCAGCGCCGTGCCGGTGCTGGAATCCCTGATGGCCGAGGGCGTGGTCGACCTGCTGTCCGTGATGGACCACTCGCCGGGCCAGGGCCAGTTCAAGACCATGGATGCCTACCTGGCCTACATGATGGGCAACCACGGCATGAGCCGCGAGCAAGCCGCCGATGCGGCCGACAAGAAGGCCGCCGCGCTGGAAGGCGCGCATGAGCGTGTCAACCGGCTGGTGGCCAGGGCGCATGCGCTGGGCATCCCCACCGCCAGCCATGACGACGATTCGCCGCAGCGCATCGCCGCCATGCGCGCGCTGGGCGTGCGCATGAGCGAGTTCCCGATCAACCTGGAAACCGCGCAAGCCGCGTGCGCCCAGGCGCTGCCGACCATCCTGGGCGCGCCCAACGTGCTGCGCGGCAAGAGCCAGAGCGGCTCGATGCGCGCCATCGACGCCATTCACGCCGGCGTGGGCACCATCCTGTGCTCGGACTACCAGCCGTCCACGCTGATCGCCGCCGCGTATGCCGCCGCGCGCCTGGCCGACCTGCCGCTGAACCAGGCGCTGGCGCTGGTCACCGTCAATCCAGCCGACGCCTGCCTGCTGGACGACCGCGGGCGCCTGGCGCCGGGGCTGCGCGCGGACGTGATCGCCGTGTCCGGCGTGGCAGGCCAGCCGATGGTCACGCATACCTGGTCTGGCGGGAGGCTGGTGTTTGCGGCGGGGTATCCGTCGGTGCGGCACGTTGGCGATGCCGCCATGCCGCGCGAAACCGCGCTGCGCGAGGTGGCATAAGGAGGATTGGCCCGGATTCGTAAAATTCCGGTGCGCCTCCGCCAGACTGCTGATCTGAACAGGAAATCGAGCGCAATCTCGGTCATCGCTTGTACGAGCCTGCGTCCGGTCAGGCCGGCAACACAGTAGCGCTGGCTACGGCCGTTCGCTGCTGGCCGATGGCGGCTTCACCCGCTGAGCGATCGGATCAGGCCCCGGGGTTGAACCCCAGCGCCGTGCTGACCGCGCGCGCCTCGCGCCGCACGGCGCTGCCGATGGGCCCGTCGATGGCGGGATCAAAGCCGCCGGTGGCGCCCAGCGCCGTCAGCACCGCGCAGACGCGCCCGGTGTAGTCGCGCACCGGCGCCGCCACGGCGCTGATGCCGGTCAGGTTGGTGTCGCGCACCCAGGCGCAGTCGTCGGCCTGCACCGCGCGGCGCAGCGCGCCGATGGGGTCTTTGCCATCGAGCAACGCCAGCCGCGCCGGACTTGCCGCGGCCAGCTCCTCCTCGGCCTGGGAATGCACGCGCTTTTCATCGAGCAGGCCCAGGAACACGCGCCCGGTGGCCGACCACAGCAATGGCATCACCGAGCCCGCGCGCACATTCACCGTCACCGGCAAACCCGGTTCCTCAAAGCGCATGATGGTCGGCCCCTTGTTGCCCATCACCGCGACAAAGCAGGTCACCTCCAGCGCTTCACGCAGGCGTACCAGCGAGGCTTCGGCCAGCCGGATCGGATCGGCCTGGCGCATCGCCGCCATGCCGATCTGCAGCGCCTCGAAGCCCAGGTGGTATTGCTGCGTGCCCGTCTCCTGCGCCACCAGCCCCTCTTCCACCAGGCTGACCAGGTAGCGGTGCACCTTGGCCGGGCTTTCGTCGATATGCGCGGCCAGCCCGGTCAGGCTGGCGCGTCCGCCCAGCCGGGCCAGTCCCTTGAGCACGGCCATGCCGGTGACCGCCGATTGCACGCGCTGGCGGCGTTCGCGCGTGCGGGGCGCGTCGGCGGGTTCGATCGGAGGTTGGGCAGCTTTCGGTCGGGGCATGGCGGGAAGATCCGGCAAACGGTGAGCGGTCATCACATGGAAGGCGGATCAAGCCATGCGGCCGCTGCAGGACAGTTCAAGGTTAACCCGCATTCAATCATTACGCAATGCGTATATGATTTACGCGAAATAGAAACACCGGTGCCATACACCGGGCTGACCAACAAGGAGACAAGCCCCCATGCCCCGCCTCAACTTCAAGCGCCTGGCCATTGGCGCGCTGGCCCTGCCGATGCTGGCCGCCGCCCCCGCGCATGCCGCCGACGCCTACCCTGCCAAGCCGATCCGCTGGATCGTCCCCTACGCCGCCGGCGGCGGCTCGGACTTCCTGGCGCGCACCATCGGCCAGGGGCTGTCGGCCAAGGTCGGCCAGCCGGTGGTGGTGGACAACAAGCCGGGCGGCAATACCGCCATCGGCGCGGCCGAGACGGCGCGCTCGGCCGCCGACGGCTATACCGTGCTGTCGGCCGACAACGGCACGCTGGTGTTCAACCCGGTGCTGTACAAATCGCTCTCCTACAACCCTGGCAAGGACCTGGCTCCGGTGACGCTGCTGGGCCGCTTCCCGATGATCCTGGTGGTCGGCGCGGCCAGCCCGGTCAAGAGCGCCAAGGAATTCATCGCCCAGACCAAGGCCACCCAGGGCGGCATCAATTACGGCTCGGCCGGCGCGGGCAGCCCGCACCACCTGGCGATGGAGCTGCTGAAGGTGGAAGCCGGCCTGTCGATGACGCATGCCCCCTACCGCGGCGCCGCGCCGGCGCTGTCGGACGTGGCCGCCGGACAGGTGGTGGCGATGATGGTGGACTACGCCGCCGGCGCCGGCTTTATCAAGGGCGGAAAGGTCCGGCCGCTGGCGGTGGCCAATGCCACCCGGCTGCCGCAGCTGCCCGACGTGCCGACCTTTGCCGAACTGGGCTACCCGCGCGTGGAAGCTGCCGCGCTGGTGGGCATGGTGGTGCCGGCCGGCACGCCGCCGGAGGTGGTCAACACGCTGAACAAGGACGTGGTCGCGGCAATCCGCGAGCCCGCTGTCAACAAGCGGCTGGTGGACTTCGGCGTTGAGCCGGTCGGCAACTCGCCGGCTCAGTTCAGCGAGCTGCTGCGCAGCGAGTCCACCCGCTGGACCAAGCTGATCCGCGACCTGAAGATCACGCTGGACAATTGAGTCCGGCCGCAACACCGAATGGCCGTCCGGCCCTGACCGGACGGCCCTGTTTTTCGCCAGGAGTACGCAGCATGGCCAACCCCTCCCCCAGCGCCGCGCGCAGCGGCTGCCCGATCGACCACAGCGCCTTGACCGCGCCCAACGGCTGCCCGGTCAGCCACAACGCGGCGCAATTCGATCCCTTCGGCGACGGCTACCAGCAGGATCCGCCCGAATACGTGCGCTGGTCGCGCGAGCAGGAGCCGGTGTTCTACAGCCCCAGGCTGGGCTACTGGGTGGTCACGCGCTATGAAGACATCAAGGCGATCTTCCGCGACAACCTGACCTTCAGCCCGTCAATCGCGCTGGAGAAGATCACGCCCACCGGCGACGAGGCCAATGCCGTGCTGGCCTCCTACGGCTATGCCATGAACCGCACGCTGGTCAACGAGGACGAGCCCGCCCACATGCCGCGCCGGCGCGCGCTGATGGCGCCCTTCACGCCCGCGGAACTGGCGCACCATGAGCCGCTGGTGCGCCGCCTGGCGCGCGAGTATGTCGACCGCTTTATCGACGATGGCCGCGCCGACCTGGTCGACCAGATGCTGTGGGAAGTGCCGCTGACCGTGGCCCTGCATTTCCTGGGCGTGCCCGAAGAGGACATGGACCTGCTGCGCCAGTACTCCATCGCCCATACCGTCAACACCTGGGGCCGGCCGAAGCCGGAGGAACAGGTGGCGGTGGCGCATGCCGTGGGCAATTTCTGGCAGCTGGCGGGCCGCATCCTGGACAAGATGCGCGAGGACCCGTCCGGCCCGGGCTGGATGCAGTACGGCCTGCGCAAGCAGAAAGAACTGCCCGATGTCGTCACCGACTCCTACCTGCATTCGATGATGATGGCCGGCATCGTTGCCGCGCACGAGACCACCGCCAACGCCTCGGCCAATGCCATCAAGCTGCTGCTGCAGCATCCGGATGCATGGCGCGAGATCTGCGACGACCCATCGCTGATCCCCAACGCGGTGGAAGAATGCCTGCGCCACAACGGCTCCGTCGCCGCATGGCGGCGGCTGGTGACGCGCGACGCCGAGGTCGGCGGCATCCGCCTGCCGGCGGGCAGCAAGCTGCTGATCGTCACGTCTTCGGCAAACCATGACGAGCGCCATTTCGCCGATGCCGACCTGTTCGATATCCGCCGCGACAACGCCAGCGAACAGCTGACCTTTGGCTACGGCTCGCACCAGTGCATGGGCAAGAACCTGGCGCGCATGGAGATGCAGGTCTTCCTGGAGGAGCTGACACGCCGGCTGCCGCATATGCGCCTGGCCGAGCAGACCTTCACCTATGTGCCCAACACCTCGTTCCGCGGCCCTGAGCACCTGCTGGTGGAATGGGACCCCGCGCAGAACCCCGAGCGCCGCGACCCGGCCCTGCTCGAGGTGCACCAGCCGGTGCGCATCGGCGAACCGTCCGCGCACACCATCGCCCGCACGGTGGTGGTCGAGCGCGTCACGCCCGCCGCCGACGGCGTGGTCCGGCTGCGGCTGGCGGCGCCTGACGGCAAGCCGCTGCCGCGCTGGGCGCCGGGCTCGCATATCGACGTGGAATGCGGCGATACCGGGCTGTCGCGCCAGTATTCGCTGTGCGGCGATCCGGACGACACCGGGGCGCTGGAAATTGCCGTGCTGCGCGACCCCGACAGCCGCGGCGGCTCGGCCTGGGTGCATGGCAGCGTCCAGGCCGGCGACCGCCTGCGCATCCGCGGGCCGCGCAATCACTTCCGCTTCGATGAAGGCTGCGGACGCGCGATCTTTATCGCCGGCGGCATCGGCATCACGCCGGTCAGCGCGATGGCGCGGCGCGCCCGTGCGCTTGGCATCGACTACGAATTCCACTACTGCGGCCGTTCGCGCCAGGCGATGGCGATGCTGGATGAACTGCAGGCCCTGCACGGTGCGCGGCTGCACGTCCACGCCAGCGATGAAGGCCAGCGCGCCGACTTCGGCAAGCTGCTGGCGCGGCCGGACCCGCGCACCCAGATCTACGCCTGCGGCCCGCAGCGCATGCTGGATGCGCTGGCCGAGAGCTGCGCGGCGTGGCCGGAAGATGCGCTGCGAGTGGAGCACTTCGTATCGAAGCTGGGCACGCTGGATGCGTCGAAGGAACTGCCCTTTTCCGTCGAGCTGAAGGACTCCGGCCTGGTCATGGAAGTCCCGGCCGGCCAGACCCTGCTGAGCGCGCTGCGCGGCGCCAATATCGATGTGCAGAGCGATTGCGAGGAAGGCCTGTGCGGGTCCTGCGAGGTGCGCGTGCTGGCCGGCCAGGTCGACCATCGCGACGTGGTGCTCACGCGCAGCGAGCGCGAGGCCAACCAGCGCATGATGGCGTGCTGCTCGCGCGCCTGTGGCGGCGGCCGGCTGGTGCTGGAGCTCTGAGCGCCCGCCCGTCAGGCGGTGGCGTTGAAGGCGTCGTGGTATTGCACGCTGCCCGCCGGATAGCCGCCGTCGAACGCCAGTGCCTGGAAGTACTCGGGTGGCACGCCGTCCAGCACCAGCCCGGGCCGCGCGGCAAAGCCGAAGCGGCCGTAGTAGCCGGGATCGCCCAGCACCACGCAGCCGGCGGCGCCAAGGCGGCGCAGCTGGTCCAGCGACGCGCGCATCAGTTGCGAGCCAATGCCCTGCCCCTGCAGGTCCGGCGCCACCGAGATCGGGCCCAGTCCGTACCAGCCGGTCGCGCCGGATGAGACCGTAACCGGCGAAATCGCCACGTGTCCCACCAGTTCATCGCCTGCCTGTGCCACCAGCGACACCGTCAGCTGGCCGGCGCGGCGCAGCGCATTGACCACGAACGCCTCGGTGTGGCTGGTATGCGGCGCCGTCAGGAAGGCGGCGGTGGTCAGCCGGGCAATGGCGTCGGCGTCGGACGGTGCTTCTGGGCGGATCTGCACGGACATGGCGGGACTCGGGACTTCGATCAGGTCTTGGCGACCCGGATTCTACGCTCTCCTTCACTGGCATGCCGCGGCCGCCAGGGCAAGCCACCGTTGCGCCGTAGGACAACGCCTGACAACGGCGGCAAGGCGCCAAGGCTAAAGTAGCAGCGCGAACCCCATGCAATCCTGTTCCCGTTGCGTCATGCGCCCTGCCCCCGCTGCCCCCGCCGTCCCCGACCACCATCCTTTGCGCAATGCCGCTGTGTGCCTGGGCCTGTCCCTGCTGGCCGGGCCACTTGCCGTTTCCGCCACCGTGGCCGCCACGCCTGCGCCGTCCCCGCAACTGTCCGGGCTGGCCACGCTGCTGCTGGGCACGGTGCGCGGCAAGCCTACGGGCATGAACGGCGTGACCCGCCTGACCGCGGGCGATGTCGACCGTGAGCTGCGCATGGCCTGCCAGGAGCTGATGCGCGCCGGCCCGGTGGACCTGGACGACACCACCCGCTTCGACGGCTGCATGACGCGGCCGGGCAAGATCGTCGAGTTCCAGCTGAAGGTTTCGGGGGTGGATGCGGCGCGTGACGATACCCGCGAGTTCATGGCGACGGCCAAGCCTATCCTGGAGCGCGGCATCTGCCGCAACCCGGATGTGCCGGTGCTCGGCAAGCTGGGGGTCAGGCTGCGCTACCACTACGTGGCCGGGCAGAAATCGCTGGTCTTGCTCGATATCCTGCCGGACCAGTGCCTGAAGAAATGAGGCCGCCGCAAGCGCGCCGGTTCAAGATCCCGTTCCGCCCCCAAGCACCTCTTCGCAAACCGCCAGCCATGCCCGCGCCGCATGCGACAGGTAGCGTCCCGGCGACCAGATATGCGCCATGGTCCAGTCCATTGCCGGCGCGGTCAGCCGCGCCATGGCCAGTGTGTCCTGGCCCTGCAGGCGCTCAGCCAGCGGCTGCGGCAGGAAGGTAGTGCCCAGCCCCGCCGCCGCCATCGATGCCAGGAAATCCCAGTGCCCGCTGCGCGCCACCACGCGCGGCTCGATGCGTGCTTCCAGAAACGCCTGCCGCAGCATGCGCGTCAGCGAGAAGTCATCTGTCAGCATCACCAGCGGCTCATCGCGCAGAGCCGCCAGCGTGACGGTGCGCCCGCGCGCCCACGCGGCCTTGCGCGGCCCCACGGCCCAGATCGGGTAGCGGCCGAACTGGCGCGTTTCCAGCGCCAGGCCACTGTCGCCCGGCAGCACCGTGGCGCCGACCTCCAGCTCGCCGCTTGCCACCAGCTGCTCCACCACCTGGCCGCCGTGCTCGTCCAGCGTCAGCGACAGGTTGGGATAGCGCTGCCGGAACGCGCTGACCGCCGGTGAAAAGAACAGGTTGACCATCGGCGGGATCCCCACGGTCAGCTGCCCCCGGCCCAGCGAGGACAGGTCGGACACCTCCAGCGTGAGCCGGTGCACCACGCCCAGCGCCTCCTGCCCGCGCTCGTAGACCACGCGGCCCACGTCGGTCAGCCGCACGCTCTTGCCTTCACGGATCAGCAGCGGCTGGCCGACCTCGTCCTCAAGCTGCTTGACCATCTTGCTGATGGTCGACTGGGTGACGAACAGCGAGGCCGCGGCCTGAGTAAAGCTGCGCAGCCGGGCAGTCTCGACGAAATAGCGCAGCGCGCGGATATCGATGGGCATGGTGCTGAGGGACGGCGGGCCGCCGGCAGGCCGGTTTCGCCACCCATGAACAAAGGGAATGGAAAGGCCAATATTAAATCATGAATGGAATGCGAAAGGTTTGGCTACACTTCGCTTCCACACATCGCCCCCGCCCAACCGCGCCGCCAATGAAGCGTGGAGCGGCAGGCCGCGGCGTGCCCTCAACTCTTCTTGAAGACCCCGCTCCATGGCTAGCTGGCCGAATGCACGACAGTGGCTGTTCTCGCTGAAGGCATTCGCCGCCGCGATGCTGGCGCTCTATATCGCGCTGGCGCTGGGCCTGCCGCGGCCTTACTGGGCCATGGCGACGGTGTACTTCGTTTCCCATCCCCTGACCGGCGCCACCCGTTCCAAGGCGGCCTACCGCGTGGCCGGCACGATGCTGGGCGCCACCGCCGCGGTGGCCACGGTGCCGCAGCTGGTCAACATGCCGATCGTGCTGATGGGTGCGATCGCGCTGTGGATCACCGTGCTGGTGTACCTGTCGCTGCTGCAGCGCACGCCGCGCAGCTATGTGTACCTGCTGGCGGCCTACACCCTGCCGATCGTCGCGCTGCCGGCCGTCAGCGCGCCGGCGCAGATCTTCGATATTGCCGTGGCCCGGATCGAGGAAATCGTGATCGGCATCGTCTGCGCCGGGCTGGTGGGCTCGGTCGTCTTCCCGGCCAAGGTGGCGCCCGCGCTGCGGTCCCGCGCAGCCACCTGGCTGGCCGACGCGTCGGCCTGGGCATCGGACATACTCACCGGCAGCCCGCGCGCCGACGACAGCCGCCACCGGCTCGCTGCCGACATCCTGGCGCTGGACCAGCTGGTCAGCCAGCTGGCCTATGACACTGAGGGCAGCCACACGCTGCGCCATGCCCGCGCGCTGCGCCAGCGCATGACCATGCTGATGCCGCTGCTGTCGTCGCTGGAGAGCGTGCTGCACGCGCTGCGCGGCCATCCGGACGGCATCCCGTTGCCAGTGCGCGAGGCCATGGCGGCGGCGACCGCCTGGCTGGCGACCGATGCTGCCACGCCGCCTCCGGTCGCCGCGGGCGGCTGGCTTGCCGATGGCCGCGCGGGCGAGGTCGACTGGCAAGCCAGCCTCGCCGCCACGGCGGCGGACCAGCTGCAGCGCCTGGGCGCGTTGTACGCTGAATGCCGCGCCCTGCAGCAAGGCATAGGCGACCGCAGCGCCGGCGCGCCGCAGCTGCGCGGCAACGCGGCCCCGGAGGCTGCAGGCCATCACCACGACCACGGCATGCTGCTGTTCGGCGCCGTGTCGAGCGGCCTGGCCGTATTCTGCGCGGGGCTGCTGTGGATCTTCTCGGGCTGGGAGGGCGGCGCCGGCGCGGTCGCGGTGGCATCGATCGCCTGCTGCTTCCTTGCGGCCATCGACGAGCCGCGCCGCATGGCCGGTGCCTTCCTGCGCTGGAGCACGATCTGCCTGCTGGTGTCGTGCGGCTACCTGTTCCTGGTCGTGCCGCACGCGCACACCTTTGAAGCGCTGGCCGCGATGCTGGCGCTGCCCTATCTCGGCATTGGCCTGCTGATTGCGCGGCCCGGCTTCCAGTTGATTGCGATGCTGCTGTCGGTCAACACGGCCTCGTTCGCCAACGTGCAGACCGTGTTCGATGCGGATTTCCTCGGCACCTTCAATACCTGCCTGGCCAGCGCCGCAGCCATGCTGTTCGCGCCGCTGTGGTCGATGGCGGTACGCCCGTTCGGCGCGCGCGCGGCGGCGCACCGGCTGGTGCGCGCCAGCTGGCAGGACCTGGCCCAGGCCGCCACGCTGCGAGCGGCCGATGGGGATGCGCGGCTGGGCGCGCGCATGCTGGACCGGCTCGGCCAGCTGGTGCCGCGGCTGGGGGCTGCCGGCGATCCCTTGTCGTCCGACGGCTTCCACGCGCTGCAAGTCGGCTACTGCGCGCTGGCGCTGCAGAAGGCGCTGCCGGCCTTGCCGCCCGCGGCACGCAAGCCGGTGCGCCGCGTGCTGGCCGCGGTGGCAAGGCATTTCCGCGCGCGGCTGCGCGCGGGCCATGCCGTGCCGGCTCCGGCGGGGCTGGCCGCCTGGGTGGCCGATGCCATCGCCGGCGTGGCCGCGTTGCCCGCAGGTGGCCGCCCTGACCACCGCGGCACGCTCGGCGCGCTGGTGGTGCTGCAGGTCACGCTGCTGCCTGGCCCTGCGGCTGCCCTGTCGCGCTGACCTCTCCAACTCTCCGCTGCCGCCGAATGCTCAGTGAAATCGACCTCTATGGCGTATTCGTGCCAGGCGTGCTGGTGCTGATGGTGCTGGCCTTCGCCGCCACTACCGCGATCCGCATGGTGCTGGCCGCGCTCGGCTGGTACCGGCATATCTGGCACCGCTCGATGTTCAACCTTTCCCTCTATGTGATCGTCCTTGGCGCCGTGGCCGCAGTCTTTGTCGCGGTGCCGGGACTGCCGTCATGACCTTCCGACTCCGCCCCCTGCTTCCCTTGCTGCCAACGCTGCTGGCAGCCATCGCCGCCCTGCTGGTGCTGCGCCACCTGTGGGACTACTACACGGCCGCGCCATGGACCCGCGACGGCCATGTGCGTGCCGACATCATCCAGGTGGCGCCCGATGTGTCCGGGCTGGTCACACGCGTACTGGCGCGCGACAACCAGCATGTGCAGCAAGGCGAAGTCCTGTTCGAGATCGACCGCGACCGCTACGCGCTGGCCCTGCAGCAGGCGCTGGCCGCGGTAGCGACGCAGCGCGCCGCGCTGGCGCAGGCGCGGCGCGAAGCCGCGCGCAACCGCAATCTCGACGGCCTGGTTGCCGCCGAAGTCGCGGAACAGGGGCGTGCCCGCGTAGAGCAAGGCGAAGCCGCGCTGGCGCTGGCCGAAGCCGCGGTGCGGCTTGCCCGGCTTGACCTGGAGCGCACCAGCGTGCGCAGCCCGGTGGCGGGCTACCTCAACGACCGGCTGCCGCGCCTGGGCGACTATGTCTCGACCGGCCGCCCGGTGCTGTCGATGGTCGATGCCGGGTCCTTCCACGTGGAAGGCTATTTCGAGGAAACCAGGCTGCACCGGATCCGCATCGGCAGCCCGGTCGACGTGCATATCATGGGCGAACCCCGGCACCTGCGCGGGCACGTGCAGAGCATCGCAGCCGGCATCGAGGACCGCGACCGCAGCGCGGGCTCGAACCTGCTGCCCAACGTCAACCCGACCTTCAACTGGGTGCGGCTGGCACAGCGCGTGCCGGTGCGCATCGTGCTGGAGGACGTGCCCGCGGATGTGCGCCTGGTTTCCGGCCGCACCGCGACTGTGGCCGTTCGCGAAGCCAGGCGCGACGATGACGCCGGCCGCCGCACGGGGCCCCGGTCGTGAAGCGGCGCCATCCCTGGCTGGCGTGCGCCGCGGCCTGCCTGTGCGCCTGCACCACCGTGGGCCCGGACTATCGTGTGCCGGATCATGCGGCAGTGCGCGCGGCCGCCGCCAACGGCCCGCTTCAGGGTGCCAAAGCGCCCGGCGTGGCCATCGCGCCCGTGCCCGACGACTGGTGGCGGCTCTATGACAACGCGCGGCTCGACCGGCTGGTCGAACATGCGCTGGCCGCCAACACCGACATCCGCGCCGCCAGCGCCAACCTGCGCCGCGCGGTGGCCCTCCTGCACGAGGTGGAGTCCGAGAACCTGCCGCAGGGCGGCGCCAGCGCCAGCGTTTCGCGCGCGCAGCTGTCGGGCGAAAGCTTCCTGCAGACCACCAAGCCACCGGTATTCAACCTGGGCGACTTCGGTTTCGGCGTGTCCTACCTGATCGATTTCTTCGGCAAGCTGGCCCGCGCCGACGAGGCCGCGCTGGCCGGCGCCGAAGCCAGCGCGGCCACGCTCGACATGGTGCGCGTCACCGTGGCGGCGCAGACGGTGCGCGCCTACGTGCAGGGCTGCGCCGCCACGCATGAACTGGCCGCCGCCACGCAGCAGCTCGCGGTACAGCAACGCACGCTGGACGCCACCGGCCGCCTGGTCGACGCCGGCCGCGGCGAACCCGCCGACGTGGCGCGCGAGCGTGCCCGCACCGAAGCGCTGCACTCTGCCTTGCCAACGCTGGAAGCCGCGCGTAGCGCCGCACGCCACCGGCTGGCGCTGCTGCTGGGCAAGCCGCCTGCGGCACTGCCAGAGGCCGAGGTGGACTGCCATGCCGAACCCACGCTGCGTGTGCCGCTGCCAGTGGGTGACGGCGCAGCGCTGCTCAGGCGCCGGCCCGATATCCGCCAGGCGGAACGCGAACTGGCCGCGGCCACCGCTCGCATCGGCGTGGCCACGGCAGACCTGTATCCATCGATCAGCATCGGCGCCAGCGCCGGGCTGACCGGCGTGCTGAGCCACCTTGGCAGCGGCCCGACGGCGCGCTGGAGCGTGGGGCCGCTGCTGAGCTGGTCGCTGCCGACCAACGGCGTGCGCCATCGCATCCACAGGCATGAAGCCGCGGCCGACGCCGCCCTGGCGCGCTTTGATGGCGCGGTGCTGCGCGCATTGCAGGAAACCGAAACGGCGTTGTCGGCCTACACGCGCGAACTGGAACGGCACGACGCCCTGCACGCGGCGCGCGAACAGGCCGCAGAAGCTGCG
Organism: Cupriavidus sp. GA3-3; assembly: GCF_000389805.1. Lineage (NCBI taxonomy): Bacteria > Pseudomonadati > Pseudomonadota > Betaproteobacteria > Burkholderiales > Burkholderiaceae > Cupriavidus > Cupriavidus sp. GA3-3. Next base: position 168,348 of record NZ_KB944503.1, read on the forward strand.
CGGCTGCAGCGCCGCCTGCAGCAGGCGGGGCGCATCCCGTACCTGGCGCACCTGGACGCCGAGCGCACGCTGGCCGATGCGGAGGCCGCACTGGCTGCGTCCGAAGGCCATGTCGCCGCGCGCCAGGTCGACCTGTTCCTCGCGCTTGGCGGGGGCTGGCAGGCCGGCGGCAAGGTGGCCGCCATCAATGCGACTGGCAATGAAAAAAACGACTGATCTTTCGACGTTTAAATCATCACAGGAATGCATCGACCTGACTAAACTTCGTCCCGTGCCGCGCGCTTCCCACGCGACGGCACCGCCCAAAAGGCGAACCCGGACGGCGCGGGTGGCGGATCCGCCATCCCCGCGCGGCCCTTCGCGGGCCATGCCGTCCACCCACCCAAAAACAGCAGACATGCATAAAAACGCTCTCAAAGCCCTTCTTGCCACGACCCTCTCGATTGCAGCACTCGGTGCCGCCGCACTGGCCAGCCCTGCCATGGCGCAAGGCCTGAACGACCGCGGCGTCGCCGCCGACCGCAACGGCTACAACCTGCACAACGGCAAGCGCAACCCGTTTACCGACGGTGCGCACGTCAATGGCAAGCGCGACCCCTTCACCGATGGCGCGCGCGTCAACGACCGGCGCGACCCGTTCACCGACGGCGCCAACCGCGCTGCCGCCGGCATGGAAGTGGCAGGCATGGACCGCAGCGGCGTGTCGGCACCGCCGGCCCATGGCGGCTCACGCGTATCGGCTGCCGCCTGACCGGCGCCTGCCCGCGCCACGGCAGCCGCCGTGGCGTGTCGACGGGGCGCAAGGCCCCGTCTCTTTTCCCATACCTCCCTGAAGGCCCCCTCATGAAAACCATCCTGTTCGCGCTGCTCGGCCTTGGCGCCCTGGCCGCGTCTTTTCCCGCGGCCGCCGGCCCTGACTGGGCTCTGATCGAGCGCGGCCGCGCCGCTGCCAGGACCGCAGCCGAGCGCACCGCACAAGCCCGCAATGCCACGCCTTGCGCACAAGTGGAAGTCGCCGCGTCGGCGACTTCGCCGGTTACATCACGCTGAGTGCTTCTGAGATGCGCGCTCGGGTGCTAGATTGAGAAGGCGTGCCGCCGCCAGGCGCCGGCCGTGCCTGACAAGCCACCCCACCAGAAGAGCGAGGAGCCGCGCATGTCCCTTCCCCACCTTGAATCCGGACAGATCGCCAGCGTGCTGCCACTGGGCGCACGGCTGGACCAGACCGCCACCCAGGCCCTGTTCAAGGAAGGCCCGCTGGAGGTGATGCGGCTGGTGCTGAAGGCGGGCAAGCATGTGCCGCCCCATGCGGTAGATGGCCCGATGACTGTGCAATGCCTGGAGGGCGAGGTGCGTGTGCGGGTGGACGGCGCCGAGCGCCAGTTGCACCAGGGCGACCTGCTCTACCTGGGGCCGAGCGTGCGCTACGACGTGACCGCCATCTCCGATGCCTCGGTGCTGGTCACGTTGGTCCTGCCCGGCAGCCGCTGAGTATCGCGCCTTTACACCACGGCAGGCTGCCAGCGCGCGCTGGCAGCCACAAAGGCATCGATCAGCGCCGCCACCGGCGCGCGGCGCAGTGCCGATTCGCGCACCAGCACGCCCACGTCGCGATAGAGCGGCCCGCCCGGCAATGGCGCCTGCACCACGCCCGCGGACTGCTGCAACGGCACCAGTCCGGACGGGATGATGGCGCAACCCAGGCCAGCTGCCACCATCAGCAGGATCACGGCCGGCTCATCCAGCTCCATCCCTTCCCTGACCCATAGCCGCTGCCGCTTCAGGTAGCCGTCCACCAGCTGCCCGCCGGTGCTGTGGCGGTTGTAGCGAATGAACGGAAGCGTCTCCAGCAACGCGCGCAGGTCTGCAGGCGCACCGGCGGGCCCGATGCCGACAAAGCCCTCGCGCACCAGCGGCACCCACTTGAGGTCCGGCGGAAAGCCCAGCCGCGGCCGGATCAGCACGGCGATGTCCAGCTCGCGCGCATCCACCTGCGTCAGCAGCTGGGTGGACATGCCCGGCACCACGTTGACGTGCGAGTCCGGAAACCGCCCCCGGAAATGCCGCATCGCATCGGCCAGCAAGGTGGCCTGGACCGTCGACACAGCGCCCAGCTCCACCGGCGCGGCGTCGGCATGCGGGCCGGCGCGGTCCTTCATCGCGGCATAGAGCTCGACAAAGCGCCGCGCTTCCGGCACCAGCCGGCGCCCGGCTTCGCTGAGCGCGACCGACTTGCCGGTGCGATCGAAGAGTACGCAGTCCAGGTCCTCTTCCAGCCGCCGGATCTGCGTGCTGACGGCCGACTGCGTCAGCGCCAGCCGCGCCGCGGCGGCGGAGAACGAGCCGGTTTCGGCGGCCACCAGGAAGGTCTGGAAGTAGCGGATCATCTATTGAAAATTCTGATACTCAGGCCAAAAATGATTCGCTTCATATTACGGGTTGTGCTGGCTACAATCAACGCGCAGGCCAACGCCTGCCCGCATAACGACCCCGACAAAGGCTTCCCGCATGAGCGCGACTTCCTCTATTCCCCTGTTCCACCTGGCTTTCCCCGTGCGCGACCTGGCCGAGGCAAGGCGCTTCTATGGCGACTTGCTTGGTTGCCCCGAAGGGCGCAGTTCCGAGGCCTGGGTGGACTTCAATTTCTATGGCCACCAGGTGGTGGCGCACCTGTCGCCCGAGGAGTGTGGTCACCGCGCCACCAGCGCCGTCGATGGCGACGACGTGCCGGTGCGGCACTTCGGCGCGATCCTGCCGATGGCCGAATGGGAGGCCCTGGCCGAGCGGCTGCGCGCGGCGGGCACACAGTTCGTGATCGAGCCGCATGTGCGCTTCAAGGGCCAGGTGGGCGAACAGGCCACCATGTTCTTCCTGGACCCGTCGGGCAATGCGCTGGAGTTCAAGGCCTTTGGCGACCTGAGCCAGGTGTTCGCCAAATAAGGCAGCGCGCGGCCGGGCTAGGCAATGCGGCGCATGGCCTCGCGGATCGGCTCGGACTCGGTCGGGCGCACCAGCCGCGCCACTTCCTGCCCGTCGCGCAGGAACACCAGCGTCGGCCACAGCTTGATGTGAAACGACCGGCCAAGCCGGCGCCCGCTGCCGTCCTCGATCTTGAGATGGCGCAATGCCGGATGCACGGCAAAGGCCTCAGCCAGCGCCGGCTGGGCGCGCTGGCAGTAGCCGCACCACGGCGCGCCGAATTCCAGCACGGTGGCGCCCGGCAGCGCATCCACTTCCGTGCGGGTCGGCTCGGTGGCCGCGTATTGCTGGGTCATGGGCATGGATCTGATCCTTTCGCGATAGCTGGCTGATGGTATCCGCATGCCTGCCAGATTCGTTCCAGCGGCGACTTCGGGCAGGCACCGCGCAAAGAGGATGCCCCAGACTGGCCCGGCTGTGTAATTTCTAGGCCGCCGTGGCGATTTCCCACCATGCCGGCAGCAGTTCGCGCACCTCGGCCGCGGCAAAGCGGTCGTCGATCAGGTAGACCACGCCCTGGTCCTGCTGCGTGCGGATGACCCGGCCTGCCGCCTGCACCACCTTGCGCAGCCCGGGATACAGGTAGGCATAGGCATAGCCCTGCCCGAACGCCTGCTGCATGCGCGCACGGAACTGCTCGTTGACCGAGTTGAACTGGGGCAGCCCCAGGGTGGCAACGAAGGCGCCGATCAGGCGCTCGCCGGGCAGGTCAACGCCTTCGGCAAAGGCGCCGCCGAGCACCGCAAAGCCGATGCCCTCGCCGCCTTCCGCAAACGTACCCAGGAACGCCGCCTGCGCGGCTTCGTCCATGCCCCGCGACTGCACCCAATGCGGAATGTCGGGGTGAGACTGGGCGAAGCGGGCCACGGCTTGCTGCAAGTACTCGTGGCTGCTGAAGAACGCCAGGTAGTTGCCGCGCCGTGCGCGGAACTGGCCGGCCATCAGCGCGACGATGGCCGGCAGCGATTGTTCGCGCCGCGCATAGCGGGTGGAGATGCGCGCTGCAATCCGCACCGACAGTTGCTCGGCGCGGAACGGCGATGGCACTTGCACCCGCGCGCAATCGGCCGGCAAACCCAGCGTATCGAGGTAGTAGGCGGCGGGATCGAGGGTCGCGGAGAACAGCGTGACCGAATGCGCGGCGCCAAAGCGCGGGCGCAGGAACGGGGCCGGGATGACATTGCGCAGGCACAGCCGCGCACGGTGGCCGCGGCCGCTGCGCGGCACGCGCTGGATATCGAACAGCGAATGCGCGTCGAGCTGCTCGGCCAGGCGTCCAAAATGCAGCGCATCGAAATAGAAGCGCTGCAGCGCCGGATCCTGCGCGCCTGGATGCTCGGTCATATGCGTCAGTGCCGCCGCGCAGCATTCGTCCAGCGCGCGGCGGAAGGCGGCGGGAACTTCGGGCAGGACTTCATAGGCATCGTCGCCCTGGCGCGCCAGCGCGCTCCACTGCCGGGCCAGCCGCGCCAATGGCTTGCGCACGACGGCCGGCGCGCCGCGGCGCACCTCGCGCAGCGATTGGGGGTCGAGTTCGGCGGTGTACATGGCGCGGCCGCGTTCGACCAGGTTGTGGGCCTCGTCGACCAGCACGCTGGCGCGCCAGCCATTGGCCGCGGTCAGCGCATACAGCAACGCGCTGCGGTCGAAGTAGTAGTTGTAGTCGGCCACCACCACGTCGCTCCATCGCACCAGCTCCTGCGACAGGTAGTAAGGGCAGATCCCGTGTGCCAGCGCCAGCGTGCGCACCGCGGCGCGGTCGCGCACCGGCACGCCGCGCGCCGCTTCGCGTGCTGCCGGCAGACGGTCATAGAAGCCGCGCGCCAGCGGGCAGGACTCGCCGTGGCAGGCCAGCTCCGGATGCTCGCAAGCCTTGTCGCGGGCCACCAGCTCCAGCACATGCAGCGGCCGCGCGCCGTGGCCGCGCAACGCATTGGCGGCGTGCAGCGCCACCCCGCGCCCGGTGGAGCGGGCCGACAGGAAGTAGACCTTGTCGATGCCCTGCCCCGGCATGGCCTTGAGCACCGGGAACAATGTGCCGACCGACTTGCCGATGCCGGTGGGCGCCTGCGCCAGCAGGTGGCGGCCCGCGCGGTTGGCGTTATAGACCGCCTGCGCCAGTTCGCGCTGGCCCGGGCGGAAACCCTGGTGCGGAAAGGCCAGCTGCGCCAGCGCGCCATCGCGTGCCTGCCGGTGGGCCAGTTCCGCCTGCGCCCAGTGCAGGAACTGCTCGCAGGTCTGCACGAAGAAGGCTTCAAGCGCCTGCGCAGTGAAGTGCTCCGCAACCGGGTGCTCGCGCTGGCTGATGATGTCGAAATAGACCACCGCGATCTCCAGCCCCGGCAGCCCCAGCTTGCGGCATAACAGGCAGCCGTAGACCTTGGCCTGCGCCCAGTGCAGGTGGCGGTGGTTGTCCGGCACCGCGGCATCGCCGCGCACGGTTTTGATTTCTTCGAGCCGGTTGGCGACGGGATCGTAGCCGTCGGCACGGCCGCGCACACGCAAGGGCCCGAAATCGGCGGCAAGCGCCACTTCGGCCTGGTAGGCCTCCCCGCGCCGGCTGGTTACTACCGCATGCCCGGCCACGCCCTCCTGCGCCGATGGCGTCGGCACGAAGCGCAGGTCCAGGTCGCCCGCCTTGGCGGTGAATTCGCACAGCGCGCGCACGGCCACCACGTAGGCCGGTGCGGCTGGCATGGCAGGCGGGGCTGGAATGAGTGGCGGGACGGCGGACACAGGAAACGGGGCGCGGCAGCAACTGTATGAATATACAGTATCACGCAAGAGCCTTATCGCATGACTGCAACTGCGGCATAAGGAAAGAGCAAAACGTTATTTCCATGTGCCCCACCCGCCGCTCTATATTGTCCGGCTTACTAGACAACAACCGCCTGCCGACGCGCCGGCGGACCACGACCGGAGCACAACCTTGACCCGCGGCATCACCCTTGGCGACACCCTCTCCTGGCCCGCGCGCTACCTGCCGCGCAAGACCGCGCTGGTCAGCGGCATCGGTGCCGGGCGACGCGCGTGGACGTATGCGGAGCTCGATGCCGAGGTCAACCGCCACGCGCACGCACTGCAGTCGCTGGGGATCGGCAAGGGCGACGTGGTCGCGGCCTTCCTCTACAACACTCCGGCCTTCGTCTTCACGCTACTGGCCACGGCGCGCATCGGCGCGGTCTACAACCCGGTCAACTACCGCCTGGCTGCGCAGGAACTGGCCTACATCCTGAACGATGGCGGCGCCAAGGCAGTGCTGTTCGAGCAGGAAGGCGCGGGCGTGGTGGAAAAGGCCGCCGAACTGGCGCCCGGCACCGCGCTGCGCATCTACGCAGACCCCGATGCCGCCCCCGCTTTCGCCACGCATCGGCTCGATACGCTGGCCGCGGCCCAGCCCGCCACGCCGCCCGCGGTGACGGTCCATGAGGACGATCCCTGCATCCTGATGTACACCAGCGGCACCACCGGCCGCCCCAAGGGCGTGGTGCACACCCATCGCAGCAAGCTGCAGCACAACGCGATGATGCACCAGGCCATGACGCTGTCGCGCGAGGACGTGGGCCTGTCGGTGGCGCCGCTGAACCATACCGCCGAGCTGCACACCAGCTTCCTGCCGCGGCTGCAGCTTGGCGCCACGCAGGTGCTGCAGCGCCGCTTCGACGCGGGCGAGGCCTGGCAACTGGTGGAAAGCGAGCGCGTCACGCACTTCTTTGCCGCGCCGACCATGGTGGGCATGCTGCTGAACCATCCGGATGCCGACGCACGCGACGTGTCTTCACTGCGGCTGGTGGAATACGGCGGCGCGTCGATGGCGCCGCACCTGATCCGCGAATGGGACCGCAAGGTCGGCGCCGGGCTGGTGCAGGTGTACGGCACCACGGAAATGGGCCCGTGCATGTCGGTGCTTTACCCGCATGAGCAGCTGAGCCACGCCGGCTCGGCAGGCCTGCCCGCGCTCGGCCATGAGCTGGTGGTGGCCAGGCTGCGCGACGACGGCGAGCCGACCGACCCCATGCAGCCGTGCGTGCCCGGTGAAGTCGGCGAAGTGCTGGTGCGTGGCCCCTGCATGATGCAGGGCTACCTGAACCGCCCGGATGCCAATGCGCGCGCGCTCGCGCACGGCTGGTACCACACCGGCGACCTCGGCAGCCTGGATGCGGACGGCTACCTGTGGATCCGCGATCGCATCGACTACATGATCAATTCCGGCGCGGAGAACGTCTATCCGCGCGAGGTGGAAGACGCGCTGATCGAGCACCCGGCCGTGCTGGAGGTAGCCGTGCTGGGCGAACCCGATCCGACCTGGGGCCAGGTCGTCGGCGCCTATGTGGTGACGCGCGGCAACGCACCGGTCAGCGCGGCGCAGCTCGACGCCTTCCTGTTGCAGGGTGACCGGCTGGCAGCCTACAAGCGCCCGCGCCGCTATCACTTCGTGGACGCATTGCCCAAGACCACCAGCGGCAAGATCCAGAAGCACATGCTGCGCGCGGGCGCCACGGCCTGAGCCTCAGACCAGGCGCGCGTCGTACTGCCAGCGGCGGACCTTGACGTAGGCCAGCCGCGCGGCGTCGGGGTGCGCCGGGTTGACCAGCACGTTGTGCTCTTCAGGGATGACGATGGAAGGCACCAGCAGCAAGGCGCTGGTGCCCCCGGCGGTCCAGGCTTCGCCGGTGTCGAGGCTGGTCTTTCCGGCGGGAATGGCATCCCACCCTACGGGGGCGGTGTCGACGCTCAGTTCCTGCGCAGCCGCCCATAGCTCGTCGGGGATGTCGATCCGGACCAGGTAGCGGTTCAGCGGCAGCCCGCCTGAACCCAGGTGGACCAGCGTTTCCAGGCAAGCCAGCGCGATGCTGGACGCCGCATAAATCAAGGGCGTGCCCTGCCGGTTCCAGCGCCCGCCGGTGGCCTTGGCGCCGGCGCCGCTGGCGTCGTCGGCGGTGTAGTCTGGGGTGTCGGTCGCGATCCGCCAGGCTGGCCTCACGCGTACGCCCCGCTCTGCATCCTGGCCACCAGGTCGGAAACGATACGCTGGCCGGCGAGCGTATCCATCAGCTCAGCGGGGCGGCGCCCGCCCAGCGCCGGCGAAGGCTGCTCCAGCCACTGCGCCACCCACTGCGCCGCGCTGAAACCGCGCGGATCGCCCGAGCTTTCCACCAGCGCCTGGACCTGCCCGACCAGCCGCGCCATGCCCAGCACACGCTCGCTCTGCTCGCTCGACAGGTTCTGGTGCGCCCGTGCCTTGCGGTCCACGGTGGCGCGCGGCAAGTCCAGTGTCTTGATCAGCTGCTCCTTGGTGGTGCCCATGGATTCGGCCAGGCGGGTCAGGTCTGAAGCCGGCACGCCTTCACGAATCGCGCGGATTACCGACATGGCGCCTTGCGTCGACAGGCTCGCCTCATAGACGGCGACGTAGTTGTTGACGCTCAGCTCGGGCGGAGCCGGGCGTTCATGAGCCAGCGGATAGCGGCCTTTGGGAGTGAGCGTGAGCGGCATGGCAGACCTCATCAAATGAGCATTTAGTATAGCTCAATTGGGAAAAGCCACCTGCTTCACTATAAGGCCCGCGTGCGCCGCCGACTCCCCTTGCCGGCGGCCAGCGCAGCGCGGGCCGGCCGTGTGCGGCGGACTGCCGGACTGGCGGGGCCGGCGGCGGCCGTGGTTGCGGCACCGGCCTGGTCGCGATACTCGGCCAGCAGGCTCTCCCGCTGCCGCACCCGTTCTTCCAGAACGGCGAGCGTCTGGCCAAGACGGGTCATCTCGCTGCCCTGCCGCGACGCGGCCTCGGCGGCACGCGTCAGCCGCTCAACGGCCGCCTTGCGCTCGGCTTCCAGCAGCTTCTGGGTCTCCTTGGCCGTCACACGCGCCGCGTCCAGCTCCAGCGCCATGCGCCGTTCATTGGCGGCGGCGCGCTGGTTCACGGTTTCCCGCTCCTGGTCCCACGCCGCCCGCTGCGCGGCGAAATCCTGCTGCATCGCGTTGTGTGCCAACAGCGCCGCGGCCGACTCTGCGCGCATTGTCTCTCCCTGTTGCTGCAGGGCGACGGCTGCGGCTTCAGCGCGCGCGGCGCGCTCCGTGGCGACGTCGCGGGCCCGTGTCAGTTCCGCCATGGCCGTCTCGGCCCCTTCCAGTCGGGCCTGCATGACCTGGCGTTCCTGCGCCAGGACTTCGCGCTCCTGCTCCAGAGCCGCCCGGGCCTCGGCCAGCGCCGCCTCACGCTGCACCAGCGCGGCCTCGGCCGAGGCCTTGGCTACCTGCAGCGCCGCTTCCCACAGGTAGCGCGCTGCCTCCGTGACTGGTTCCGGGCATCCGGGTGCGGGCGCAAAGGCCTGTGGATCCTGGATACGTCCACCCAGTGCCGCGAACCAGGCATCCAGGTGCGGGCTGACCGTATTGGGAGAGCCCCGCCCCAGGTGCAGGCGGATGCGTTCGATGGTGGGCCGCTGGCCGGCCTTGAGCAGGCTGTCGGCGGCCTGCCAGACGTCGTCCCGGGTAATGCCACGGCTGCGAAGGGTTTCCATGATGGGATCCGGCAAAAAGTCTGTGAGAGGACAAATAAGGTTCGATAATGGAGACTTATCGGCTTTTATCTGTCCTTTTCATATGATATATTACAGCATACATCATATTTAATATGATAAAAATCCGAGAAGCCCACGAAGCCTACTTTCCACCGATTGCATCCGATGTCGAACTACCGGCGCCGCTTCGCCCGTCCGAACTGGATCCCCTTGCCGAGCAAGCGGCCAATGCCTTGCGCCGCGAAGGCGAATCCCAAAACACGGTGGCAAGCTACCGGTCCGCACTGCGCTACTGGTCTGCCTGGTATGCCCTGCGCTACCGGCAACCTGTGCAGCTCCCGCTCGCGCCTGCCGTCGTCATCCAGTTCATCGTCGACCACGCCACGCGACAGACGTCGCAAGGTCCTGTCTGCGAGATGCCCGCGGCCATCGACCAGGCGCTGGTCGCTGACGGATACAAGGCACGACCCGGCCCGCCCGCGCTGTCCACGCTGACGCACCGGCTGGCGGTACTGGCCAAGGCCCATCGCCTGCAGGCCTTGCCCAACCCTTGCGCCGAAGCTGCGGTGCGCGAACTGATGGCCGGCATCCGGCGCGCCTATGCGCGCCGCGGACAGCGCCAGGCGCGCAAGGCGGCGCTGACCCGCGATCCGCTGCTGCGCCTGCTCGATACCTGTGATGACTCGCTGCGCGGCCTGCGCGACCGCGCGCTGCTGCTGTTTGCATGGGCCAGTGGCGGGCGCCGCCGCTCTGAAGTCGCGCGCGCGACCCTCGGCCACCTCACCCGGCTTGGCCCCGGTGATTTCGTCTATGCACTGGGCTGGTCCAAGACCAACCAGTCAGGCAACGAGCGCGCCGATACCGCCAAGCCCGTCACCGGTGCCGCCGGCCAGGCGCTGGAGGCATGGCTTGCTGCCGCCGGCATCAACAGCGGGCCGCTGTTTCGCCGCATCCGCCGCGGCGGGCATGTGGGAGAAGGTTTGTCCGATGCGGCGGTCAGCCGCATCGTCAAGACGCGCTGCGCATTGGCGGGACTGGAGGGCGACTACTCAGCGCATTCACTGCGCTCGGGCTTCGTTACCGAGGCTGCTGCGCAACAGGTGCCGCTGGCCGAGACCATGGCCATGACCGGCCACGCAAGCGTGTCGACGGTTGTACGTTACTTCCGCGCCGCGGACGCGCGGCGCTCGCGTGCTGCCGACCTGCTGGCGCAAGCGTCGCAATCCGCCGAAGGCGACTGAGGGCGGCTTGCAACTGGCGCCAATCATGCCGCGCAGCCGGCGCAAATACGGGTATTTCGCTAGCTGGCAGCGCTGGCTCGGGCTGCGGGGCGTGCCTATACTGGCAGCGCGCCGCACAGTGCCAGGCATGGCCGGCCGCGCCCGGAGAATCCAGCAGGCAATCGCCACTGGCACGAAGTGCAGCGGCGACCCATGGGATGCAATTGCGCACCGCCTGCCTGGACCGGAACAAGTAGAAACGCGGAGATGGGGATGCCCAACGAACAATTCCTCGCCACCCAGGAAACCCGGCGCTCGGGGCTGAAAGCCCTGCGGGCTGCCTTGCTGCAGGTTCACAAGGAAGTCATCGGCTATGACAGAACCCAGTATGAGCGCCTGAACGGCCCGATTCCTGCAGGCCTGTTTGTGCAACTGGTGACTGAAGACAACTACTTCCGCTGGCTTGACCCGCTGTCGCGCCTGATCATCGAGATCGACGAAGAGCTGGAGGCCAAGGAACACCACGACGAAACCTGCCGTGCAGTCGGACGCGCAGCGGAAAGACTGTTCAGCGACGGTTCTGACCCGGCCTTTCGCAAGCGTTACCAGGAAGCCCTGCAGGACGAGTCCGGCGTCATCGTGGCGCACGGACGGCTGATGTCGGTGATCGGGCAGCTGCGCCAGTTGCCATAGCACGCCGGATCGCGCGGGGCGCGTTGCGCGCGCCGCGGCATAGCCTGTCCGCCTACTTCGCCGGTTTCGGTTCCGGCGTGGGTTTGCGCGGCGCATGGGTATCGACTGCCACCGGGTCGCTCGCCGGGAATGTCTCTTTCAGCCCCTCGTCCAGTTCGCGCTCGATCAGTTCATCCTTGCGCTGTTGTTCACGGGAGGCTGGCGTCTGGTGCTTCTGCGTTGCGGGCTTGGTCATGGCGATGGGGCTCCGTTGGCATCCATGAGCCGATGGTAATCCCGTGCAGGCCGCATTGCCATCACGGCGACGCAGGCTCATCGCCCCCTGCCGCCGCGCCCGCCCCCATGCCAGCCACCGTGCCCACGGCCACCACCGCCATGCCAGTGATGCCCGCCATGCCTGCCGTAGCTGCCGCCGTGGATATAGGTAAAGCTGCCGTAGAAACCACCGTAGCCCGGCCAAGGACGGTAGTACGGGTAGTACGCCGGCGCCGGGTAACCGTCATAGTAGGCAGAGGAAACCGGATAAGCCGGATAAGCAGGGTAGTAAGAGTCGCCAGCATAGGGATAGGCGACGCAGCCAGTCAGCACTGCCACGCAGAGGGCCGCTCCCAATCCATATCGCATGATCCGCTCCTCACCGTGGCGCCGGCGTTCGGCTGCCTGACAGCAAGTTAGACTGTTCTGCAGGCCGCGCAATTCCTCGAAATGCGGACGCGCCCTGATAGCGCGCGGCAATCGACCTGCGTAGATCGAGACAATTCAGGGCGATATTTAAGAAATGTCCGATATTCAGCTGAGAAGCAACGGAATACAGTCCTCTTGCACCCGGCCCGCGGGTGCCCCGACAGAGCCAGGTTGACCCCCTTCCTGGTTCCTTACACTGCCACGATGGTTTCTGGCCATCGTGGCATTTTTTTCGCCGTGATCCTGCTGCAGGCGCTAGAGGCCCTTCTCGACCATGTCGAGCAGGCGCTGCCCGAGGATCTCTGCCTGCTCCTTGGCGCGGCTGCGCAGCGGGCCGTCGATCAGCAGGACGGCCAGGCCATGCACGGCCGACCACGCCAGGTACTCCGCACCCGGCCGGCGCTCGGGCGGCAGCACGCCGGCTTCCACCAGCTTGTCCAGCGCCGCGCCCAGCAGCTGGAACGGATTGAGACCGCTGTTGCCTGCCTTGGCCGGATCGGCATCATCTTCCACTTCATCCGGCACCGAAAACGCGGTGCGGAACAGTCCGGTCTCGGCCAGCGCAAAGCGCAGGTAGCCGGTGCCGACCGCACGCAGGCAGGCACGCGCATGCGCGGCGGCTCCACGGCCCGGGCGCAGCCCGCCGATTTCACCCTCCATAGCAATGGCAAGCGACGACAAGGCCGAGGCCCGCACTGCCTGCAGCAGGTCCTGCCGGCTGGCGAAGTGCCGGTACGCGGCATTGGGCACCACGCCGGCACGGCGTGTGGCCTCGCGCAGCACGATGGCGTCGGGGCCACCCTCGCGTGCCAGGTCGATGCCTGCGTCCAGCAGCGCGCGGCGCAGGTCGCCGTGGCGGTAGGTGGCGCGCGCCGGAGGCGCGGGGACAGCCCGGGTCATGCGGCTCCCCTTGAATATGGATAACGGTTCATGATGTGCATACGCTTATAGTGAACAGTGTACACAATCAGGCCGCAACAAGTCTTTTGCATTGAGAATTGCAGGAACCAGCGGACCGGAATGCGGGCTTCAGAGGATGGGCGCAAACAGCTTGGCGACGTGCATCGCCACGCGCAGCGGCGCCGGCGCATCGAGGAACTCGTTCAGCCCGACGCGCCGGGCCTGGGCGAAGTCGGCTTCGAGCATGGTGGCCACGCTCGCGGCAAAGCCCTTGTCGGCAGTCATCACCATCAGCTCGAAGTTGAGCCGGAACGAGCGGTTGTCCAGGTTGGCGGTGCCGACCGCCGCGGCTTCGTCGTCGATCAGGATGACCTTCTGGTGCAGGAAGCCGGGCTGGTAGCGATACAGCTTGATGCCCGCGGACACGGCCTGGTACGCATAGATAGTGGAGGCGGCATAGACCACCAGATGATCGGGCCGCGCCGGAATCAGGATGCGCACATCCACGCCGCGCAGCACGGCCAGCCGCAGCACCGCAAACACCGCCTCGTCGGGCACGAAATACGGCGACGTGATCCACAGCCGGTGGCGCGCCGCCTGGATGGCCTCGACAAAGAACAGCGAACAGGTCTCCTGCGCGTCGGCAGGGCCTGACGGCACCACCTGGCAGGTCATGCGCCCGCCCGCTTCTGGCGGCGGCATCAGCAGGTGCGGCACCTCGCGCGCGGCCCAGAACCAGTCTTCGGCAAAGGCCATCTGCAGGTCCAGCACGGCGCTGCCGCGCAGTGCAATATGGGTGTCGCGCCACGGCGCCAGTGGCGGGCGTTCGCCCAGGTATTCGACGCCGACGTTGTGGCCACCGACAAAGGCCTCGCTGCCATCGACGATCACCAGCTTGCGATGGTTGCGAAAATTGAGCTGGAACCGGTTGACAAAGCCGCGGTGCGTGGAGAATGCCCGCGCATCGACGCCGGCCTCGGCCAGCGTGCGCACGTAGCGGCGCGGCAGCGCGTGGCAGCCGATGCGATCGAACAGGAAGTACACCTTGACGCCGGCCCGCGCGCGCTCGCACAGCAGCGCCTGCAGGCGCTGGCCCAGCGCATCGTCATGCACGATGAAGAACTGCACGATCAGCACCTGGCTGGCCCGCGCGATCGCGGCAAAGATCGCCTCGAAGGTCTGCTCGCCGTTGACCAGCAAGCGCACGTCATTGTTGGCCAGGCACGGCATGCCGGTCAGCCGGGGTAGCGCACGCATGCAGGCCTGCGCCGGCGCATGGACCACGCAGGCGCTGCGCGCCTCGCGCTCGCGCGGGGTCATGCCGTGGCGCAGCTCGCGCAGGTGGTCGTCATTGAAGCGCCGGGCGTCGACGTAGCCGGCGAAGGTGCTGCGCCCGAAGATCAGGTAGGGCACCAGCGTGAAGTACGGCATCATCAGCAGCGACCCCGCCCACGCGATCGCGCCGGGCGCGGTGCGCACCGTCATGACGGCATGCAGGGCAGCCACCACGCCGACGACGTGAAAGCACAGGACGATGATGGCGATGACACTCGGGCTCTGCAGCATCGGTGGGCTTGAGTCCCCGGACCGGAACGCGATGCGCGCTATTTTGGCACACCCTGCCCGAATGTTGACAGCACGGCGCCCATAACGCCCACGCGGCTGCCTTCTTTTTTTGCACGCCGACAGCATCACGGCGCCAGGCCGCAGTCCGGCCGCTGCGCCCTGGCTTGTCCACAGGAGCTGTGGACAACTTTCCATATCGCCATCGGCGCCGCCGACATACGCCCCCTCACGCCAACAACGCGAGCGCCATCAAAAAAACAGCAGAAATTTCAGAAATGTCCGATTGTCCTGTGGACCACACTTTTTGTACGCTTGCTGCTTGCGAACGGTAGTGCTGCGTGCGTGCGCGCCTGGTGCCTGCCTTCGTTCCATCGCTGTCCGGCTCCAGCCCTGCCGCGGTCCGGCCGTCCCTGCCACGGCTCTCGTATTTCGCCATCGATGAATATTGCGCTGCTCATGGGCAAGTCGCCCCAACTCCGGCCGGTGCCGGAACTGCTGGCACGTTCCGGTTATCGTTGCAACGTGTTTGAAACGGGCCGCGACCTGATCCACGGTGTCAGCCAGGTACCGTTCGACATGCTGCTGATCGATGATGAACTGCCAGACCTGCCGGCCATCGACGTTATCCGTGCCGTGCGCTGTGCGCGCTCACGCGATGTGCCCATCATCATGCTTGCGGCCGACAGCAGTGAAGACGGCCTCATCGATGCACTCGACGCCGGCGCTGATGACTACGTGTGCCGCCCGCTCAATGTGCGCGTGCTCATGGCACGCATCACGGCGCTGCGCCGCCGGGTGACCGGCGAGCGCCTGCGCCAGGGCCTGGTAGTGCGCGTCGGCCCCTACCAGCTCAACAGCGTGGGCCGCTTTGCCACGCTGCACGACGAGCGCATCGAAATGACGCCGAAGGAATTCGACCTGGCCATGCTGTTGTTTTCCAATGTCGGCAGGGTCCTGTCCAGCGACCGCATCCAGCAGGCGGTGTGGCGGCATGAACTGGCGCCGCTGTCGCGGGCACTGGCGGGACTGATGTCGCGCCTGCGCAAGACCCTGCGCATCGGCATCGCCAACGGCATCGTCATCACTGTCGTCTACGCGCACGGCTACCGGCTCGACGTACTGGAAGGGGGCGCAGCGCCCAGGCTGCCCGCGTCGGACCGCCGGCTCACCAGACGCAGGCAGCCGGACCGCTAGACCGACAGCGTCGCGGCCAGCGACAGGAAATCCAGCACGGCCATGCCGGTTGCCGAGCGCTTGGCCTCGCGCTTGGCCGCCGCCGCGGCGGCGCCGATATGCTGGCTGCCCAGCCGCTGCAGGCCCGCCACGCCCTCGCCGCTCACGCACACCACGCCAACCGCCATCGACACTGGCGCAAAGAAGACCGGCCGCCCGTGGCGGTCTTCGCCATGCATGCCGCCGGCGTTGCGATCGGCGGGCGAATACATGGCGCGCGCCGCGTCATTGAAGCGCCGGATCGCAGCTTGCAGGCGCGCGGCCCAGTCGCTGCTCTGGTACAGCACCAGGAAGTCGTCGCCGCCCACATGGCCGAGAAAATCGCGTGCGGGATCACAGGCCTCGGCCAGGATGGCGGCCGCGCCCTTGAGCATTTCATCGCCCTTCCAGTAGCCATATTTGTCGTTGAAGGGCTTGAAGTGGTTCAGGTCGACATAGCAGGCGCGGAACTCGCTGGCGGCTTCGATCAGGCGCTCGATATGCTGGTTCAGCGGGATATTGCCGGGCAGGAAGGTCAGCGGATTGGCGTAGCGCGCCGCCTCCATGCGCACTTCGGTGATGGCCCGGATCAGATCAGCGCCGGTGCCCAGGCCGATATAGCGGCCCTGTTCGGTAATCACGAAACCATCGGCAAGCGAGCGCGTGTTCTCGCCGGACAGGATCTGCGCCATCTCCTCCAGGCTGGCGCGATGGTCAAAGCAGGCCGGCTCGCGGTTGGCCATGGCGATGCAGGCCTTCTTGCCATACAGCTCGCGATGGAATGGCGCCGCGTAGCGGTCGATGAAAGCCTGGCGGCTGATGATCGCCAGCGGCCGGCCTTCGTCATTGACGACGGCCACGGCCTGCAGGTCGGGCTGGTCCTGGAAGACGCGCAGCACCGCATCGTTGCTGGTGGCAGGCGACACCGTCGGCGCAGGCCGCAGCAGGCGCCCGGCGGTGATGCCCGACCAGCCTGAGCGCACCATTTGCGGAAACACGGCGATATGCCGCGAAGCCAACGCCTGGTGCACGTGCTGCGGCGCCTGCGCGGCCGGCCGCAACAAGGGCCGGCCCACGTAGTAGCCCTGGGCGCCGGCCACGCCCAGGTCGCGGATCACGGCGAGCTCGTCTTCGTCCTCGACGCCTTCGGCGATCACGCGCCCGCCAAAGGCGCTCATCACGCGCAGCAGCGCGCGCAGGATCTCCAGCCGCCGCGAACAGGACGCAATGCCCCGCACCAGCGATTTGTCGATCTTGACGAACTGCGGCGACAGGTGCGCAAGCAGGTCGAGGTTGGCATGCCCGGTGCCGAAATCATCCAGCGCGTACTGCATGCCAAGCTCGCGCAGCACCGCCATCGCCTGGGCAAAGCTGGCAGCATCGCCGATCGGGGTCTGTTCGGTGATTTCGATCACCAGGCGCGACGGCGCAATACCGGCCTCCAGCAGCGCCGCCATCAGCCGCCCGCGCTCGGCCAGCAGGTGCCGCAACGTCATGGGGCTGAAATTGAGGAACAGCTTGCCGGGCAGGTCCAGGCTGCGCCAGGCGGCCAGCGCGGTGCGCGCCGCGTGGATCTCCAGCGCCATGGTCGCGGCAACGCCCTGCGCCAGCCGGAACAACGCGTCCGGGCTCGCCCAGGGCGAGCCCGCCGGCCCCCGGATCAGCGCCTCGTAGCCGAGTATCTCGGCATTGTCCGCCTGCACGATCGGCTGGAATACCGCATGCAGCGGCGGCAGCCGCGCATGCGCAAGTGCTGCGGCGATGGGGGTACCAGATGCGACAGGTGCGCGGTCGAGCAAAGGCGTGGCGGCAGGCAGGCCTGTCATGGCGGGAAATCCGGGGATGGGGCAAGAGGGCGAGCGACATTGCATGACATGGATATGACAGCGTGATGACAAAAATCCTCATTCCATGTCACGCCGGCGTCACGTTGATGATCGACCATCCGTGCGCCGCCTGCGACCGTCCCGGACAGAGGACAGCGCGCGCGGCAATTCGGGTCAAGCCCGGGCCGTGCATCCTTCAGGAGCCAGCACGCCCGTTTGGAGTCTTCTCCGTGGTGCAAGTCATCAAGACACACCTGCCCGGCCGCAGCCGGGCAGCTGCCCCCGCGCGGCTGTTCGCGCGGCTTTCCGCACGACTGGGCCGCCTGCCGCTGGTGGCACGCCTGTGCGCTGCCTTTGCCCTGGTGTACCTGTTCGGTGCCGCGGTCGGGTTGACCGGGATCGCCAACCTGGTCTCGATCAAGGCGCGCACCGACACCCTGTACCAGCACGACATGCACGGTGCCATCTCGGCCGAGCGCGCGCAGTCGGCACTGGCCACCCTCGGCCGTGCCCAGCTGGCGTTGACCATGGCCACCAGCAGCACCGAGCGCGACGATGCCGCCGCCGACGTCGCGCTCGGCCTGTCGCAGCTCGATGCTGCGCTGGCCGGCGTACGCCAGGCCGCCGCAGCACAGGCCGCGCCGCTGCTGCGCGAACGCCAGCGCACCGGCGAGCTGGTGCAGGCCTACGTGGCGCTGCTGCGCAAGCAGCCGCTGGACTCGCTGCAATTCGACAGCGCGGTCTCGGTCGACGGCCACTTCGTTACTGAACAGCTGCAATCCCTCAGCCGGCAAGTGGAAGCCGTGCGCCAGCAGCAGGAACAAAAGGCCGCCGCCACGGTGGCCAGCGTGGCGGCCAGCCAGCTGCGCGCGCAGGCATGGATGGCCGCCCTGCTCGGCGCCAGCCTGCTGGCGGCCGCCGCGCTGGCGTGGATCGCTGCGCGCAGCCTGCGTGCCGAACTTGGCGGCGAGCCGCGCGACGCCGCCGAGATCGCTCGCCGCATAGCCGCCGGCGACCTGACCGCCACTATCACCCTGCGCCCGTCGGACCATAGCAGCATGCTGCACCACGTGGCCGGCATGCGCGACCAGCTTGCCGGCGTACTGGCCCGTATTCAGGCCAGCGCCCAGGAGATCACCGCGGCCGGCCAGCAGATCGCCGAAGACAACCACGCCTTGTCGGCGCGCACCCAGCGGCAGGCCAGCGCGCTCGATGCCACCACCGGCAGCATGCAGGCACTGGCAGCACGCGTGGCCGACGCGCACGCCCAGGCCACCGAATCGAGCCAGATGGCCAGCCAGGCACGCGCCGCCACCGATGCCGGCGCTGCCGTGGTGCAGCAGATGCGCGGCGCGATGGATACGCTGCACGGCCACTCGCGCCATATCGCCGAGATCGTCGGCGTGATCCAGGGGATCGCCTTCCAGACCAATATACTGGCGCTGAATGCCGCGGTGGAAGCGGCCCGCGCCGGCCCCGCCGGCCGCGGCTTCGCGGTGGTCGCGCAAGAAGTGCGCGCGCTGGCCCAGCGCAGCGCCGATGCGGCGCGCGAGATCGGCGGCATCGTCAGCACCGCTACACACGAGATCGAGCAAGGCGCGCGCCTGAGCGCCAGCGTGGTGGCGGCAATGGACCGCATCGCGGCTACCGTCGGGCACAGCCATGCGCTGTCCGAGGCCTTGCGCACGCTTGCCGACGAGCAGGCCGGCAGCGTGCAGGCCGCCGGGCAATCCGTATCGCAGCTGCGCCAGACCGCCCAGCAGAACGCGGCGCTGGTCGATGAGCTGGCCAGCCAGGCAGCCCGGCTGGACCAGCACGCAGCGGCACTGGCCGACGATGTGGCCCGCTTCCGCTTCTAGTGCGTGTCATCTTTGTAACGGGCAGATGTGTCTGGGCGAAACATTTGTCATGGCGACGTAACCGGCATTTACGTCTACCCCGATAAAGTTACAGATCTGTTTCAACTGAACCCGCGCCGGTTACGTGTCAGCCTGCCCGTGGCGAGTAATCTTGGTTCACACCAACTGAACTGTCACCCGCACAGGAAACCATGGCTGAACGACTCATCATGCTGGACGTACCCGGCGTCCTGTATTCCGACCGCTCCCGCACCCGCCTCGGCGGCATTCCGGATTCGGGCACGCTGCGCGACGTCCGGTTCTTTGATCCTGTCGCGCTGGGGTTCGTACGCAGGTTGTTCGGCGTGGCCGGCGCCCGCGTGGTGGTGTCCGACGCCTGGCGCCGCGGCACGCCCGCGGCAATCCTGCAGCAGCTGGACCTGCAGGTCGAAGCCATGACCCCGCCGGCCGCAGGCGGCCATGGTGCGGAGATCGAAGCTTATTTCGCCCAGGGCGCCAAGCCGGTTCACTACGTGATCATTTCCTGCGCCGCCCCGGAGTCGATGCCCGAGGCCTTGCGCGAGCATCTCGTCACCGTTGACCCGGCTGCCGGGCTGACCCTGGAGAACTTCCAGCAGGCGCTCGGCATCCTGGGCGTGGCCTGCCCGTCCACGGTGATGCCTGCACCGAAACTGGATGCCGGCCTGAAGGCCAAGCTGGCCCAGCTGCAGCAGCGCGCCCGGGAAAATCCGGCCCGCTTTGGCGGCGCACTGGCACCGGCACGCGAGCGCACGCCCGTCCCCGCCTGATCCGCACCAGCAGCACATCCCGACGGGGCGCCATAAAGCGCCCCGTTTGCATTGGTGCCCCCGCCACGCGCCCCCGATCCCGTATCATGCTCGGTTTCACCGGAACACAGTCAGGACGCCGCCATGCCTCACCTCGTCATCGAACTCACCGAAAACACCCGCCTGAACTGCTCGCAGGAAGAGTTGCTGGATGAAGCCAATGCCGCCCTGCTGGCCTCCGGACAGTTCCAGGAGGCGGACATCAAGTCGCGCTGCGTCACGCTGTCGACTTACCGCCAGGGCGTGGACGCGGTCGAGCGGGCCTTTGTCCACGCGCGCCTGTCGATCCTGGACGGCCGCGACACCGCCGTGCGCCAGGCGCTGGCGCAGGCCGTCTGCGACGTGATCGCCGAAGCCGTGCGCGCCGGCTCCGGCACCGGCCAGGACGTGCAGGTGTCAGTAGAGGTCTGCGAGATGGCGCGGGCAACCTATGCCAAGCAGGTGGTGGCCTGAGTTTGCGGACCGGATGGTGGCCGCCAAATAAAAAACCCGCAGCCATTGCGGCCGCGGGCGGAAGCTTCAGGAAGACTCCGGAAGCTCTGTCATGGGGAGCGCCCCCGCACCCATGACCTGACCGATTCTAGGGGGGCGCCCGTCCTGTCCATTTGACGCAGGTTAAACTTGCTCCAGTCGGATCCGGTTGCGGCCAGCCTGGCATGAATCACCGGGCGGCCGGCATCAACCCGGGTCGGTCACCTCCTGCGGGGCAACGGCAGTGCGCACAGGCGCCAGCCCGTCCCTACCCTCCGTGCCGTGCGCGTCGTCGGCAAGCACTGACCGCACAATCTCGGCAAACGCCGCGTCCGCTTCCGGCATCGGCAGCAGCATCCAGACATGGAACATTCCCTCGCCCTCGTGATACCGAAGCGGCAGGCCCTGCTCGTCGGCCATCTGGCGGAACTTCCTGCAGTCGGGCAGCAGGATGTCATGGGTGCCGATAAACAACGTGGTGGGCGGCAACCCGCGCAACACGCCGCGCATGGGACTGACCTGCGGCAGGGTGACCGGATCCGCGCCGGCATAGACGCGCCCGCATTCAATGCCCCCGGGGCGTGACAGCATCGGGTCGAACGGCTCCAGGGCATCGATGCCGGGATTGTCGCCGGTGGCATCCAGGAACGGCGACAGCAACACCAGCCGCCGCGGCAGCGGCTGGCCGCTGTCGCGCAGCACCTGTGCCAGCGCCAGTGCCATGCCGCCGCCTGCGGAATCGCCCATGACGGTCAGGTCTGCGCCCGGATGGCGCTGCTGCAGCACCTGCCACAGCGGCACCATGGCCGCGAACACGTCGCGGTGGGTATGTTCAGGCGCCAGCGGATAGACCGGCACCGTCACCGCGCAGCCAAGCGCGTCCACCAGCTTGCCGATGAAATCCCAGTGCTGGCTGACGATGTCGAAGACATAGCCGCCGCCGTGCAGGTAAAGGATATGGCGGGATTTACCGTGCGCAGGCCCGCCCCTGGGCCGCACGGTGTAGACCTCCATTCCGGCGATCCGCTCCTCGCTGACCGCATGCCGCGCACGCAGGCGCCGGGACGGATAGGCGCGTCCGACGATACGGCGCCGCCGGATTTCATCATGGAGCGCCTGGGCGCTGGCAAACCGCCGCTTGCGGCGGACCAGGCGCAAGGCAAGCCGCCACAGCTGGCTTTGCAGACTTGGCATCGTGTCTCCTCCCGCGCCGGTCTGTATCGCCGGCGGCTGGAAATGCAGGAACGCGCGGCACGTATTGCGCTCGCGCATAAAAAAAGGAGCCGGCAAGCGGCTCCTTTTTTGTCAGAACAACGTGGCGCAGATCAGGCTGCGGCGTCCTTCAGCTTCTTCAGCGGACGGACCTTGACCTTGACGCTGGCCGGCTTGGCCGGGAACCAACGCTCTTCACCGGTGAACGGGTCCTTGCCGAAACGCTTCTTCTTGGCCGGCACTTGCTGCGCCGTGACCTTCAGCAGGCCGGGCAGCGTGAACTCGCCAGCGCCCTTCTTGTTCAGCGCGCCGATGATGGTGGTTTCCAGGTGGGCCAGCACCGTCTTCACGGCCTTGGCTTCCAGTTGGGTCTGGGCTACCAGGTGAGCGACCAGGCTCGACTTGTTGAAGGTGTCCTTCAGCGGGCGCGCAACGGGCGCAGCGGCGGGAGCAGCCTTCTTGGCCGGCGTGGCCTTCTTGGCGGCAGCCTTCACGGGTGCCTTGGTTGCCGCGGCCTTCTTGGCAGCGGGCTTGGTTGCAGTCTTCGCGGTCGGTTTCGCTTTGGTCGCCATATCGATATTCGTAAGTTGAACAGATGGGTGTCGGCAGGTGTTTCGCATTGCTTCTCAGCGTTGCGCAATCGTCTGCTCGACGCCCACTGAATCATAGCGGAAAGTACCGTAAGTCAAGGGGTTTTCGTGCATTCGAAACGTAAAACCCCGTGAAAACCCCGGGTTTTGTCGCGGCTTTGCCTCAGTGGAAACGCGAATACGGCCTACGTACCCCCGTTTTGGCGTTCGCGGCAGGCTCTTCGGTGCCTGTGCGCGCAGCGATGCGCGTGCTGCGGCGCTACCGTTTGCTGCCTGGTCACGAGGGTTCCGTTCAGCCTGCATTCAGGCAATCTGAGGCAAACTCCGGGCCATGAAGTTCAACTTCCCGGCCCTCCTGCGCCCCGGCGTGCTGGTCGCTGCGGCGCTGCTGGCGCTGGCGGCGATGCCGGCCGCGCACGCCGACAAGGACGCCGACCGCGCCCGCGCGGCCGTGCAGTCCGGCGAAATCCTGCCGCTGTCGCGCATCCTGGAAACGGTATCGCGCCAGTACGAGGGCGACGTCATCGGCGTTGAGCTGGACCGCGACGACGGCATCTGGCAATACGAGGTCAAGCTGCTGTTGCCAGGCGGTTCGGTGGCCAAGCTCGAGTACGATGCACGCACGGCCGCCCTGCTCAAGGCGAAGGGGCGTGGGCTGGAAAACGCCCGCCGCAAACCCTGACCGACAGGAAACCCCGATGCGCATCTTGCTGGTCGAAGACGAAGCCGCCCTCGCCGCCCAGGTCCATGCCAGCCTGGCTGACGCCGGCTATGCCGTCGACGTGGCCGCGGACGGCCTGGATGCCTGCCACCTGGGCGAGCAGGAGCCCTACGACGCCGTCATCCTGGACCTGGGCCTGCCGCGGCTGGACGGCCTTTCGGTGCTGCGCCGCTGGCGCGCCGCGCAGGTCAGCGTGCCGGTGCTGATCCTGACCGCGCGCGACAGCTGGACCGAGAAGGTCGAAGGCATCGATGCCGGCGCCGACGACTACCTGGCCAAGCCATTCCGCATGGAAGAGCTGCTCGCGCGCATCCGCGCGCTGATCCGGCGCGCGCACGGCATGCCGGCGCCGGAGCTGCAATGCGGCCCGGTGCGGATGAATCCGCGCGCAGGCAAGGTCACCGTCGACGGCACGCCGGTGGCACTGACCTCGCATGAATTCCGCGTGCTGGACTACCTGATGCACCATCCCGGCGCCATCGTCAGCAAGACCGCGCTGACCGAGCATATCTATGCCCAGGACTTCGACCGCGACAGCAACACCATCGAGGTCTTCGTCGGGCGGCTGCGCCGCAAGCTTGGCGTGGATGTCATCGAGACCGTGCGCGGCCAGGGCTACCGCATGCGGCCGCCGTCGCCACCGCAGCCCTAGATGCCGGCCCGCCTGCGCCGATCCCTTGCGCTGCGCCTGCTGGCAGTGGCGGCGGTCTGGCTGGCAGCGGCGCTGGGCGCCAGCGGCTGGCTGCTGGCGACGCTGTTCGAGCGCCACGTCAACAACACCTATGTGCGCCAGCTCGACCACCAGTTGGCGGGCCTGGCCGCGGCGCTGGACTGGAGCGCCGACGGCAAGCTGGTCCTCACCCGTACCCCCGCCGATCCCCGCTACGAGCTGCCCTACTCCGGCACCTACTGGCAGGCGCGCGCGCCGGGCGCGCTGCTGCGCTCGCGCTCGCTGTGGGATACGGAAATGCCGGTGACGGTGGAGCGCCGCCTTGCCGGCGCCCAGGCCGACGTGCGCCCGGGCCCCGGCAACCAGTCGTTGCTGGTGGTGTCGCGGCAACTGGTGCTGCCGTCCGCGGATACCCCGGTAGAGATCTCGGTGGCACTGGACCGGACCGAGCTGCGTGCCGCGCGCCGCAGCTTCAACCGGACGCTGGCGTGGTCGCTGACGGCGCTGGGACTGGGGCTGATGCTGGCGGTTGCGGCGCAGGTGAAGTTTGGGCTGGCGCCGCTGGCGCGGCTGCGGCGCGCGCTGGGCACGATGCAGGCGCGGCGCGAGGCACGCCTGGGCGGCAACTGGCCCACCGAAGTCGAACCCCTGGTGGCCGAGATCAATGCCCTGCTGGCACGCAACGCCCAGGCGCTGGAACGCTCGCGCCGGCAGGCGGCGGACCTGGCGCACGCGGTCAAGACGCCGCTGGCAGTGCTCGCCAACGAGGCCGCGGCGCTGCCGGGGGCGCCGGCGCAAGCGGTGGCGGCGCAGGTCGAAGCGATGCGCCGGCAGGTCGACCGCCATCTGGCGCGCGCCCGCGCCGCGGGCGCCGCGGCGGCGCGCGGCCAGCGTATCGATGCCGGCGCGCCGGTGCGGGAGCTGACCCGAGCACTGGCGCGGCTGCACGCTGAGCGCGCGCTGGCGCTGACGGTTGAAGGCGCCGGGCACTTTGCCGGCGACCGGCAAGACCTGGTCGAAATACTGGGCAACCTGCTCGACAATGCCTGCCAGTGGGCGCGCACGCGCGTGCGCGTCACGCTGCAGGAAGCGGATGGCGAGCTCGAAATACTGGTCGAGGACGACGGCCCGGGCATGCCGCCGGAGGCGCAGGCACTCGCCACCGCCCGCTTTGGCCGGCTCGACGAGGCCGCTGCCGGCAGCGGGCTGGGCCTGGCGATCGTGACGGAAATCGCCGCGATGTACGACGGCAGCCTGGCGCTGGCATCGAGCCCGCTGGGCGGGCTGGCGGCGCGGCTGCGGCTGCCGGCGGGGCTGCCCTGATCAGTGCGCGCGGGCGGCCATGGCCTCGCGCGTGCCGCGTGCCAGCCCCAGCGCAAAAGCGGTTTCCGCCACCAGGAACAGCGGACCGATCAGCAGGCCGACCAGGTCGTCGACGAAGGCCGGCTTGCGCCCCTCGTAATAGTGGCCGATGAACTGGATCACCCATCCCACCACGAACAGGCCAAGGCCGATGGCAAGCCACCAGGCGGTGGGCATCGCCGCGATGTGGGCGCCGGCATAGAGGAAGAACGCCAGGATGACCGCCATCGCCACCCCGAACACCAGCGACAGGCGCAGGTAGAACAGGCACGACAGGATGTACAGCAGCATCGCCGGCGTCAGGTAGGCAGAGCCGTCGCCCAGCGGCAGCGCCGGGCGCGCCAGCAGCGTCGTCACTGCCAGCACGATCATCGGAATGCCAATGAAGTGCGTAAAGACGTTGCGCGGGTCGCGATGGTAGGCGGCGTAGTTGGCCAGGTGTTCGATCAGGGTTTTCACGGGGTATCTCCTTGTATGCGCAGGCGTGCGCGTGCCGCGCCGCAAGGGCGGCCGGACGCTGCCGCCTGCTGCTGCGCGGCGGGCGGGATGTGGATTTATAGTAGTGGGCGCGCACAGTCTGGTCTGTCAGGTTTTTGACAGTCCGGACCGTCGCAGCGTGCCCTTGTGTGTCCCTGCTGACACCCGGCACAACCCCATATGAAAGGAGACCGGCATGGGACTGGCGAGCCCGCCGCAACGCCCTCAACCGCAACTCGCCGGCAAACTGCCCGGCACGGTGCCGCCGCGCGACGATGCGCTTGCTGCCGTACGTGCCGGCGCCTGGTTCAGCCAGTTGCCGCCCGCACTGCGCCAGGCACTGCTCGATGACGGCAGCCTGCGCCGGCTGGTGGCCGGCGAGACGCTCTTTGCCCGCGGCGACCGTTTCGACGGCCTGTATTGTGTCGCCAGCGGCACCATGCAGATTCACGCCAGCGGCGAATCGGGCAAGGCGGCGTTGCTCGGGCTGCTGGAACCCGGCACCTGGTTCGGCGAGATCTGCCTGTTCGACGGCCTGCCGCGCACCCACGACGCGCGCGCGGTCAGCGCCACGACACTGTGGCATGTGACGCGCTCCAGCCTGGAGCAGCGCCTGGCGCAGCAGCCGGCATGGTGGCAGGCCTTCGGGCAATTGCTGGCAGCCAAGACGCGCCAGGCCTTCAACTATGTCGAGGAAGCGCAGTTGCTGCCGCCGGCGGCCCGCATTGCCCGGCGCCTGGCCGCGATCGCACATGGCTACGGCAACCTGCCGCAGGTCCAGGCCACGCAGCGCGTGCGCATCCCGCAGGAGCAGCTGGCGCAGATGCTGGGCCTGTCGCGCCAGACCGTGAACCACGCGCTGCGCGAACTGGAAGCGCGCGGGCTGCTGCGGCTGGAGTATGGCGGCATCGAACTGCTTGACCTGCCGGCGCTGGAAGCGCTCAACTGAACGCATCGCA
The DNA here is from genome assembly GCF_000389805.1 of Cupriavidus sp. GA3-3. Taxonomy (NCBI): domain Bacteria; kingdom Pseudomonadati; phylum Pseudomonadota; class Betaproteobacteria; order Burkholderiales; family Burkholderiaceae; genus Cupriavidus; species Cupriavidus sp. GA3-3. The sequence goes on from NZ_KB944503.1 coordinate 195,097, forward strand.
CCGGAGCCCCGCACACCATGATGACCCTGGACGCACCCCAACAGGATGCCTGGCTCGCGCGCCTCGGCATCGCCGCCCCGCCCTCGCCCACGCTGGAAGCGCTGGATATCGTACTGGCCGCGCACCTGGCCAGCATTCCGTTCGAAAACGTCGATCCGCTGCTGCGACGGCCAGTACGGATCGAGCTGGATGCGGTCTTCGACAAGCTCGTCGCGCGCCGTCGTGGCGGCTACTGCTTTGAACTCAATACCCTGCTTGCGGCCGGGCTGAGCGCGCTCGGCTACGTTGTGACGCCGCTGGCCGCGCGCGTGCGCTGGGGCGTTCCCGACGACGTGCCGACCGCGACCTCGCACATGCTGCTGCGGGTGGAGGTGGCGCATCGCAGCTACCTCGCCGATGTCGGCTTCGGCGGCCCCACGCCATACAGGGCGATGCCGCTGTCCGAGCCGGCCGATGACAGCTTCCCCTACCGTCTGGCGCCTTCGCCGCCGCAGACCTCCGCCACCGCGTTCCACAGCTACGACCTGGAGGCGCGCGGCGATGCCGGCTGGATCAAGGTTTACCGCTTCGACCTGACACCGCTGCCGTGGATCGATTTCGTGCCGCGCAACTGGTATGTATCGACGCACCCTGACAGCGTATTCCTGCAGCGGCTGATGGCCGCGCGCACCGACGGCGGCACCCGCGTGACGCTGGCCGACGGCGAGCTGGCCGAGCGCGCAGCGGACGGCACCGTGCGCCGAACCCGGCTGGCCTCGCCCGAGGCCGTGTTGCAGGCCTTGTCGGATCGCTTTGGCGTGCTGCTGGACGATGAGCTGCGGCGTGGCCTGGCCGACGCCCTGCCAGCGCTGCTGGCGCCCGCAACGGCATCCTCCGGCACCTGAGGCGCCATTATTCTGCTATGCAGCATGCCTGCCATGCACGGCGCGCATTGCCCGCAGAAAGAATCCTGATATGGCCGGCGCACGGCACCCGGGCCTGTGGACTGGGGCCAGCGGCGCCACCATAATGTCCCGGCGATGCTGCCTGCGGGCGCGTCGCCAGGACAAAGCCGGCCCCTGACGCCGGCGCAGCCATACAGGAGACTCCATGTCATTGTTTGATCTGACGGGCAAGGTTGCCATCGTCACCGGCTCCTCGCGCGGGATTGGCCGCGCCATCGCCGAGCAGATGGCCGTCCAGGGCGCCAAGGTGGTCATTTCTTCGCGCAAGATCGAGGCCTGCCAGGAAGTGGTGGATGCCATCAACGCCCGCCACGGCGCCGGCACCGCGATCGCGGTCCCTGCCAATATTTCTTCAAAGGACGACCTGCAGCGCCTGGTCGACGAGACCAACCGCGCCTTCGGCAAGATCGACGTGCTGGTCTGCAATGCCGCGTCCAACCCGTACTACGGGCCCATGAGCGGCGTGTCGGACGACCAGTTCCGCAAGGTGCTGGACAACAACGTCATCTCCAACCACTGGCTGATCCAGATGGTGGCCCCGCAGATGATCGACCGCAAGGACGGCTCGATCATCATCGTGTCGTCGATCGGCGGCCTGCGCGGCTCGCCCACCATCGGCGTGTACAACATCTCCAAGGCCGCCGACTTCCAGCTGGCGCGCAACCTCGCCGTAGAGTTCGGGCCGCACAACGTGCGCGTGAACTGCATCGCGCCGGGGCTAATCAAGACCGACTTTGCGCGCGCGCTGTGGGAAGATCCCGAGCGCTACAAGCAGTCCACCCAGGGCGCGCCGCTGCGCCGCATCGGCGAACCCATCGAGATTGCCGGGGCGGCGGTCTACCTGGCGTCGGCGGCCAGCACCTTCATGACCGGCCAGGCGCTGGTCGTGGACGGCGGCGTGACCATCTGAGCGTCTGACCCCAGCGTTGCGGGCGCCGGCCTTGAGGCCGGCGCC
>NZ_KB944503.1:197236-288725 GCF_000389805.1 Cupriavidus sp. GA3-3
GGGCGCCGGCCTTGAGGCCGGCGCCCGCCGCTTTCCTGCATTTCCCTCAACCTGCAGTGCAGTTCCGGGAGGCAGTCATGTCGAGCAATCCGCAGTTGGCCGGCACCTGGCCGGTCATGTCGCTGGCCGAGGCCCACGCCCGGCTTACCGCGCCCGGCGCGCCGTTCGAAACCGAAACGCGCGTGATCCGCGGCATCCCCACCACCGTCTGGAAGAACGCACCGCCCACGCTGCGCGAGCTGTTGCTGAACACGCGCGCGTTTGCCGACCGCACCTTCGTGGTCTATGAGGACGAGCGCGTCTCCTACGATGCCTTCCGTCGCGCCGCCATCGCCCTCGCCCATGCACTGGTGCGCGATGGCGTGCGCAAGGGCGACCGCGTGGCCGTAGCCATGCGCAACCTGCCTGAATGGCCGGTGGCGTTCTACGGCGCGCTGCTGGCGGGTGCCATCGTGACGCCGCTCAATGCCTGGTGGACCGGGGCCGAGCTGGAGTACGGACTGGCCGATTCCGGCAGCCGCGTGGCGATCGTCGATGCCGAACGGCTCGACCGCATCCTGGAACACCTGCCGGGCTGCCCGGCGCTGGAACGCGTCTATGCCTCACGTGCCGGCGGCACCGCGGCCGAGCCGCGCGTGGCCCCGCTGGAAAGCGTGATCGGCAGCCCGGCTGACTGGGCCGCGCTGCCAGACCAGGCGCCGCCGCAGGTCGATATCGATCCGGACGACGACGCCACCATCTTCTACACCTCGGGCACCACCGGCAAACCCAAGGGCGCGCTCGGCACGCACCGCAACTCCACCAACGTGGCGGTTGCAGGCAGCTTCAGCCCGATGCGCAACCTGTTGCGCCGGGGCGAGCCGATTCCCGCGCCGGACCCCGCCGCGCCGCAAAAGGCCATGTTGCTGGCGGTGCCGTTCTTCCATGTCACCGGCTGCATGGCGGTGCTCAACGGCGCCATCGCCACCGGCGGAAAGATCGTGCTGATGCACCGCTGGGACGCGCTGCGCGGCATGGAGCTGATCGAGCGCGAGCGCTGCACCGCGGCCGGCGGCGTGCCCACCATCGCGTGGCAGATCCTGGAGCATCCGGAGCGCGGCCGCTTCGACCTGTCCTCGCTGGAGAACGTCAACTACGGCGGCGCGCCGGCATCGCCCGAACTGGTGCGGCGCATCGGCGAGGTATTCCCGCTGGCCGCTCCCGGCATCGGCTGGGGCATGACGGAAACGTCGTCCACCTTCACCAGCCACAGCGCCGAGGAATACGTGATGCGCCCGGACAGCAGCGGCCCGGCGCTGCCGATCGGCGAGATGAAGGTGGTGGACGGGCACGGCCGCGCCTTGCCGCCCGGCGCAACCGGCGAGCTGATGGCGCGCGGTGCCAATGTCGTGCGCGGCTACTGGAACAAGCCCGAGGCCACGGCGCAGACCTTTGCCGACGGCTGGCTGCGCACCGGCGACATTGCGCGGCTGGATGAGGAAGGCTACGTCTATATCGTCGACCGGATGAAGGACATGCTGATCCGCGGCGGCGAGAACATCTACTGCATCGAGGTGGAAAGCACCCTCTACGAGCATCCCGCGGTGATGGATGCCGCGGTGGTCGGACTCGCGCACAAGACGCTGGGCGAAGAACCGGCCGCGGTGATCAGCCTGAAGCCCGGCATGCAGGCAAGCGAGGCCGAGCTGCAGGATTTCGTGCGCACCCGGCTGGCGGCATTCAAGGTGCCGGTGCGTATCCTGATTTACCAGGAGATGCTGCCGCGCAATGCCAATGGCAAGATCCTGAAGTCGAACCTGCGCAAGCTGTTCGACGCTGCCACCTGAGCTGCGGCAGGACCGCCGACTCGACAAGAACAACAAGGAACGACAAATTGACGGAACAAGCAAAGCGTGACCACTCCCCGTCCGCCCCGGTGCGGGCAACTATCGCGGTGGCACTCGCCGCCCTGGTGGCTGGCTGCGCCGCCGGCGGCACCAACCTGTCCGCGGTGCCGGAACTGCGCCCGGGCGTGCCTGCCGGCTACCTGGCTACCGACGCGCGCCCGGACAGCCTGAAGCTGCTGCCCGCGCCGCCGGCGCAGGGCTCGGCAGCGCTGGCGCTGGATGAGGATGCCGCGCGGCAGGCCGGGACGCTGCGCGGTTCACCGCGCTGGCAAGTGGCTGGCGAGGATGCCGTGTTGACGTTCCCGCAGGCCGCCAGCGCATTCTCCTGCGCGCTGGGCGTGCCGGTCAGCGAAAAAGAAACGCCGTACCTGAACATCCTGCTGCGCCGCAGCCTGGTCGATGCCGGCCTGTCCACCTACAAGGCCAAGGACCACTACAAGCGCACACGCCCCTTCGTTGCCAACAAGACCCAGATGTGCACGCCGGCCGAGACCGCCAAGCTGGAAAAGGACGGCTCGTACCCGTCCGGCCACAGCGCCATCGGCTGGGCCTGGGCGCTGATCCTGGCTGAGGTCGAGCCGGAACGCGCCAATGACATCCTGGCGCGCGGGCGCGCGTTCGGCCAGAGCCGCGTGGTCTGCAACGTGCACTGGCAAAGCGATGTCAACGAGGGCCGCATGATGGCCGCGGCAACGGTGGCGCGGCTGCATGCCGACCCCACCTTCCGCGCCGACCTGGACCGCGCCCGCCGCGAAGTGGCGGCGGCACGCGCCAGCGGCGCGCGCCCGTCGCGCGACTGCCAGGCGGAGAGCGCGGCGCTGGCGCCCTGATCCACCAGGTGCCGGGGCCGGCTGCTGCAGGGTTACTTCACCGGGATAACCGTGCCGGCCGGCACCGGCACGGCGGTGACGCTGTTCTGCGGGCTGCCGCTGACAATGCGGTCGGAGTACGTCAGGTACACCAGCGTATTGCGCTTGCGGTCGACCGCGCGCACGACATGCAGGGCCTTGAACAGGATCGACATGCGTTCGGAGAAGACGTTGTCCTGTTGCCGGATCGGCCCCTTGAAGGCAATCGTGGCCACCTGCCGGCAGGCGATCGATGCCTCCGGCGGGTCTTCGGCCATGCCCAGCTGGCCCTTGATGCCGCCCGTGCGGGCGCGCGACACATAGCAGGTCACGCCGTCCACCTGGGGGTCGTCATAGGCTTCGATCACGACCTTGTCGGAGCCGGTCATGCGGAAATTGGTACTGACGCTGCCGATCTCCTCGGCGTGGGCGCCCGAGGCGGCCGTCAGACAGACGACGGCCAGGACCGTGCGGATGCGATTGCAGTAGCGCTTCATGGCGGGGGTATTCAGGTCACCGACGACTTGATGTCGTCGTGGCGCTTTTCCATTTCCTGGCGCAGCGCGCGGCGCTGCTGGGCGGCGGCAAAGCGCTGGCGCTCCACCTCGTCGCGCGGCTCCAGCGGCGGCACCTCGGCCGGCGTGCCGTTGTCGTCCACGGCCACCATGGTGAAGTAGCAGCTGTTGGTATGGCGCACCAGCTTGCTGCGGATATTTTCCGTCACCACCTTGATGCCGATTTCCATCGAGCTGCGGCCGGTGAAGTTGACCGAGGCCAGGAAGGTCACCAGCTCGCCCACGTGGATCGGCTGGCGAAACACCACCTGGTCGACCGACAGCGTTACCACGTAGCGGCCGGCGTAGCGGCTGGCGCACGCATAGGCAACCATGTCCAGGTACTTGAGGATGGTGCCGCCGTGGACGTTGCCGGAGAAGTTGGCCATGTCCGGCGTCATCAGCACGGTCATGGAAAGCTGGTGGGACAGATCGTTCATGATGCGGGTACGGATTGCGGGGGCGGGATTTCTGGGGCGAACCTGCGACGGCGGCATTGCCTGACTGCACGCCGGAACGCTGGCGCCGGCAGTTTAACCCGGATCGTGCCCGCCGTTGCCGGCTGCAGCCCGGTACCGGCAGGCGTGGCCGTGCCAGGCAACAAAAAAGCGGCCTGCAAGGCCGCTTTTCACGCTGTGGACGCAAACTGCTTACTTCTTCTTGTTCACCGCGTCCTTGAAACCCTGCCCGGCAGAGAACTTGACCGTCTTGGCGGCCGGGATCTTGATGGTTTCACCGGTGCGCGGATTGCGGCCGGTGCGGGCGGCGCGTTTGCCGGCGCTGAAGCTGCCAAAGCCCACCAGCGTCACCGAATCGCCCTTTGCCACTGCCTTCTTGATACTGTCCAGCGCTGCGTTGAGCGCGCGCTCGGCGGCGGCATTGCTCAGTTCTGCTTCCGCGGCGATGGCCGATACCAGTTCACCTTTATTCATGGCTGATTTCCCTTGTTGGTCGTCGTCACCGATGTGCGTGCCTCGCGGCAAAGCCATCGATCGGCGCAGTCTAATCTGCCCGTCGCGCGTAGAGCAATCCCCAGTGGCACCAATGCGACAAAAAAACCCGCAAATCCTTGATTGAGGCCGGTTAGCGGGCAATTTTCCACGCTTTTCCCGCTTGCCAGAAGCCGGCTTTGCCGGGCCGTCCCGCAGCGCGGCAACGCCAGACCGGCCCGCGCGTGGGGCAAACCAGCAGCATAGGATAGATTCCCACAAATGGGGCGCCGCACCATAACGGTTCAGCCCGCGCCGCCGTTTCGCGCCATTTTGGCGCATCTGCACTATCACGGCGATGCCAGCGGCAACGCTACCAGCAGCGCCCGCCCCTGCCTGCGCGCGGCATTCCGGTGCGGTTTTACCCGACAAGGTGCACATGGCACCAGGATGCGGCCGTTGCTGGAATGCTTTTTGCGTACTCACGCTCCCATTTTGAGCATGAGGTCACTATGGACGACTGGAAGACCGGCACCGACGCCCTGTTTATCCTGCTAGGCGCCATCATGGTGCTGGCCATGCACGCCGGCTTCGCCTTCCTGGAACTGGGCACGGTGCGCAAGAAGAACCAGGTCAACGCACTGGTAAAGATCCTGGTGGATTTTGCAGTTTCGACCATCGCCTATTTCTTTATCGGCTACACCATTGCCTACGGCGTGCAATTCATGTCCGGGGCCGAAACGCTGGCGCAGAAAAACGGTTACGAACTGGTCAAGTTCTTTTTCCTGGCGACATTTGCCGCGGCCATTCCTGCGATTATCTCGGGCGGTATTGCCGAGCGTTCACGCTTCAACCCGCAACTGGTCGCCACCTTCGTGCTGGTAGGTTTTGTCTATCCGTTCTTCGAAGGCATCGCCTGGAACCAGCGCTATGGTGTGCAGGACTGGATTACGCGCGTGGCCGGCGCGCCATTCCATGACTTCGCCGGCTCGGTGGTGGTGCATGCGCTGGGCGGCTGGATCGCGCTGCCCGCGGTGCTGCTGCTGGGCGCACGGCGCGGGCGCTACCAGAAGGACGGCCGCATCAGCGCCCATCCGCCCTCAAACATCCCGTTCCTGGCGCTAGGCGCCTGGGTGCTGGCGGTGGGCTGGTTCGGCTTCAACGTCATGAGCGCGCAGACGGTCGACAAGGTCAGCGGCCTGGTGGCAATCAACTCGCTGATGGCAATGGCCGGCGGCACGCTGGCGGCCTGGGCGGCCGGACGCAACGACCCGGGCTTTGCCTACAACGGGCCGCTGGCCGGACTGGTGGCGGTGTGCGCTGGCTCGGACCTGATGCACCCGCTCGGCGCGCTGATCACCGGCGCGGTGGCCGGCGCGCTCTTTGTCTATATGTTCACGCTGGCGCAGAACAAATGGCATATCGATGACGTGCTCGGCGTGTGGCCTCTGCACGGGCTGTGCGGCGCCTGGGGCGGCATTGCCGCGGGCATCTTCGGGGCCAGGACGCTGGGCGGGTTGGGCGGTGTGTCGCTGGGCGCGCAGGCGATCGGCACCGTGCTTGGCATCGTGGTGGCGCTGGCCGGGGGCACCCTGGTATATGGCGCGCTGAAGAAGCTGGTGGGCATCCGGCTCGATGCCGAAGGCGAATTCAACGGAGCGGACCTGACCTTGCACCGGATTTCGGCAACGCCGGAACGGGAAACCAACTGGTAATGGCGTGCGGGCCGTCCTGATTTAAATAGACAAGCTGCGCAAGGCAGCTTGTCTTAACAATAATTTGCTTGCACTTCCGGTACGGCGTCTCAATAATTGCCGTGCCCATGTATTGCGCCGCAACAGCGCGCAGGGCTAGCACATTGCTGCCGGCTGAATCGGGGGATGTTGTGCCGGCGGCCGGCCGGACACCAACATGAAAGGACTACGCCGATGGATGCCACTACCTTCGATAACCTCAAGGCCCTGGTCGTCACCTACGCGACAGAATTCGGGGTCAAGATCCTGGCAGCCCTTGCCTTCTGGGTCATCGGCCGCTGGCTGATCCACTTTGTCGTGCGCATGGTGCAGAACGCGCTCGGCAAGCAGAAGGTCGATCCCACGCTGCTGCGCTATGTCGGCTCGATCGTCACCGTGACGCTGAACGTGGTGCTGGTGATCGGCATCCTTGGCTACTTCGGCATCCAGACCACGACCTTCGCCGCACTGATCGCCGCCGCTGGCGTGGCCATCGGCATGGCCTGGTCGGGGTTGATGGCGAACTTCGCTGCCGGTGCGTTCCTGGTGGTGCTGCGCCCGTTCAAGGTGGGAGACTTCGTGACGATCGGCGGCGTGACCGGCACGGTGCGCGAGATCGGCCTGTTCGCGACCTCGCTCGACACACCGGACAATGTGCAGACCGTGGTCGGCAACAACAAGATCTTCAGCGATACCATCCAGAACTTCACGGCCAACCCGTACCGGCGCGTGGAACTGAAAGCGCAGCTTGCCGGCAGCACCGACACCGCCCATGCGGCAGCGCTGCTGAAGGCCCGCATCGCGGAGATCCCCAACGTGCTGGCCGAGCCCCCGGTCGATGTCGAGATCCTGGAGTTCACGCTGGTCGGCCCGGTGCTGGCGGTGCGTCCGTACTGCCACAACGACCACTACTGGCAAGTCTATTTCGATACCAACCGCATCATCCGCGAGAGCTTCGGCCAGGCCGGCTATGCCGCACCAATGCCGGCGCAGATGGTGGTGGTGCAACAGGCTTTGGCGCAGCAGGCCGCCGCGCAACAGGCTGCCTGACGACGGCTCGCAGACGGTATCAGCGGGGGCCTGAGCGCCCGTAGTATCGCATCAGCACCGCGCCCGCGCCGCAGGCCGCCATCACCACGCCCAGCGGCAGCGCGGTGCCGTCGCGCCACAGGCTGACTGCCGCGCCGCCCAGCGTCCCGAGTGAAAACTGCAGCGTGCCCATCAGCGCCGAAGCCGTGCCGGCGCGATGGCCCTGATGGGCGAGCGCCAGTGCCGACGCATTCGGCGATACGCAGCCGAGCGCGCCGATAAAGACGAAAAAGCCCGCCAGCAGCACCGGCAGCACCGCCACGCCTGCAAGCGCGGCAACAGCCAGCGCCAGGCCCGCTGCACAGGCAGCCAGCAGCGCGCCCCCGAGCACCTGATCGAGCGAGCGGCCGCGCACCAGCCTGGCGTTGAGCTGCGACATCGTGATCAGGCCCAGCGCATTGGCACCGAACACAAAACCGTAGTGCGACGGCGCAATGCCGTGCAGCTCGATCAGCACGAACGGCGAGCCGGAGATATACGCGAACATGCCCGCCGAGCCGAAACCCGCAGACAGCGAATAGCCGAGGAATTCGCGATCCCGCAGCAGCTCGGCGTAGCTTTTCGCCACCGTGCCGAGCCTCAGCGGCGCCGCATGGCGCCGGTCCAGCGATTCCTCCATGCGCAGGTGTACCAGCAGCAGGATCAGCATCCCTGCCACCGCCAGCACCCAGAAGATCGCGCGCCAGCCCGACACCGAGAGAATGGCGCCGCCGACGATCGGTGCCAGGATCGGCGCAACCCCCATCACCAGCATCAGCGACGAGAAGGCGCGCGCCGACTCATGCGCCTCAAGCCGGTCGCGGATCACCGCGCGTGCCATCACCATGCCGGCGCAGCCGCCCAGCGCCTGCAGGAAGCGCCACAGCATCAGCGACTCCACGCTGCGTGCCAGCGCGCAGCCCACCGCGGCGGCCACATAGAGGCACAGGCCGACATAGAGCGGCGGCTTGCGCCCGAAGCGGTCGCTGAACGGCCCATAGAACGCCTGCCCCAGCGCCAGCCCCACCAGGAATGTGCCGAGGGTCAGCTGCACCTGGCCGATGTCCACGCCGAGATCGCCGGCCAGCGACGGAAAACTCGGCAGGTACATGTCGATCGACAACGGCGCGATCGCCATCAGCGAACCGCAGATCAGCAGCCAGGCAGGAAAGCGCGCGGCCGAGGCAGCGCTGGTGGAACGGAGCATGGGAAGTATCCGGGGGGAACGGCGTTGTCATGCACGGCCAGCCTGCTTGCGCCGCAGCCCGCGCCTGCAACCCGTGAAAAGACGCAATTGTTGCACAGCATAACGAAAGCGGTACGGCACTGGCGTAGCCGGTTTTGAAACAGTCGTTCAGAAAAACTGCCCCGCCAAGGTCGGGTTCGATGATGCTGGCGAAGTTGGCGCTATTGGTGAATAGTGGTGTCAGGTCATTTGCGATCACGGCAGCGCGAATCCGGCGCTGCGGATGCCCTTGCGGGGTGGCGCGGCTTTCACCTGTGGCAAGGTGGAGGGTACAATGCCAGCCTGTCGGCGCAAGCCACACCGTCGGCCACGCAGAGACGGACGACAGTATCGGTCCCGGCAACGTTAGCCTGCATGAGAATACGACACACGCCGCTTTCCGCTTCGCTAGGCCCGGCCGCACTCGCGGCTGCGCTGCTGTTGCCTCTGCCCCAGCCCGGCAACGCCGCGCCGGCGCAGGCGCGCAATGTCGCCGCCTCGGCGCCGGCCCCAGCGATCGATGAGGCCGACCCGCTGTCACGCATGCTCAAGGGCGCTGCCACTGGCCAGAACACCGGCGCCGCCGGCGTGCCTGAATTGCTGCGCAACACCACGCGGCCCGACAACGTGCTGGCACGCGCCTGCCGCCAGCTCAACGACGCCCTGCCAATCGAAATCGACGGAGAAACGCGGCTGCGCCGCTGCCAGTCGATCCCCGGCAAGCATGTGCTGTTCCAGCTGGAGCTCACCAACTACCGCGGGCCGATGCTGGACCTGGCCAGCTTCGAGGTCAACTACGCTGCGCCCCTGCAGCGCAATATCTGCGCCAACCGCGACGTCGAGATCCTGACCAAGCTAGGCATCAGCCTGATGTTCCGCTACATGACGCGCAAGGACCGTGGCGAGCGCCGCATCGGCGATGTCTACATCAACGCGCCCATCTGCACGGCCGCGCTGCGCTAGCCAATACAAACAAGAATCGATTGCAATTGATGCGGCACGGCACGCCGCCCGCGCAAAAGAAAGACGGCCCGCAGATGCGGGCCGTTCTCGTTTGGGTCAGTACCGCTCAGGCAGCGCGCGGGCGCAGCGGCAGCACGTTGGCCGCGCGCCGCACCAGGATGCGCGTGTCCTTCCAGCCGGCATCGGCCAGCGGCGAGCCCCACACCAGTTCATGCAGGCGTGCCAGTGCAAACGGATTGCCCAGCAGCACATGCTTCTGCGCGGGCGTCAGCGCGCGCGGGCCATGCGTGAGCGCATGCTCGACCAGGGCCTCATGGCGCTTGCGTGCCGATTCCGGCTGCACCACGCGCGGCGTGGCGGTCGCGCACATCAGCGCATTGGTAACCGGGTCCACCACGGCATCGACAAAGTCAGGCGTTTCGGCCGCGGCTTCGACATGCTGCTGCGTCTCGACGATCTCGCGCGGTACCTGCGTCTCCTCGGGGATCATGAAGAGGCCCGCATTGCGCGAGGCGCGACCGAACGACACCCGCGACAGCATCACCGACAACGGGATCGACAGCGCCAGCGAGCCCACGATCGGCAGCAGCCACAGCACGTAGGACGGGTTCAGCCAGTACACCAGGCCACCCCAAGCCAGGCCCAGGGCGGTGTGCCAGCCGTGGCGACGGAATGCTTCGCCCCAGCTGGTCTCGGCGTCTTCGCGCGGGGGCGACTTCCACGAGATGCCCCAGCCGCTGTACGCGGCGATCACGAACTTGGTGTGGAACAGCATGCGCGTGGGCGCCAGCAGCGCGGACAGCATCACCTCGATCAGCATGCTGGCAATCAGCTGCACCGCCCCGCCATAACGGCGCGCCTGCTTCAGCAGCAGCACCACGCTGGCCAGCTTGGGCAGGAACAGCAGCGTGGCCGTGGCGGAGAACAAGGCCAGCGCTTTTTCCGGATGCCATTCGGGCCAGGTCGGGAACAGCTGGTATTGCTGCGTGAAGTACTCCGGCGGCACCAGCGCGTGCTTGGCCAGCATCGCCGTGGACAGCAGCAGGAACAGCAGCCACAACGGCGCCGACAGGTAGGCCATGATGCCGGTCAGGAACACCGCGCGGTGCACCACGTGGAAGCCCTGCTTGAGCCACAGCCTGAAGTTCATCAGGTTGCCCTGGCACCAGCGGCGGTCGCGCTTGACCTCGTCCAGCAGGTTCGGCGGCAGTTCTTCGTACGAGCCTTCCAGGTCGTAGGCGATCCACACGCCCCAGCCGGCACGGCGCATCAGCGCGGCTTCGACAAAGTCGTGCGACAGGATCTCACCCGACAGCGGGCCGCGGCCGGGCAACGGCGCCAGCGCGCAGTGCTCGATGAACGGATGCACGCGGATGATGGCGTTATGGCCCCAGTAGTGCGATTCACCCAGCTGCCAGTAATGCAGGCCGGCCGTGAACAGCGGCCCGTACACGCGCGTGGCGAACTGCTGCACGCGCGCGTAGAGGGTCTCGCGACCCACTGCCAGGGGTGCGGACTGGATGATGCCCGCGCCGGGGTTGGCTTCCATCAGCCGCACCAGCGTGGCCAGGCAGTCGCCGCTCATCACGCTGTCGGCATCGAGTACCACCATGTAGCGGTACTTGCTGCCCCAGCGGCGGCAGAAGTCGGCCACGTTGCCGGTCTTGCGCTTCACGCGGTGGCGGCGCCAGCGGTAGAAGATGCGGCCAAAGCCGCCGACGGCGCGGCACAGCTCCATCCACGCGTCATGCTCGGCGGTGCGCAGGTCCGGATTGCCACTGTCCGACAGCACGATGAAATCGAAGTTGGACAGGTGGCTGGTGCGCGCCAGCGATTCATAGGTGGCGCGCAACCCCGCGAACACGCGCGTCACGTCCTCATTGCAGATCGGCATGATGATCGCGGTGCGCGCCTCGGGCGCTATCGGCCCGTCGGGCGCGGCCGAGCGCGAGATCAGGTGGCGGTCGCCGCCCTTGGCCAGCACCAGGAAGCCCATCATTGCCGTCCAGAAGCCGGCCGACACCCATGAGAACAGGACGGCGAACAGCACCAGGATGGCGATCTCGAGCGGATCGGCGCCGTGGTATGGCAGCACGTTGCTCATGAAGTAGGTGGCCAGCACGGTCTGGATCACGACCAGGCCCAGCAGGAACCAGCGTCGGTGCGAGCCGGCGGGATGCCATTTGCCTTCGGCATCGGGACCGTCGTGCAGCGTGTCCCAGGTCTCGGGCACGGGCGGGCGGCCGAGCATGCGGCGCCAGGTATTGCGCAGCCAGCCGGTGACGATATGCGGCGGCCATTGGCGCGGCACCATCGAGCTGCGCTCGGGCTCGGGGCCGGTGTCGACCTTCACGGTGCCGTCTTCGCGCCGCTGCAGCAGCGGTGCGCCATCCACCTGGGGATTGCCGTATGCGATCGTGAAACGCCGGCCGACAGAGGCGTAGGCACTGCCGCCTTGCGCGGGCGGCGTGTCCTTGGCCGCCAGGCGCGACTGCAGGCGCGTGATCGCGTCCTGCGCATCGCGGCCGTCGGCGGTAACGGCGATCACGGGGGCAACGGATGCCACGGGCGTGACCGGTGCGACCGGCGTCGCGGGCGCGCCGTCTGCCAGCAGTTCGCTGCGCACTTCAGGCGATACCGGCAGGCGGTCGACATAGCGCTCGCATGCCGCCGCCTTGGCCGGTCGCTGCTTTAGCCTGGGGGTAAGATGTAGCTCCATGTCTCGGATAGGGTTGTATTGCCGTTGCGAAGATAGCCGCGCAACTCAACCGGCTTGGTTTCGTCCTTGCGGCGCATCACCATGGTCATGCGCCAGCCGCCGGTCGCCTCATTGCGCTGCACCGACGTTTTCAGCAGCTCACCGTTGGCATCGGCCGAAACTACCGGGTCGATGCGCACGTTCGCCGGCAGCTTGCCGAAGGCAGGGCCTTCGAAGTCCACCACCAGCGAAAAGCTCGTGTCTTCCTTGTTGCGGGTCTGGCCCTGCCCCAACCGGGTCTGGGTCACCCACGACAGCGGCGGTTGTTGTTCGCCGTCCTTCTGCCACAGCAGCCGGTACTCATAGTCGAAGGGTTGCTTCGGCTTGGGCGGGTTGTCCGGCACCCAGTACGCGACGATATTGTCGTTGGTCTCGTCCGGCGTCGGGATCAGCACCAGCTCTACCCGGCCCGAGCCCCAGTTGCCTCGCGGCTGCACCCAGCCACTCGGCCGGCGCTCATACCACGATCCGATCTCCTGGTAGCTATTGAAGGTGCGGTCGCGCTGCATCAGCCCGAAGCCCTGCGGATTGGTCGCCGCGAACGAGGTGACCAGCAAGCGCTTGGGATTGACCAGCGGGCGCCAGACCCATTCGCCGGTGCCCAGGTGGATCGACAGGCCGTCAGAGTCATGCACCTCGGGACGGAAATCCTGTGCGGGCGACGGCTGGTTCTCGCCGAACAGGAACATGCTGGTCAGCGGCGCCAGGCCCAGCTTGGTCACGTTCTCGCGCAGGTAGAGGCGCGACTTGACCTCCATCGCGGTCTCGGCGCCGGGCTTGATGGTGAAACGGTACGCGCCGCTCATGCGGCGCGAATCCATCAGCGCGTAGATCGTGATCTCCTTGGCATTGGGGCCGGGACGCTCGATCCAGTACTCAACAAAGCGCGGGAACTCCTCGCCCGAATTGAGCGCGGTGTCCACCGCCAGGCCGCGTGCCGACAAGCCGTACCACTGGTCCTTGCCCAGCGCACGGAAATAGCTCGCGCCCAGGAACGACGCCAGCTCATCCTTGCGCTTGCCCTGGTTCAGCGGATACAGGATGCGGAAGCCCGCGAAGCCCAGGCCCTTGAGCTTGCCGGCATCGACCTTGTGCGGGCCGTAGTTGAACGCGGACGGGTCGAAGCGGAATTCACGCACGCTGTTGCCCACCACTTCATGGATGCGCACGGGCTGGTCGAACACCATGCCCTCGTGGAAGAATGACAGCTCGAACGGCACGCGCGTGCCGCGCCAGGCAAAGCGCTCGGGCTTGTATTCGATCTCGCGGTAGCGCTCATACGACAGCTCGCGCAACTCGCGCGGCAGGTTCTGCGGGGGCGCCTTGTAAGGCGAGGCTGCCAGCTGGCGCGCACGCGCCGCCACCGTGTCGAAATCGAACGCCTGGGCTGCCATGGCACACAGCGCCAGCGCGCTGCCACCAAGCCAGGCTGCGATCCGCACACCCGCCCGCGCCGCCCGGCGGCGGGCCCCCGGCCCGGCGGCGGGCAAGGTATGGGGAATGGACAGGCGTGGCGTGGCGATCTGTGACATGTATGCCAGGGTAAGCGGTTGAATCGGGGTGACCGGCATCGGCGGTCGGAACGAAGGACGACACAGCAAGAGACGGGCCCGGCGCCGAGTGGCGAGGCCCGGACACGAGGCAGACGGCCCGCGGGGCACTGTGTCCGGTTTGTTGCGATGCGCAATAAACCATAACAATTCGAGATGCAAAAGTCACGTTTCGATCACGCAAGGTTTGAAACAAAATGTTGGCCAGGTTGCCTGAAAGCCGCTCCGGACAAGGCTTTGCGGGCGTCGGGATCACGCGGCCGCAAGCTCCGGCGAGGCGAACGCCTCCCGGCTGCGAGAACCTGGTGCGGATCGGGGCCGGCCGGCAGCCGGCCCTTTTAATACGGTGTTACTTTTTAGCGCCTTCGCTGTACGGATCGAACTTGCCGCTCTTGGCGCCTTCGGAATACGGATCGAACTTCCCGCTCTTCATGCCACCCTGGCTATATGAATCGAAGGATTTCTGCGCGCCGCCCTGGATCGGCTCCATCTGGTCAGGGCGGGCACCCGGGTTCAGCGAAGTCACGTTGTCGCTTTTTGCGCCATCCGAGTACGGGCTGAATTTGTCCTGCTTGGCGCCATCGGAGTAGGTACTGAACTTGTCTTGCTTGGCGCCGTCAGTGTAAGGATTGAATTTGTCGGCCTTGCCCGTGGTCTGGGCGTGCAGCGTGCCGAATGCGCAGGCCAGGGCCAGGCCGATGGTCAGATAGCTCAGCTTCATGGGATCTCCTCTCGCTGGGGGAAAGGCGCTTGCCTTGCAAAGCGCACGGCAGGCGCCGCTGCCGGCCGACGCGAAGCGCGGGGGCAACAATCAACGCTAGGTCAGCGGCTGGCACGTGTCAACCGCACCGCAGCGCCGCTGCGGCGCTGCATTGCGCTTACAATGCCACCCAAACGCCACCACGAAGCCACAAGGAATCGTCATGCTGCCTCGGCCATCCGACCCTACCGTCAGCCCTGTCCGCCCTGCCCTGCGCGCCGCCGTCACTGGCGCGCTTGGTGCCGCCCTGCTGTTTGCCGCTGCGGCACCGGCGCAGGCGTACTTCGACAACTACCTGAGCGGCACCATCATCGGCACGCTCAACGACAAGGAAGGCGCATCGCTGGCCAAGTCAGTGCGCACCGCACTGAACGATACGGCCGACGGCAAGACGGTTGAATGGACGTTCCCGGCGGCGGGGCGGCGCCAGCAGATCGACGGCACCATCACGCCGGTCGAAAGCAAGACCGACAAGGGCCAGCCCTGCCGGCGCCTGAAGTCTGACCTCAAGCGCGGCAGCGCTGAAGAGCACTGGAGCGGCTGGTTCTGCAAGCAGTCCAACGGGCAATGGAAGTCGCGCCACGTCGATGAGTAAGCGGCGCTGAGCGCTCGCGCCGCCGGCGTTCATGCCGCGCGCGACGGCGCGCGATGCGGCCGCGCCGCCGGATCGACCTGCGGCGACCCGGGTTCCTCGTACCACCTGGTCCCGGGCACGTAGACGGTCTTGTCCGGCTGCGCCATGAAATGCGGCGACATGATCTGCACCCCGTGGGTGTTGAACTGGTCCTGGATCGCCGCGTGCAGTGCCGACAGCGCGTAGAAGCGATTGCGCGGATGGTCCAGCGCGCAGAACAGTTCGTACTCGACGTAGAAGTCGGACAGCCCCCGCTGCAGCACGAATGACGTCGGCGACGGCGCAATATGCGCCGCCTCGGCGGCGGCTGCCAGCAGCATCGCATGGACCTGCCGCCAGGGCGTGTCGTAGCCGATCGTGACCGAAGTCGAGATCAGCGCAGCCTGCCAGCCTTCCTGCACGCGGGGATCACGCACGCTGCCGTGCCGGGTGTAGTTATGGATGGCACTGCCGACCACCACCGCATTGGGCAGCGTCACCTCTTCATTGCGCAGGTTGATCACCTTCACCGACAGGGCGTCGAGCGAGGCCACGGTGCCCACCGTATCGCCGATGCACACCATGTCGCCACGCCGCAGCGCACGCGAATACACCACCACCATGCCGCTCATCAGCTGGTTGACCACGTTGGCCGATCCCAGCGTCACCATGAAGCCCAGCAGCACTGACAGCCCCTTGAAGACATCGCTGTCCGAGCCCGGGATGTAGGGGTAGGCAAAGGTGAAGCCCAGCGCCCAGATCACCACCGCCGCCAGCCGCCGCGTGGCGCCTGCGGTTTCCGGATGCATGCCGGGCACCGTGATCTGGCCCTTCTGCACCGCCTTGAAGATATTCGACACCAGCCGCTGCACCGCGCGGGTAATCAGCACGATCACCGCCACCGTGACCAGGCCCGGCACCGACGACACCATCGACAGCGCGATCTGCGACAGCAAACCGACGATAAAGGCGCCCATGCGGTCGCCCATGGGCTGGGTCAGCGGAAACAGCTCGAGCGCAAACTCCAGCCAGGCAAAGGCCAGCACCAGCACCAGCCCGATCGCCAGGATCTGCACGATGCGGGCAACCAGGTGGTAGAGCGCGCCGGTCCAGTCGAACTGGCCGCCGACGCGCCGCGCCAGGTGGCGCTCCAGTGCCACCTGCAGGCGAGCGCGCAGGGCCACGCCGGCTCGCGCCACGCCCCATGTCAGCGCGGCCAGCACGGCCAGGCCAAGCAGGCTCAGCGCGGCGCCGCGCAGCAGGTTGGGCCAGTGCAGGTGCGCGCGCCGCGCGGCAATGGCCTGGCGCAGGCCCGCCGCGGTGCGCGTTGCGGCAGCCTCAAGCGTAAGGTGATCCTCCGGGGAGAGGTCTTGCGAGGTCAGCGCGAACAAGAGCCGGTCGCCCAGCCGGAAGGCGACCATCGGCGCATCGCCGAACGTGCCGCTGACCTGCCCGAGCGGCAGTGCCAGTTCGCTTTCCGTCAGGTCGTCGAACACCAGCTGCGCGCGCGAGACGCGCATGGCCGGGGTGGCTCCCGCGATCTCGGCGCGCATGGTGGCGATGGGCCTATCCATCAGGCGCAGCTCGACCGCAGCGCCGCTGCGCACGGCGATCGGAGCCGGCACGGCCGCGGGCTCGGACGCCGGCGCAGCCAGGCTGGCTTGCATCCAAAGCGTGCCTATCACCCAGCCCAGTCCCGCCATCCAGAATGCCGTCAATCGCCGCCACCGCCGCCACACCGCTAGCGTTGCCATAAGACCGCTCCCGTCCGAGTTGGCCTGCGCCGGCGCGAGGGCTCCACGCCCGGTCCGGCACGATGCCCGCAAGCATAGCGTGCGGCGGCGCAGGCGCAAAGCCGGCGCGGCGGCAGCCGCCCTGCGGCAGCGGACGAAAAAAAGGAGGCCGAAGCCTCCTGGTTGCGATCCGCCCGGACATGCCCTGCTCTATCCCCCCGGAAGACACGCAACGCGTGCCGCGGGGCTGTCCTGCGCACGGCGGGTCCGCGCCATGCAGGCGCGGCCGGCCATTATCTGCGTGGCGGCATGGCAGTCACGGGCGCAGCCTGCCTCCCCGCTTGCCGGGGAGCCGTGCGCCCGCCGCCATCATCAGCGCGCTCAGGCGCCTTTGTTCTTCGTCGGATCCTTGGCCGCAGGCGCGTGGCTCTTCTTCTTGCTGCTGGTCTTCTTGGCCTTGGCCTTGCTGCTGTCTGCCTTGGCCGGCGCGGCCTTGTCAGTCGACGCTGCCGCCGGCGTGGCCGGGGTGGCAGGCGTCGCCGGAGTAGCCGGCGTCTGCGCCATCGCGCCCGCACCGAACATTGCCATCGACAGCATGACGATCCATTTCTTCATTTCCGTCTCCTCGTTTGCCCTGCGGGTAGGTATGGCAGGGATGCCTGCCATGACGGGCGCTTTTGGCTCGCGCCCTGTCACCAGCATCAACGAGGAAGGTTTGCGCGCCGTTGACCGGGACAAACCCTGATAGGGAGCTGGACAGGCAGCCGTGGATCGCCGCTCGCCGCCAGGCTTACCGGCACAGCTTGCGCAGCAACTCTCCGGCAATCGTGCCGGGGCCGGCGACCTGGAAGGTGCCGTACTGCGGCGCGCGGATCGTATAGAGCGAATCGCCGCGCGCAAAGCGCTTGTTGTAGAGCGTCTGCTCGACCACGGCGAACATGGACGTGGCGCAGTTCAGCACCATGCGCTTGAGCGACGAGCGGATCGGCTCGCCGCTGGCGGTGCGGATCACCCCCGACGGCGAATTGCGCATCACCACCACGCCGACTTCGGTGCCCTGGCGGCGCACCGTGGATTGATCGAAATACGAAATCACGCCGTTGGCACCCATCAGGGGAAGCCATCGTTGCGGATCGGGGGCGGCGGGATCGGGTGCCGCGACCAGCCGGCAGCCTTCCCTGGGCGTGGACCGGAATACCGTGCCGGTGCCAGCGACCTGGCACTCGTACAGGCCAGCGGCGGCAGCCGGGCGGGTGGTGCTGGAGGGAACGGGGGACGGCGCCGTCACGGCGCTGCCTTCGGCATGCGCCAGCGGTGCGGCCAGTCCGAGCAGGCAGCCAGCAAACGCGGCTGCGTGCCTAAAAATGCGGAACATCATGGAATTGCCCTCATATAGACGGGAAAAAGCGATCCGCATTGTCGCACAGGAAGCACGCATCCCGGGCGCGTTTGCATGCCGGGGTGCGTGCAGGCGGCGACTTTTCAGTCGTGCAGGCGGCGCCAGGCCACCAGGTCCTCGATGGTCAGCACCGGTAGCTGGTACATCTCGGCAAAGGCCAGCGCCTCCGGCCGGCGTGCCATGGTGCCGTCGGGGTTCATCAGCTCGCACAGCACCGCGGCCGGTGACAGGCCTGCCATGCGGGCCAGGTCGACCGAGCCCTCGGTATGGCCGCGGCGCACCAGCACCCCGCCGTCGCGCGCCACCAGCGGAAACACATGGCCGGGGCTGACCACAGCATCGGTGCCCGCATCCCCGGCAATGGCAGCGCGGATGGTGGTGATGCGGTCGGCGGCGCTGACACCCGTGCCGACACCTTCGCGGGCTTCGATCGATACCGTGAAGGCGGTGCCATACTGGCTGCGGTTGTGCTCGACCATCGGCCGCAGGCCGAGGCTGCGCACCTTGTCCTCGGTCAGGCACAGGCAGACGATGCCGCTGCATTCGCGGATCATCATCGCCATATTGGCATTCGTCAGGCGTTCCGCGGCCAGAATCAGGTCGGCCTCGTTCTCGCGGTCGTCATCGTCGAGCAACACGACCGGACGGCCTTCGCGCATGGCGTCCAGCGCCTGCGCGATGCGCGCGGCCAGGGAACGGGAGTCGGCATCGGCGGCAAGATCCGCGGACACCTCGGGTGCAACAGCTTCGGTGGAAAGGCTAGGCATGAAACGCTCCTTGTTCAGCATCAATGGGCGTTCCAGGGGAAGGATCAACGGAGTTGCAGCGCCGCACGCCGCGCCTGAAGCGCACGCACGAACAGCCGCGCCCTGCGCGCGGCGCAAGGCAACAGCGAACCGCAAGGCTCGGGCAAGGCGCCGGGCCGCGCGGGCAAGCTCCGCCCATCTTCTTTCATCCGGACTATGACCGTCGGCCCTGGCCTCTCACCAGGTCTGCTGACCTCGCACGGGAATGCGAGCGCTCGCGGGCTCGCCGGACACGCACTGCGCGCCGCGGCATACCGCCGGTGGGGACTTTCACCCCGCCCTGAAGACGTAACGAACCGGCGCGGCCTTGTAGCCGGCACCGGCGCGCGAATGTTAGCACGATTATTTTTTTCTTTGTCCCGACGCAGAGCGCCGGACGGGCGCTCGACCACGCTTGAACAAATCCGACCATCGCAACGTGGCCTCGCGTGTACTACAAATAAGGCAGGGAGGCAGCGCATGTGCAAGCTGGCGCCCGCCGTGGCGGCCGGCTCATGCCTTGCCGGACAACAACGCAGCACCTCTTCATCCGTGCTTCCCATGCGCCGACACGAACCAGAAGCCAGACAAGACCGCCGTGTGAGTTGTTCCTCGTTCCATCCCCCCCCGCCCTGCCGACATGCGTGGCAACAGCGGGTGCGCCGCACCGTCGCCGCGGGCCTGCTTGCCCTGCCCTTGTGCCTGGCAGCGACGGCACGCGCCGCGCCTGCCGTGCAGCTTGGCTACGGCTTCGACGATGGCCACGACGTGCAGAAGGCGGAGGTCGCCATGTTGTGGGATTCGGGCTTTGCGTGGGGCAATCCGCAAGGCTGGCAGGTCGACCTGCAATGGGAGGTCAACATTGCGCGCTGGCGCAGCAGCAGCGACAACCAGCCCAACGACCTATGGGAGTTTGGTGCCTCGCCGGTGGTGCGGATCGCATGGTGGCGCCACACCTGGGTGCCCTTCCTCGAGCTGTCGGTCGGGCCGCGCCTGCTGACCAGCACGCACACCTCGGCCAACCACGACATTTCCACCGCCTTCCAGTTCTCGGAGTACGCCGGGATCGGCTTGACGGTGGGCAAGGACCGGCGCTTTGCCGCGGGCTACCGGTTCCAGCACCTGTCCAATGGCGGCATCAAGGACCCCAATCCCGGCACTACCTTCCACGTCATTTACCTGCGCTACCGCTTCTGACAGCGGCCGCTGCAGCCCCGGCCTGCGCTTCAAACAAGGTGCGGGTGGCGTCGTCAGCCGGGAAGAAGCACTCGATGCGCAGCTCCTGCAGCGTGATGTCCTGTGGAATGCCGAGCGTGGTCAGGGTCGAGAACAGCGACGCGCGGAACGCGCCCGCATGCAGCACCACCGGCAGCAATGGCGCCGGCGGGCCATCGGTGCCGTCGTCCTCGGGCAGCAGCGTGCCGCCCGGCCCGACCATGTCAGGATGCCAGGCGGCGATGCGCCCGAAGATCTCGCGCGCGGTCTGGTCGTGGGCCTGCACCTGCAGCTCCTGCCACACGCGCCGCAACAGGTAGCGTCCAACCTGGCGCGCGTTCTCGATCACTGGCCACAGGCCCTCCGGATCAAACACGGTCAGCATCAGGTTGATCCTGTGGCTGCCTTCCGTGAGCGATGCCGGCTCGCGCCCGCCCAGCAGGGTCTCGAGCATGCGCCGGTAGGCCGGGTTGGCATCCACCAGGTTCCAGAAACGGTCCAGCACCACGGCCGGGTACGGCTCCTGCTTGGCCAGGATCAGCGCGATCGCCTGCTGCACCATCTGCAGCGGCGGCGAAGCCAGCGCGTGTTCGCTGTAGGCCGGGGCAAAGCCGCCGGCCAGCAGCAGCCGGTTGCGCTGGCGCAGCGGCACGCCCAGGCGCTCGGCCAGCGCCAGCACCATTTCACGGCTGGGGCGGGCGCGGCCGGATTCCAGGAAGGAGATGTGGCGCTGCGACACCCCGGCGGCCAGCGACAGCGCCAGCTGGCTGTAGCCGCGCTTGCTGCGCCAGTAGCGCAGCAGGCCGGGGAAGTCGAGGGTGGCCTCGGAGGCTGGGGTCAGCGTGTCCATGGCATGCATTACAGCATGCACCGCGGCGTATGACCATTACCTTGCAGGTAATGGCTCCAATTCAGTCATCGCCTGCGGAGCGCCGGGCCCCGCCGCGCGCACCGCGTCGATCAGCAGGCGCATGGCCGGCGTCGCGGCCCGCCGCCGGCGCAGCACAATCCCATAGGGGACCAGCCGCCCGCGCATCGCCACCGGCAGGACCGCCAGCGCACCCAGGGCGACGAAGTACTCCGCGATCGCGCCCGGCACGACGGCAATGCGGTCGCTATCCGCCAGCAGCGGCAGCGTGCCCATGATCGACGAAGTCTCGATGATGTCTTCCGGCAGCGGCACGCGGTTGTCGCGGAAGGTCTGGTCGATGATCTGCCACATCGGCACCGCCGCTGGCGGGATGATCCAGGGATAGCCGGCCAGGGAAGCCAGCTTGACGCCGCGCTTGCCTGCCTGCGGATGGCCGGCGCGCGCCACGATGGCCAGCGACTCTTCGAACAGTGGCTCGAAGTCAAGATCGTCGGCCACCGTGCCTTCGGGAATGCGTCCGATCACCACGTCCAGCGCATCCTGCCGCAGCGCCTGTACCAGTACGTCGCTGGTATCGACCTGCATCACGATATGCAAACGCGGATAGCGTGCCTTGAGCGCGTTGATGACGCCCGACAGAACGGAAGGCACCGGGGCCAGGATCGAGCCGAGCCGCACCTTGCCCACCTCGCCCGCGGCGATGGCGGCAAATTCATCGTGCAGGGCATCCAGGTCGGCCAGCACCACGCGCGCATAGCGGATCAGCGCCTCGCCGAACACCGTCGGCTCGATGCCGCGCGCATGCCGCGTGAACAGCAACGTGCCGACCACGCTCTCGAGCTCGTGCAATGCCTTGGTGACGGCTGGCTGGGACAGCGCCATCTGTGCCGCGGCGCGCCGCAGCGAGCGGTGCTCGGCAAGGGCAAGGGCCAGGCGCAGATGCCGCATATGCAAGCGTTTGCGCAGGGTGGCGGCACTGGAGAGGGTGGCTGGGAGGTCTGGCATGGTGGCCGGGCTGCGGCGAAGATAGGACTTATAGCATGCTTGTGCCTGCCGCTGGTTCTAGGCCAGCTCGGACGGCCTTGGAACATTGATCCGATAGAACCTGGCCGCATTGCCAGCCAGCACGCGCTGCCTGGCGACGGGATCCGGCAGCGCCTCGCACACCGTGCCAAGGATCGTGCCCAAGTCCGCGCTCAGGCCCGACACCGGCAGGTTGCTGCCGAACATCGCCCGCTCATGCCCGAATATCGCCAGCACCTCGCGCACGATGCCGCGGTTGCCCTGCGCATCCCAGCGCCCGCCGGCCAGCCCGAACTCCGACAGCTTGACCAACACATTGGCGCAGGCGGCCAACGCCTCCATGCCGGCGCGCCAACTGGCCAGGCCCTCTTTCGAGCGGTCCAGTGGCAGGCCCGCGTGATTGAGCGCGATCGGCACGCCCGGCAAGGCGGCCGCCACCCGCGCCGCCTCGCGCAAATGCCAGAACGGTACCCGCAGATCCCACGACAAGCCATGGCGCTCCAGCCGCGCCAGGTCGTCCAGCCAGGCCTGGTCCTGCATCGACCCGGGCCGCCCTGCCACTGACTCGCCCTGCGCCGCGGCTGTCAGCGGTTTGCACCGGATCCCCCTGACCCGCGCGAAACCGGCCTGGCGCGCCAGCAGCTCCGCGCATCCTGGAGTGCCGAACGGCGCGTAGGCCACCACCGCGGCAGCCATGCCGGGGCGCCAGGCCTGGCCGTGCAGCCACGCGGTCTCGTCGACGGCTTCGCGGCGGTCGCGTTCGGCCTCTACGTGCACAGTGGCCAGCACTGTGACGGCGCTAGTGTCATGCGCGTACTGCGCCTCAAGGTAATCGCTGCGCAGGGCCTGGTAATCGCCGAGAAAGAAGCTCTGTGGCCGGTATTCGTCCTGCAGCCAGGGATAGCGGCCGCGCCCGAGTTGCCACAGGTGGTGGTGGGCGTCGACGATGGCCAGGCCTGCGGGCAGCGCGGCAGTTGTTACGCTGCTCATCGGCACCGCCTCGGCAGCGTGGCGGCCAGGGCGCCGGCCATCACCAGCGCGGCGACCAGCAGGTAGACACCGGCGCCCGCGCTGACGCGCTCGATCAGCACGCCCGCGGCATAGGGACCGCAGAATCCGCCCAGGTTGCCCAGCGCATTAATCACGCCGCGCGCCACGCCCGCGTGCTCGGCGGCCAGCAGCCGTGGCGGCAGGGTCCAGAACACCCCCGCCGCGGACTGCAGGAAGAAGCCGCTGCCGACCAGCAGGCCATAGGACAGCCAGGTATTGTCGTGCCACCAGACCGAACCGGCCAGGCAGGCGGCGAAACCCAGCAGCGGCCAGACCACGAAGTCCTTGCGCCGGCCGGTGCGGTCGGACAGCGAGGAGATCGCGAGGATGCCGGCCATGGTGCCCAGGTACGGCAGCACGGCCAGCATGCCGACCTGCCCCATGCCGCCTCCGGTCAGGCCCCTCAGGATGGTGGGCAGCCACAGCGTGTACCCGTAGATCCCCATCTGGTAGAGAAAATTGACGGCGATCAGGCGCCAGATCACGTCCTGCGACAGGATGTGCGCCAATACCGCCCGCGTGCCGGCCGCGCCCTGCCCCACGCTTGCGCCAGCGGCGGCTGCCTGCTGCTCTTCCTCGCGCAGGCGGGCCAGCAGATAAGCCTTCTCTTCGGCGGAAATCCAGCGCGCCTGCTCCGGCCGGTCACAGGCCAGCTTCCACCACACGCCGAGGCAGGCCAGCGAAATCAGGCCTTCCACGATAAACAGCCAGCGCCAGTCGAGCGCCGCGATTACCAGGCCCGACAGCGGCGCGGTGATGACGCCGGCGATCGGCACGAACAGGATCACCAGGGCGTTGGCGCGTCCGCGTTCGTGGTCGGGAAACCAGTTGCCGACCATGGTCAGCACCACCGGCAGCATGCCGCCCTCGGCCACCCCCAGCGCAAAGCGCAGAATCAGCAGTTCGGTCTCGTTGCGCACCAGGCCGGTCAGCACGGAAATGACGGCCCAGGCCAGCATCGACCAGGCGATGAAATTGCGCCCGCTGCCGCGCACGGCCAGCTTGCCGCCGGGAATCTGCAGGAACAGATAGCCGACAAAGAAGATGCCGCCGGCCAGGCCGGCCATGCTGGCGCCGATACCGAGCGCATCGCCCATCCCGCCCGGCATCGCGAAGGCGATATTGACGCGATCCATGTACGAGACGATGCAGACCATCAGGATCGGCGGGATGATGCGCCACCAGCGCTGGGCTGGAATGCTGGCGGCACCGGTGAGTGGTGTCGCATCGATGGCGACCGACGTGCCGGCGCCGGCTTGGTCCAAGCCTTTCATACTCTGTCTCCGTATGGATTTCCGGGTATGGGCCGCTGGCATCCGCGCTGCCTTCGCGGCCGTGAACGCCAGTTGACTACCGCGTCGGCAAAGCCAGGATGGCAAGACCGTCCGGTTCCTTGCCGGTGGTGAAGGCATGGCGCAGGGCCAGGCCAGGCAGGTCAAGCTGGCCGACGGTGTGGTCGTTGAGCGCGATATAGGCGCGGCTCGGGTCAGCCGGATGGAAGGCGAGCGCAATCGGCCTGGCGCCGGTGTCGACCCGGCCGGTTTCGGCGAGCGTGTCGGGGTCGAAAACGCGGATGCTGCGCTCGCCGTAGTTGAGCACGAACAGGCGGTCGTCCGGCGACCAGTAGATGCGGGTGGGATCCTCGCCGGTCGGCACCGTGCGCACCGCTTCCATCGTGCGCGCGTCCAGCCGGGTCAGACTGTGATCGTCGCGGCTGGCGACGTAGAGCGCCGCTTCGTCGCGGCTCAGGCAGCAGCCCTCGGGGCGCCTGCCGGCGTACGCCGCGCGCGGAGCGCGGGTGGCATCGTAGGGGTGGACCAGTGTCACGGTATGCGACAGCAGGTTGGTCACGTAGGCACGCTCGCCATCGGCCGACAACACGAACAGATGGCTTTTCACCCCGCCCGCGGGCACGGCGCGGTCAGGCACGGGGTGCTCCAGCGGCGCCTCGAACACCACCAGCATATTGTCGCGCTCGCTCAGCGCGTAGACGCGTCCTTGCCGGTCGATCTGCAGGCCATGGATACGGTGATAGGGCGAGCAATCGAGCCGTGCCCCCACTGCGCCGCGCATCAGGTCGACCGCGATCACCGCGGCGCCGCCGTCGCCGGCGTGCGCGAAGGTCTGCACGCCATAGTGCCCGACGTAGCCGCACAGGCGCTCGCGGTCCACCACGAATTCATGCGGATAGTCAGGCAACTGCACACTGAAGCGGCGCTCGCCGCCATCCAGTTCGTAAGCGCTGAAGCTATGGCCGAATTTCTCCACCAGCACGGCCGTCCATTGGCTTTCCATTCTGTCTCCTTGTGATTCGCACGCCTGTAGGCTCCAGGCTGTTCGGAAGGCGGCACAGGTGCTGCCATGGGCGGAAGTCTGGCGCAGCCAACGATAACTATCTATTGAATATTAGGTATCGAGCTATCTCCATTAGTTATCGCCACGCCAGGCGGAGGCGCCACCATCACCTGCACCGGGGAACCGCCGGGCCGTCATGCGCGGATGGTATGCTTGGTGCTTTCAACTCACACGCAAAGAGCGCGTACCCTGATGGAAATTGCCATACTACTGGCGCTCATTCTGCTTAACGGCCTGTTCGCGATGTCCGAGATCGCGCTGGTCACGGCCCGTAAGGCACGTCTGCAGCGCCAGATCGAGAACGGTGACCGCGGCGCGATTGCCGCGGTCCAGCTGGGCGAGGACCCCACGCGCTTTCTGTCCACGGTGCAGATCGGCATCACGTCGATCGGCGTGCTCAACGGCGTGGTCGGCGAATCCACGCTGGCGCAGCCGCTGGGCCTCTGGCTGCAAGGCTTCGGCTTGTCGCCTAACACCTCCGGCTATGTGGCAACCGCCATCGTGGTGGCCGGCCTGACCTACTTTTCCATCGTGCTGGGCGAACTGGTGCCCAAGCGCCTGGGCCAGATGGCGCCCGAAGCCATCGCGCGGCTGGTGGCGCGCCCGATCGGCTGGCTGGCGGTGGCCTCCACCCCGTTCGTCAAGCTGCTGTCCAGCTCAACGCGGCTGGTGCTGCGGCTGCTCGGCACCAAGGTCGACCGCGGCCCGGGCGTGACCGAGGAAGAAATCCACGCGCTGCTGGTCGAGGGTTCCGAAGCCGGCGTGATCGAACAGCACGAGCACACCATGGTGCGCAACGTGTTCCGGCTGGACGACCGCCAGCTGGCATCGCTGATGGTGCCGCGCGGCGATGTCGTGTACCTGGACGTGGAAGAGACGCTCGATGAAAACCTGCACCGCATCGAAGAATCCGACCACTCGCGCTTTCCGGTCGTGCGCGGCGGCATGCACGACATCATCGGCGTGGTCAGCGCGCGCCAGCTGCTGGCGCGCCGGCTGCGCGGCGAGGAAGCCGACCTGAAGGCCGCGGCGCAGCCGGCGGTGTTCGTGCCCGAGAGCGTGACCGGCATGGAGCTGCTGGAGAATTTCCGCGGCTCCGGCGGCCAGATGGCCTTTGTCATCGACGAATACGGCGAAGTGCTGGGTCTGGTCACGCTGCAGGACCTGATCGAGGCCATCACCGGCGAATTCAAGGCCGACGCCGCCGGCGAGGAATGGGCGGTGCAGCGCGACGACGGCTCGTGGCTGCTCGACGGCCTGATCCCGATCCCGGAACTGAAGGACCGCATCGGCCTGCGCCAGGTGCCCGAGGAAGAAAAAGAGCGCTACCACACCCTGTCCGGCATGCTGCTCCTGCTGCTGGGCCGCCTGCCGCAGATCGCCGACAGCGTGCAATGGGGCGACTGGCGCTTCGAGATCGTCGACATGGACGGCAAACGCATCGACAAGGTGCTGGCCGCGCGCCTGCCCCCGCAGGAAGGACCTGAGGAAGAGACCACCGGCTGATCAGGGCCAGCCCATCCGCCGCTGCCGGATTCCGGCGGTGGCGTCAATCCAGGATCACGGCCAATTCCGGCCATATTGATCCATATCAAGTTGCAGGTTGCGACCAAGTCACCTTGGCGCAATTTGCAATGTTCCGCACCTTCCCCTTCGCTTATGATCGGCCTGTGCGGCCCGCATGCGGCCGTGGCAGGCGTGGATTACCAAGGCCTGACGACAAGCGCCGGCGGCCGTCCCAGCGGCAAGCCGAACGACCAAATCTGATACCGGGGAGACGCGGGCAGCGCACGGCCTTCAACAGGCTGCCCGCAAGACCATCCATGCATCCTGATGCCGATGACAACGCCGCGGGCGCGCCTGGCGCGATGCAGCCGTCCGCCCTGGTGTCCGCGCTAGCGGCACGCCGCTCCGGCACCGGGCAGCCAGCGACGATCCTTTCTATCCGCCTGGACCGGTTTGCCAGCGCCTGCGAAACCCTGGGGCCACGGCGCGCGGCCAGGCTGCAGGCCATCGTGCAGGCACGCATCGCCTGCCTGCTGCCGCCCGGCGCCATCATGCACTGGATGGCGCCGGCAGACCTGGTGGTCATTACCGCGCTGCCGGACGGTGAGCCCGACCCCGGCCCGGTGGCCAGCCGGCTGGCCGACGACCTGTCCCGGCCGTTCGCGCTGGAGGGCTTCGAGCTGTTTATTTCGTGCAGCATCGGCGTGGCCACCGACCATCCGGATATCCCGGCGGAACGCAGCCTGCAGCAGGCCCTGGACGCCATGCTGCGGGTCGATCGACGGGGAGGCGACGGCCTGGCGCGCGCCGACAAGCCCGCCGCGCCACCGACGGCGCCCCTGCTGGCCGCCCTGCCCGACGCACTGGAGCGCGGCGAACTGAGCCTGCAGCTGCAGCCGCGCGCCGACTTCGCCAGCGCCGTGGTCAGCGGCTACACCGTGCGGCTGCGCTGGCACCATCCGGCGCTCGGGCGGGTGGCGCCGCAGGATTTCCTGCCGGCGGTGGAGTCGCTGGGGCTGGTCGGCCGGATTGGCAGCTGGCTGCTGGAAAGCGTGCTGCCGCTGGTACGCGCCGCCGAAAACGTGGCCCCGCTGCAATTCACCCTGCTGGCCTCCAGCGCCCAGCTGCACCGCCCGCAGATGGTGGAGGCACTGGCCCAGGCCATCGACGCAGGCGGCATCGCACCGGACCGCCTGTGCATCGAAGTGTCGGCCAGCGCGGTGCCGGCCGACGCCGACATCATTGCCCGCTTTGCCGCCCTGCGCCGGCGCGGACTGCAACTGACGCTGGGCGATTTCGACGACAGCCCGGGCTGCCGCCAGTTGCTGGCGGCGCTGCACCCGGACCGCGTCACGCTGGACGCGCGCCGGCTGGGCCATGCCCCCCGGCCCGGTGATTCCGCCAACCGTGCCGACAGCCTGCGCGCCGCCTGCCGGCTGGCCCGGGGCGCCGGCGTGTCGGTCTGCGCCAAGGGGATCGAGACCCGCCAGCAGCTCGAGGCGGTGCGTGCCTGGGGCTGCCACAGCGTGCAGGGCTACCTGCTGGCGCAGCCATTCCCTGCGACCTGGCTGCTCCAGACCCATGCGGCAATCCAGCAGCGCGCCCGGGAACTGCTGGCGCCCCACGCCTGAGAAGCGGCTGGCGTTGCGCCCGTTGCACGATTTACAAATTGGCACATACCAGATGTCAAACCCGCTCACAGCAGCGGTAAAATCGGCGCAAATCCCTCAATCCCTGAATCTCTCGATTCTTGAAATCCTCGAAAGGAGCCCGGCGTGAAGAAAGGTTGGATCTGGTGCGTTTTGTTTGCCACACTGTTGGCTGGATGCAACACGATGGCGGGGCTCGGCCAGGACATTCAGCGCGGTGGCCAGAAGCTCGAAAGCTCGGCGGACCGTCACAAGTAAGCCGCCAGCCCCCCAAGCCTGATGCGGCCCGGACCGCGTCGATATGAAAACGGCACGCCGCATGGCGTGCCGTTTCTCTTTGCGCTGCCGCTGCTCAGCGCTTGTTGCGCAATGCCCTGGCCTGCTCGGCCAGCGTGCGGATGCGGCCCCAGTCGCCACTGGCAACCGCGTCCTTGGGCACCACCCACGAACCGCCCACGCACACCACGTTCGGCAGCGCCAGGTAGGTCGGCGCCAGCGCGGCGTCGATGCCGCCGGTCGGGCAGAAGCGCAGCTGCGGCAGCGGGCCGCCCAGCGACTTCAGCATCGGCACGCCGCCCGCTGCCTGCGCCGGGAAGAACTTGAGGAAGGTGAAGCCGGCTTCCAGCGCCGCCATCGCCTCACTGGCGGTGGCCACGCCCGGCAGCAGCGAGATGCCCGCGCCCTGCGCGCCCTCGGCCAGCGCCGGGGTCAGGCCGGGCGAGACGGCAAACTGCGCGCCCGCATCGCGCACGGCGTGCAGCTGCTCGACGTTCAGCACCGTGCCGGCTCCGACGCAGGCCTGCGGCAAGGCTGCCGCCACCGCCTTGATCGCCTCCAGTGCCACCGGCGTACGCAGCGTGATCTCAAGCAGCGGCAAGCCGCCGGTGACCAGTGCCTCGCTGACGTGCAGGGCCTCGTCGACCGAGTGGAATTCCAGCACCGGGATCACCGGCACGTCGGCAAGGCGTTGAAGCAGCGGGGAAGTCTGGTTTTGCATGGCTGTCTCGGAGTAGGGAGTGCAGGAGCAGGGTTTCAGGGAAGCAGGAGTTCAGGCCAACCGGGTCATGCGATCACCGACACCGACTGCGCCAGCCGGCCCAGCACGGTCTGGGCGTCGGGGATCGGCGCCACCGCGCCATAACCGGTGGTCGACAGCGCGGCAGCCACGTTGGCATAACGCGCCGCCTCGAACGGGTCGGCACCCGCGGCCAGGCGCGCAACAAAGCTGCCGCCGAAGCAGTCGCCCGCCCCGGTGGCATCGACCGGCTTGACCGGATAAGGCGGCACCAGCGCGCGCGACTCTGGCGTGGCCACATAGGAGCCCTCTTCGCCCAGCTTCAGCGCGACCAGGCCGATGCCGCAGCCCAGCAGGTAGTCGACGATGGCGTCGCGGTCGTCCAACCCGGTCAGCACGGTGATGTCATCCCAGCTGGGCAGGCACACGTCGGTCAGCATCAGGGCCTCGCGCATGATGCCGCGCGCGCGCGCCAGCGACCACAGCCGCAGCCGCAGGTTGGTGTCCAGCGTGACCTTGGTGCCGGCCTTGCGCGCATGCTCCATCGCGTCCAGCCCGGCATCGCAGGCGCTGGTGCTGATGGCCAGGCTGATGCCCGACAGGTGCAGGTAGCGCGCCGCGGCGATCGCGCCCAGCGGCAGATGCTCGTGCTGGTAGCGGCTGGCAGCAGAGCCTTCGCGCAGGTAATCGAAGCGGTGGCCGTGGTTGTCGTGCGAGACAAAGTAGACCCCGGTAGGCGCGCTCGGGTCGACGCGCACGTGGCGGGTATCGACCCGCTCCTGCGTCCATAGCGCGCGCAGGCGCTCGCCGAAGGTGTCGGCACCGACCGCGCAGATATAGCCGGTGCTGGCGCCCTGGCGCGCAGCGGCAATGCAGAAGTTGGAAGTGTCACCGCCAAAGCCTTGCAGGTAGCGCGACGGATCGTCGGGCTGTTGGTTGAACTCCACCAGCGGTTCGCCGTAGGCCAGGATATCGATGCTCATGGGGCTGCCTGCCTCAGAAGAAGGTTTGCACGATGTCGATCACGCGCATGTCGCGGTCCAGCACCGGGATATGGCGCCACTTGTCGAAAGTCAGGCACGGGTGCGAGATATCGAAGGCGATCATGTCGCCGACCTGAACGTCGTCGCCAGGCTTGACCTGCAGGTAGGCGTGCTGGTCCATCATGCCGGTGACTTCCCAATGCGCGGGGACGTCCACCAGCGCCTCGGTGCCAGGCCGGTACAGCCGTGCCGGGATCGGCATGCCGGCGTCGAAGGCCGCATCGCGCTTGCCCATGCCGATGATGACGCGGTCCGGCTCGGGGATCGACTGCACATAGGCCCACAGCTGCAGCGCCGGCAGCAGGCCCTCGCGCATCTTCTGCGCGACCGGGTTGCTGGCCAGGATGCGCTGCTGCGCGGCGCGGTAGATGCCCACGTCATGCGTCAGGTAGCAGCCCGGGCGCAGCACGATGTCGATCGGCGCGCCGATCTCGGTGCGCGCGAATTCCTCGGCCACCACGTCGTACCAGGCCGAACCCGCGCCCGACATCACCACCGGGCTGCGGCCGAAGCGGCCTTCCTGTGCCAGCTGCCGCGTTACCGCCACGGTGCGCTGCAGGAACTTGCGGATATCGGCTTCTTCCTTGAGCACGCCTTCATAGATCTCGACGCCGGCCAGCGACAGCGCCTGCGGCCAGCGCGCCAGCGCGTCCAGCACGGCCTGCTGCTGCGCGTCGTCGCGTACGCCGGTGCGCCCGCCTTCCACGCCCAGTTCCAGCAGCACCTGCAGCTTCTGGCCGCGCTCCTGGAAGAACTTGCCGAGCTGGTCGACCAGCGCGGCCGAGTCCACCAGCGCGAAGAATTCGAAATCCGGATCGCGCAGCAGGTCAGCGATGATTTCCATATTGCGCCGGCCCACCAGCTGGTTGGCCATCAGCACGCGCTTGACGCCGTGCGCATGCGCGGCAGCGGTCTGGTGCGCGGTGGCCAGCGTGATGCCCCACGCGCCGGCGCCAAGCTGGCGCGCAAACAGCTTGGGCGCCATGGTGGTCTTGCCATGCGGCGCAAGCTGCACGCCGTATTCGTTCATGAAGCGGCGCATCCATTCCAGGTTATGCGCAAGCCGGTCTTCATAGAGCACCGCGGCCGGCAGGCTCAGCTCTTCCCGCAACAGGTTCCAGCCGGTCTGGCCGGCCGCATCCGGGGCGATCGGGGTCTCCATCCGTCCCAGCGCCTTGTTGAGCGGATCGATCACGCCAGCCTGATACTTTATTTCACGCATGCTTGTCATCACCCTGAAAAAATCTGATTGACGTAATGATAGCCCTGAAAATAAGATATTTCATCCTTGTTATAAAGTAACACGCAGATGCCCGGAAGGGCTAGCCGGGACCACGCGACTGGCATCCGCCACGTGCGCCAATCACTGTTATAGCCCCTGCCTGCAAGCACCGCAGTTTTCGTCACATTTCGATCCGACCCGTCTTCCGACCAGACCTGCCGCCCATGACTGCGCCCTTCGACATCCTGACCCGCATCGCCGAGCGCGGCCCCGCGCTGCGCCTGGCCGAGCAGAAGGTGGCGCAGGTGGTACTGGAAGACCTGGCCGGCGCGGCCGCCGCCAGCATCAATGAGCTGGCGCGCAAGGCCGGCGTCAGCGAGGCCAGCGTGACGCGCTTTGCCAAGGCCATCGGCTGCCGCGACGTGCGCGACCTGAAGCTGCGCCTGGCGCAGGCCACCGCGGTGGGTGCGCGCTTCCTGCAGCCCGGCAGCGTTCCCGCCGGTGAAGCCACCCCGGCCACACTCGCTGACAGCATCCACGCCGACATCCTCACCGCGCTCGAAGTCAACCGCGGCATGATGGATGCGCAGCGCATCGAACAGGCCGCGCGCCTGTTGCTCGGCGCACGCATGGTCTACGCTTTTGGCATGGGCGGCGGCTCGTCGTTCATGGCCGACGAGGCCCGCCATCGCCTGGCGCGCCTGGGCCAGCCGGTGGCGAGCTACCAGGACGCGCTGCTACAGAAGATGGTGGCGGCCACGCTGGGCCGCGACGACGTGGTGCTGGCCTTCTCGGCCAGCGGCCGCGTGCCGGAGATGCTGGCCAGCTGCGATATCGCGCGCGAGTACGGTGCCCGCCTGGTGGCCGTGACCGCGCTGGGCTCGCCGCTGGCCGCGCGCGCCGACGTGCTGCTGCCGGTGCGCACGCTGGAGACGGATTTCATTTTCAAACCGTCGGCATCGCGCTACGCCATGCTGATGGTGCTGGACGTGCTCGCCACGCAATGCGCGCTGTTGCAGCCGGACCAGAGCAAAGAGCGCCTGCGCCGGCTCAAGTACGTGCTGGACAGCCACCGCGGCGAAAGCGGCCCCGCCCGGGGCCCTGACAGCCGCCAGCCGCTCGGAGACTGACCATGCCACACCTGTTCGATACCCTGATCCGCTGCGTCACCCTGATCGACGGCTCCGGCGCCGCCGCACGCCTGGCCGACGTGGCCCTGCGCGACGGCCGCATCGCCCGCATCGATGAAGCCGGCGCGATCGATCCCGACGCCGCCTCGCATGTAGTCGAAGGCGACGGCCTGGTCCTTGCACCGGGCTTTGTCGACGTGCATACGCACGACGATACCAACGTGGTGCGCCAGCCCGAGATGACGCCCAAGCTGTCGCAGGGCGTGACCACGGTGGTGGTCGGCAACTGCGGCATCAGCGCCGCACCGGTGACGCTGGCGGGCGAGCCGCCCGACCCGATGAACCTGCTCGGCCATGCCGACGCCTTCCGCTACCCGGATTTCAAGTCCTACGTCGATGCGGTGGAAGCCGCGCAGCCCGCGGTCAACGTTGCCGCGCTGGTCGGCCATACCGCGCTGCGCAGCAACCATATGGACCGCTTCGACCGCGCCGCCACGCCGGAAGAAATCGCGGCAATGCGCGCGCAGCTGGAAGAAGCGCTGCAGCACGGCGCGCTGGGCCTGTCCACGGGCCTGGCCTACGCCAACGCCTTCAGCGCGCCGACCGATGAGGTGCTGGCGCTGGCCGAACCGCTGGCCAAGGCCGGCGCGCTCTACGCCACCCACCTGCGCAGCGAGTTCGCCGAGATCCTCGACGCCATGGACGAGGCCTTCCGCATCGGCCGCCATGCGCGCGTGCCGGTGGTGATCTCGCACCTGAAATGCGCGGGCGTGGCCAACTGGGGCCGCAGCACCGAGGTGCTGGACGCGCTCGACGGTGCGCAGCGCTGGCAGCCGGTGGGCTGCGACTGCTACCCCTACACCGCCAGCTCCTCCACGCTGGACCTGAAGCAGGTCACCAGCGACTTCGACATCATGGTGACCTGGTCCGAAGGCGCGCCCGAGATGGGCGGCCGCCTGCTGGCCGATATCGCCGCCGAATGGCAGGTAAACCTGCACGAAGCCGCGCGCCGGCTGATGCCCGCGGGCGCGGTCTACCACTGCATGGAAGACGCCGACGTCGACCGCATCCTGAGCCATCCGGCCACGGTGGTCGGGTCGGACGGGCTGCCCAACGACCCGCTGCCGCATCCGCGCCTGTGGGGCGCCTTCCCGCGCGTGCTGGGCCACTACGCCCGCGACCGCGAGCTGTTCCCGCTGACGGTGGCCGTCAACAAGATGACCGGCATGTCCGCCGAGCGCTTCGGGCTGCAGGAGCGCGGCTTCGTGCGTGAAGGCTACTGGGCCGACCTGGTGCTGTTCGACGCCACCACCATCCGCGATGCGGCCAGCTTTACCGATCCCATGCAACCGGCCGAGGGCATTGCCGCGGTCTGGGTCAACGGCGAGCTGTCATGGCAGCAGCGCCAGGCCACCGGCGTGCGCGCCGGCCGGTTCCTGCCGCGAGGCTCGCGGCCTGAGTTCGGCGCCGCCTGACCGGCGCGCTGCCCTCCTTCCTTCCCATATCCAACCCATCCCAGGAGTACCCATGGACATCAAACGATTCGGCGTCGAAGGCGGCACCGGTACCGGCGGCCAGCACATGCCCTTTGCCCGCGCGGTCGCGGCCGACGGCTGGCTCTACGTCTCCGGCCAGGTGCCGATGGTCAGCGGCGAGGTCATCGACGGCGGCATCGTGCCCCAGACCCACCAGGCCATCAAGAACGTGCTGGCCATCCTGGCCGAGGCCGGCTACGGCCCGGAGCACGTGGTGCGCTGCGGCGTCTGGCTGGACGACACGCGCGACTTCGCCTCGTTCAACAAGATCTTCAAGGAATACTTCGGCGCCAACCCGCCCGCGCGCGCCTGCGTGCAGTCGAGCATGGTGGTGGACTGCAAGGTCGAAGTGGACTGCATCGCCTACAAGAAGCCGGCGGCCTGAGCCTGCTGCCTGCGGATTGCGTGCCCTCTCCCGCTACCGCGGGAGAGGGGAAAAACTAAAAACTAACCCCTGCCGCCACAAGCGGCCTTTTTTCCACACAAGGAGACTATATGGGTGCCGTCACCGGAACCACGCTCTTGGTGTATGCGCTGATCGCAGTGATCGCACTGGTTGTGCTGATCGCGCGCTTCAAGCTCAACCCCTTCATTACCCTGGTGGTCGTATCGGTGCTGCTCGGCTTTGCCGTGGGCATGCCGATGGGCGACATCGTCAAGTCCTTTGAAGCCGGTGTCGGCGGCACGCTGGGCCATATCGCGCTGGTGGTCGGCCTTGGCACCATGCTCGGCAAGATGATGGCCGAATCCGGCGGCGCGGAGCGCATCGCGAACACACTGATCGATTTCTTCGGCGCGAAGAACGTGCATTGGGCGATGGCCACCATCGCCTTTATCGTCGGCCTGCCGGTGTTCTTTGAAGTGGGCTTCGTGCTGCTGGTGCCGATCGCCTTCAACGTGGCCAAGCGCACCGGCACGTCGATGGTGCTGGTCGGCATCCCGATGGTGGCCGGCCTGTCCGTGGTGCACGGCCTGATCCCGCCGCACCCGGCCGCGCTGCTGGCGGTGACCGCCTATGGCGCCGACATCGGCAAGACCATCATGTACGCGCTGATCGTTGGCATTCCCACGGCAGCCCTCGCCGGCCCGCTGTTCGCCAAGCTGATGGACCGCTACGTCAAGCTGCCCGAGGTCAACCCGCTGGCGGACCAGTTCACCGAAGAGGATGAGCGCGTCAAGGCATCGCACGAGTTGCCGGGCTTCGGCATCACGGTGTTCACCATCCTGCTGCCCGTGATCCTGATGCTGATCGGCAGCTGGGCCGACCTGTTCACCACGCCCAAGACCTTTGCCAACGACTTCCTGAAGCTGATCGGCAACTCGGTGATGGCGCTGCTGATCGCCGCGCTGGTGAGCTTCTACACCTTCGGCAAGGCGCGCGGCTTCAACCGCGAGACCATCCTCAAGTTCACCAACGAGTGCGTGGCGCCCACCGCCATCATCACGCTGGTGGTCGGCGCCGGCGGCGGCTTTGGCCGCATCCTGCGCGACTCCGGCATCTCCAACGCCATCGTCGACGTCGCCACCGGCGCCAACGTGTCGGTGCTGGTGCTGGGCTGGCTGGTGGCGGTGATGATCCGCATCGCCACGGGCTCGGCCACGGTGGCCATGACCACCGCCGCGGGCATCGTCGCGCCGATCGCCGCCAGCGTGCCGGGCACCCGCCCGGAACTGCTGGTGCTGACCACCGGCGCCGGCTCGCTGATCCTGTCGCACGTGAACGACGGCGGCTTCTGGCTAGTCAAGGAGTACTTCAACATGACCGTGACCCAGACCTTCCAGACCTGGTCGGTCTGCGAAACCATCATCTCCGTGGTGGCACTGCTGCTGACGCTGGGCCTGGCCACGCTGATCTGAGCGTTACCTCCCGCGCCCCCGCCCCGGGGGCGCGCCGGGCGGCCCCGGCAGGCCCCGGTATCCACCGGGATTGGCTTGCCTGCGCGGGCCATCCCAAGCTTCATGGCCGTGACTGCCGTCGACGGCATGGGCGCGGTTTACGAAAGCCGCACGTGCATTTTCAAGAGTCGGCGATTTCTGGATCCGCTGCATGGATTCAAACTTCGCCCGCCCCTGGAAATGCGACAGCTCTCATCGATTCCCCTGCACCGACAGCAAATACTGGTGGCGTCATCGGATCACCGATGATCGGGTGTGGAAAGCCCGGATGCCTGACGAGGACAGGCGTTGCGCTTGCAGCATGCAACGCCTGTGTGCTCGCATGGTTCCATGGCGGGCCA
This sequence comes from Cupriavidus sp. GA3-3, assembly GCF_000389805.1. Taxonomy (NCBI): domain Bacteria; kingdom Pseudomonadati; phylum Pseudomonadota; class Betaproteobacteria; order Burkholderiales; family Burkholderiaceae; genus Cupriavidus; species Cupriavidus sp. GA3-3. The sequence continues at coordinate 233,892 of NZ_KB944503.1, forward strand.
GCCGCAAGGCTGGCCGGCTCCACCTCGTCAGACCGGTCTTTCCACCCTCGTTGACTGGCCCGCCGCCCTCACGTGGAAAGGAGTGGCGCGCACTCACCAGTGAGGAATCAATGACGACGATCGATAAGATGACTAACGAATGCTTGCAGCAGGTCCGCGCTGGTATCGACGGAGTTCTCGTACTTCTGGATCACGAAAGCGAACGCTCGGAGGGCAGCTTCAGCGCGCTTTGCCTGCTTGGCATGGTGAAGGGCGCAGCTTGATGGACTGCTGGCCGAACGGGAGCGGATGCTGTAGCGGCGCGTTGGTGTGACGGAGCAGTCACCATCACACCATCCTGCGGGCAACCTTGCCCAGATGCTTTTTTTGATGCAAAATAACATCAAATCTGAGGCACGGAGCATGCTATGCGCACGACCGTCACTATCGATGACGCCCTTTATGAACAAGCACTAGAGATAGCCGACCCTGGCATGGACAAATCTGATCTTTTTCGTGAGGCAATCAAGACTTTCGTGCGGGTGCAAGCAGCCAAGCGCCTCGCGGCGCTGGGTGGCACCGCGCCCGACATGGAAGATGTGCCACGTAGCCGCATGGAACCCGAATCGAAATGAGCGTGCTCGTCGACACCTCTGTGTGGGTGGATCATTTCAAGAACCGCAATGACGCACTGGTCAGTTTGCTCGTGTCGGATCAAGCACTGACCCACCCCATGGTCCTGGTCGAACTAGCCTGCGGCACGCCCCCGGCACCGCGTGCGCGGACACTCGGTGACATCGGGCTGTTGCAGCCCGCAAGGCAGGCCAGCCTGACAGAGGTAATGGCGTTCATCGAGCACGAGAAATTGCATGGACTCGGTTGCGGCCTGGTGGATGTCTCATTGCTGGCTTCCACTTTGATCACGCCAGGCGCACGGCTATGGACACTGGATCAGCGTCTCAACGACTTGTCAGTGCGTTTTCGTGTGGCGCATCGACCCAAGCTTCACTAGCAGGCTGCTGAAGTACGCCCCGCTACAACCGGATGCTTTCCAACTGTTGGTGTGCCGATGATTCTGCACTGTCACGCCTCGTCCTGCGGGAATCAGTACCGATACACCACCTGCAACCCAGCCGTCACCGCGGCCGTATGGAACGCTGCGGGCTTATAGACCGGCATACCGACGAACACGTCATACGAGACTGAGCCCAGCCGCGAGCCCAGCCCTCCGCGTAGTCCAATCACCGCCCCGGCCAGTTGGGTGCCGGCCAGCGCAGTGGTAATCGGCCCGAAGCCCCTTCCATAATCGAGTCCTGCATACAGCGCCTGCCCGCTGCCGCCCAGGGGCGCATGTAGCTCATTGCGCCAATAGAAGCCGCGCTCGCCGGCCAGCAGGTTCTCTCCATCGAAGCCACGCACCGTGTAGCGGCTGCCGATGGTGAGCGCATCAATGTAGTAGAGCCGGTCGTTGATGAACTGGCCGTGGAAAGTGGTGACATACCGCAGCGGCAGCTCGCCCAGCTTGAACGGTACCGACAGGTTGGCCGGCGCTGCTGCGCGACCTCGGTGTCCTCGATGAAGCTCTTGCCAAAGCGCCGGGTCAGGCGAAACTGCATGCCGAACACATCGTTCTGGCTACGGTTGAGCACGCGGTGCAGCTTCAGGTCCGCTGTCTCCGACTTGCCGCTGGAGATGAAGGTCTGATTGACACCGGCGATCTGCTGGAAATAGTTGTTCGAATAGGCCGACAGCGTCGCCGTCAGGGCGCCTTCGTCGGCACGATCTGCATGTCCACATCCTGGGCTCGGCACACGCTTCATTTGCTCCAGGCCTTGCTCAAGGTCGCGCAGTTCAGCAAGTCGCCTGGGTGCGGGGAAAGCCGATTTCCGGGTGCCCCACAAGTTGGGGTCGGCGAAGCGCAGTTCGCCTATGACGCCGGGGAGCAGTGCCAGCTTCAGCGTGCCGGAACTCAAGTCCTGCTCGGGTACCAGCACGCGGGTGGTGACGTAGCTCTTGTCCGGCAACCTCCAGGTAGCCGCGCAACTGGCTCGGCAGTGTGCCGGTGGCCTGGTTGACGATGATGCGGGCCGAGCCGCCCGGCAGCAGGTTCGGGTTGCCGTTGACGTACCCCGCCTGCTGGGTAGCCACGATCGACGGCGAATTGTTCAGGATGATGCCGGCCTTGGGGACGTCGAACTGGGTGTAGGCGTTGACGGACACGCCGGCGGTGGACGGCCGGGTGATATTGACCTGCTGCAGCCCGTTCGCGGTCTGGACCACGGCGGGCCGGTTGGCGCCCGCGTTCGGGTCCGCCACCACCTGTGCGCTGGCCGCCCATGGCAGCCCCATTGCGCACCAGGCGGCCAGGGTCGTTGCCGGCAGGCCGAAGCGCGCCATGCGGGTGAACGCCGGAGCCTGTGTGCCGCGTGACCCGGCGATGCGCCCCTTGCCCAGGCCGCTCGCCGATTCCTCGACCGCCATCAGCATGGCGCGTGACCGATTGAAGACAAGGCGGTAGCAACGGCGATTCATGATCTGGGTAACGGCACACGGTTTGATACGTGCGCAACTTTACCCAAGCCACTAAGGAATAAATGTTAAAAATCTCAAAATGAGACAAAACATGAAAATCTGAATTGCCTGATTGATTCCACAAGAAATTTAACGTTAGTGGCTCATTTTCGCCTGTGTCCGGAGCCACCGCGCCCCGCCAGGCCGCGCTCACCAGCGCATCCAGCCGCGCCTTGCCATTCCCCGCCCTGAACGGCGAAGTCTGCCGCGCAACCGATCAACGCAACGGTTTACAAGGCTCCGCCCACCGCCTAAGGTCAACCAGTAAGTGACTTGCCGGGAACCATCCCATGTCGATCGACCGCCGCTCCTTCCTCAGCCTTGCAGCAGGCCTGGCCGCTACCGGCCTCGGCCCTGTGCTGCCGGCTCATGCCGCCACCGTCGCCGCCCCCTTGCGCCGCAATATCCCGGGCACCACCGAAGCCCTGCCCGTGATCGGCATGGGCACCGCCGACACCTTCAACGTCGGCACCGGCGCCGCCGAACGCAAGCCGCTGGCGGAGGTAATGGGCCTGCTGCTGCAGAGCGAAGGTTCGGTCGTCGATACCGCGCCCAGCTACGGCAGCGCAGAGGCCGTGACCGGCGACCTGCTGCGCGCGGCCAACGCCCGCAGCCGGGTGTTCCTGGCCACCAAGATCTCGGCCAAGTCCGGCGCGCCCGCGCAGGCGCAATGGGCACGCTCGCTGGCCGACCTGCATGCAGACAAGGTCGACCTGCTGCAGATACACAACCTGATTGACTGGCAGGCCAACCTGCGCTGGCTGCGCGAGCTGAAGGAACAGGGCCGCATCCGCTACCTGGGCGTCACCCACTACCGCGACGATGCGCACGAGGCGCTGGAGAATATCGTGCGCAGCGAGCGCGTGGACTTTGTCCAGATCAACTATTCAGTGGCCGAGCGCAATGCCGAGCGCACGCTGCTGCCGCTGTGCGAAGCACGCGGCGTGGCGGTGCTGATCAACCGGCCATTTCAGGACGGGCGCCTCTTTCGCGCCGTCAAGGACCGACCGCTGCCGCCGTGGGCCGGCGATATCGACTGCGGCTCGTGGGCCCAGCTGTTCCTGAAGTTCATCGTCAGCCATCCCGCCGTGACCGCGGCGATCCCGGCCACCTCCAAGCCGCCCAACATGGCCGACAACCTCGGCGCCGGACTGGGCCGCATGCCTGACCCCGGCCAGCGCGAGCGCATCGCCGCGCTGCTGCGCTGAGCGGCAATCTATCGTGGACGATCCCGCGCGCGAGGCGCCTGCCGGCGGCCTGGCCCGGCTGCGGCGCGGCTTCGGCATCCGCCCCGGCGAGACCGGCGCCGTGGTGGCCGGCTTCCTGTTTTTCTTCTGCCTGTTCGCCAGCTATTTCATGCTGCGCCCGGTGCGCGAGACCATGGGCATTGCCGGCGGCGTGAAGAACCTGCAGTGGCTGTTCACCGCCACCTTTGTCGTGATGCTGGCCGCGATCCCGCTGTACGGCGCGGTCTGCGCGTGGCTGCCGCGGCGGCGCTTCGTGCCCTGGGTGTACGCCTTCTTTATCGCCAACCTGCTTGGCTTTGCGCTGGCCACTCGCGCCCTGCCTGACAACGTCTGGCTGGCGCGCGTGTTCTATGTGTGGCTGTCGGTGTTCAACCTGTTCGTGGTGTCCGTGGCATGGAGCCTGATGGCCGATGTGTTCCGCCCCGAACAGGCGCGCCGGCTGTTCGCATTGCTGGCCGCCGGCGCCAGCGCGGGCGGGCTGGCCGGCCCCGTGCTGGGCGGCTGGCTGGTGCCGCAGATCGGCCTGACCGGGCTGATGCTGCTGTCGGCAGCGCTGCTGGCCGCAACGCTGCCGGGCGTGGGCTGGCTGTTCGGCTGGCGCCGCCGCGCCGGCGCGGGCGTGGTGCAGCCGGGCGAAGCCCCGGCCGGCGCGGAGCAGGATCCGGCCAACCCCATCGGCGGCGGGCTGCTGGCCGGGCTGTCGCTGCTGCTGCGCTCGCGCTACCTGCTTGGCATCGGCCTGTTCGTGATCCTGCTGGCCACGGCCAGCACCTTCCTGTATTTCGAGCAGGCGCGGCTGGTGGCCGAGGCCTTCCCGGAGCGCACCCGCCAGACCCAGGTCTTCAGCGCGCTGGATGCTACCGTGCAGGCGCTGACCATCCTGGTCCAGCTCTTCTTCACCGGCCGCATCGCGCGCCGCTATGGCGTCACCGTGCTGCTGACCGCGGTGCCGCTGGCGGTGACCTGCGGCTTTCTCGTGCTGGCGATGCTGCCGACCTTCGGCGTGCTGGCCGGCGTGATGATCCTGCGGCGCGTGGGCGAATACGCGCTGCTGCGCCCCGGGCGCGAGATGCTGTTCACCGTGGTCGATCCCGAGACCAAGTACAAGGCCAAGAACGTGATTGACACCGCGGTCTACCGTGCGGGCGATGCGGTCAGTGCGTGGGTCAAGACGGGGATCGATGCGCTGTCGGGCCATCCCGCCACGGTGGCGCTGGCTGGCGCCGTGCTCGCGCTGGTGTGGGCGGGGCTGGGCTGGTGGCTGGGGCGGCGGCATGAGGGGCAGTTGCGACCGCCGGATGCCAGCCTCAGCCGTGCAGTGGGAAATACCGCTGCACGCTAATGCCCGGGACAAGGGTTTTCCCGGTTGACGCTGTGCCTGCGAAGCCATACATTGGTCACGCAGATCTAGATAAGAGACCATCTGTAAGATGGTCTCTTCGCGCCTTGCAGTTGCTGCGGCCTCTTACAGAACAAATAAGAGGAGACCGCCGTGCAACACTCTGCCATCAAGATTCGTGGCATCGATGATGTCATTGCCTACATAGATTCCTGCCCGGGCATTCGCGGCAGGGCCGGTGTCATCTGGTGGCTCGCACTCGGCGGGCTATTCCTTGATGCATTTTCCAATTCTGCGCTGAGCGCCGGCCTCGGGCCGATGACGCGCAACCTTCAACTCGCGCCTGCAAAGGTCGCCCTGTTGACCTCGTTTGCCTCCTGGGTGGCCATTGCCTTCAACCCTATCGGCGGCTGGATGGCCGACCGCTGGGGCCGCGTCCGACCGCTGGTTCTCGCCAAGGTCCTGGCCGTGGCCGGCGCATTGCTGGTGGTGTTTGCCCCCGGCTTCGAGGTGATCCTGGCCGGTCGCTTCTTTGTCGGCGCGGCCTACGGCATCGACTTTGCCATCGCCATGGCGGTGCTGGCGGAGTTCACGCCGGTGAAACTCAAGAGTCGGCTGAACACGTGGCAAGGCATGTGGTACACGGCCGTCTGCTCCAACCTGCTGCTGGCACTGCTGTTCTACTCCTGGGACGTTGGCGATACGATCTGGCGCTACTCGGTGGCAGCCACCGCGGTCTTCGGCGTGATCATCCTGCTGCTGCAGGGCCTGTTCCTGGTGGAAAGCCCGATCTGGCTGGCACGCAAGGAATTGCTCGATGCCGCCGCACACGCCATGACGCGCATCTACGGACGTGAGTTCGTAGCCGCACCGCCCGCGGAACGCATCCCCGTCCTCAACCAGGCGCGCCGCGGCCTGGCCAACGTTCTGCTGATCTTCCGCGGCGTCTACCTGCCGCGCACCGTGCTGGCGGCCACCGTGCAGATCGGGCAGTCGATCCAGTACTTCGCGATCGGCTGGTACCTGCCGCTGATCAGTGCGGCCCTGTTCGGCAAGGACTTTGTCTACGCGACCATCGGCGCGCTGGTTTTCAACGTCTGCGGCATCTTTGGCGGCTTCCTCTCGCCCTTGATAGGCCGCAAGCTGGGCCTGCGCCGCGCCTCGGCGTTCGGCTTTGCGGCGGTATTCGCCATGCTGCTGATCCTGGGCCTGTTCAACGGCAAGATGCCGATGTGGATGGCAGTGGTGGTTCCGTCGCTGTTCATCCTGTTCCACTCGGGCGGGCCCGGCGCGAATGGCAAAAGCCTGTCGTCACTGTCCTTCCGCAGCGAACTTCGCGCGGGCGCCAACGGCATCATCGGCGCGCTCGGCGCCATCGGCGCTGCACTGGGCCTGCTGGTGTTCCCGCTGTTCCGCGCACAGTATGGGCTGGAAACCACCTTCCTGATTCTCTCTGTGGTCCCGCTGCTGGCCAGCATCATCTGCTTTGCGATCCGCTGGGACCCGACCCGCACCACCATCAACCCCGACAATGAAGCCGATGCCCCGCAGTTCAAGGGCGATGTGCCGGACGCTCCGGGTTTCATGAATCCCGCGATTGAGAAGGCCCGCCCATGACCCAGCGCAGAAATGTCATCCTTGCGATCGATGAGGGCACCTCAGGCACCCGGGCAGCGGTGGTCGCCGCTGACGGTCATGTCATGTGCCTCGAGTACACCACGCTTGAGGTCCGTTCGCCCTGCCCTGGCGTGGTCGAGCAGGACGCCGACGTCCTGCTCGACAAGACCCTGGCAGTTTGCCGCGCCACCCTGGCACAGGCTGCCCGCGAAAACCTGACCGTCACCGCCCTCGCCATCGCGACCCAGCGCGCCACCTCGGTACTGTGGGACACGCAGACCGGACGTGCGCTGGTACCCGCCATGGTGTGGCAGGACACGCGATACGCAGCCGATCTGGATCAGCTTGCGCCGGCATGGGACGCGACTCTGCGCGAAGCAGTCGGCCGCCCCACCGGTGTGCGCTCGCCTTACCTATGGGCGGCGCGGCACCTGCGCGACACGCCGGCTGTGGCTGACGCCTTCCGTGCGCGCCGGCTCGCCTTCGGCACCATCGACAGCTGGCTGCTTTGGCACCTGTCGACGGCACGCACGTGCATCACCACGCCGACCAACGCCACTTCCTGCAACGCCTATGTACTGACCGGGCATCGCTACCAGCTCGACTGGATCGACGCGCTTGGCTTTCCGCGCGAGCTGCTGCCTGAGCTGCGCCAGGATGCGGACGACTTCGGCCGCACGCGGCGGGACGTGCTGGGGCTTGACGTGCCGATCCTGGCTTGTGCCGGGGACCAGCTCGCCGGCGCAATCGGCCTGGGATGCCTCGATGCCGGCCAGGCGATGTGCCTGCATGGCACCGGCAGCTTCGTCGACCTGGTAGTCGGTCCGAACCTTCCTGCCCGCAGCGGCAAGTCGGACAGCACCCTGACCATGACCGCGCGCCGGCAACTGGGCGTGTCGCATTTCTCCGTCGAAACCTTTGTCGCCACCACCGGCTCCGCGCTCAACTGGATCTGCGACAAGCTCGGCTGGTTCGAGAACGCCAGGCAAATCAGTGCGCTGGCCAGCACCGTTGCGTCTTCACGAGGCGTGACCTTTATTCCCGCGCTGACCGGCCTGCGCGTCCCACGCATGCAGCCCGAGGCGCGCGCCGCACTGACCGGCATCTCGATGGCAACGACGCAGGCCGAGATGGCCTTTGCCATCCTTGAAGGCATTGCGCATTCGGTGACTTCCTGCATCGAGGCCAACCGGGAGATCGCGGGCGTGCCGGTGTCGGAGCTCGTGGTTGGCGGCGGCTTGTCCGGCAGCGATGCGCTGCTGCAGATGCAGGCGGATCTCAGCGGAATTTCCATCCACCGCATGAAGGAGACCGACCGCGCCAGCCTGCGCGGCATCGCTTACCTTGCCGGCTCGTCCGGCCTGCTTTGGGATTCCATGCAGCAGGCCCGGACCACCACCACCCCGGACGCAGTATTCGAACCGGCGATCAGCGCCGATGAGCGCGCCCAGCGGCGCGCGCTCTGGCATGCGCGGGTGGCATCCGAGCTCAACCATGCGGACGCGCTTGCGGTCCATTAATCAGGAGCAATAACAGACATGGTGATTTTTCCATCCCGCAGCGCTAACCGCGAGCGCGCCGCCATGACCAGCACCGAGCCGTTGCGGCTGGTGCGCCGGGACCTGCTCGACCGCCTGGAGGCGGATGCGTTCGACATCCTGGTGGTCGGCGGCGGCGTGACGGGCGCCTACGCCGCGCTGGATGCCAGCTTGCGCGGCTATCGCGTGGCGCTGGTTGAAAAGTGCGACTTCGCCGCGGGGACCTCTTCCAAGTCATCCAAGATGGTGCACGGCGGCCTGCGCTATATCGAGCAGGGCAATCTCGGCCTGGTACGCCATTCACTGCTGGAGCGCCAGCGCCTGCGCCGCAACGCGCGCCACCTGGTGCAGCGGCTGCCGTTCCTGTTCCCGGTGATGGAGCGCAACGGCGTGTTCGACAAGCGCCTCGCCAAGGCCTTCGAGAGCCTGCTCTGGACCTACGACCTCGCCGGTGGCTGGCGCGAGGGAATCCTGCACCAGAAGCTGACCAAGGCCGAGGTGCTGTCCCACTGCCCGACCTTCAATGAGGAACATCTGACCGGCGGCTACCTGTACTTCGATGCGCGCGTCGATGATGCCCGCCTGACACTGAACATCGCGCGCACGGCAGCGTTCCACGGAGCGGCCGTGGTCAATCACGCGACCGTCGCCGAGATCACCCGCGACGGCCACGGCAAGGTGGATGGTGCCATTGTCCACGCCGGCGAGCGCGAGATCCGCGTGCGCGCAGGCGTGGTCATCATGGCAACCGGCGTCTGGCTGCGCGACTGGACCGGCCGCAGGAAGGGCGAGGCCAGGACCCTGCACATTCGCCCTGCCAAGGGCGTCCACGTTGCCATCCCGTGGCTGAAGATCCGCAATGACTGCACGGTGACGATCCCGGTGCCCGGGCGCAGCCGCCGGGCAACGATCACGCGGTGGGGCAATGTGTCCTACCTCGGCACCACCGACGAAGACTATGAGGGCGACCTCGACAATGTCATGTGCACCCGGCAGGAGCTCGACTTCCTGCTGGAGGGCGCGCGCTCGGCACTAAAAACCGACCTGACGGCGGATGACGTGGTCGGCAGCATCGCGGGGTGCCGCCCGCTGGTGGCGCCGCCCGGCGGCAAGACCCTGGAAATCAAGCGCAATCACGAGATTCATACCGCGGACGACGGCCTGGTGACCATCGTCGGCGGCAAGCTCACGACCTCGCGGCACATGGCCGAGCAAACCATCGATGCGGCGCAGAAGGTCATCGGCAAGCGCAGCAAGTGCCTGACCAGATCGGCCTATCTGCTCGGGGCGGCTGGCTATGACGCGCAGGCCATCGTCGCATCCGGCGGCATGTCCGCGCACCTGGGCGAGCGCTATGGCACGGAAGCGCGCTTTGTCAGCGACATCCTGCAGGCGGACGCCACCCTTGCCAGGCCGATCGTCGAAGGCCTGCCGTATACGGAAGCCGAAATCGTCTACGCCGTGCGCCATGAACTGGCCGGCACGGTTGACGACGTCTTGTCACGACGCATCCGCGCCCGCCTGATGGCGCGCGATGCCTCCGCCCGCGCCGCAGCGCGGGTGGGCCAGATCCTCCAGGCCGAACTCGGATTGTCCGAAGCGGCCGTGGCGCGGCAGGTCAGCGAATACCTGGCCGCCGTCGCCCTCGAAAAATCCGTCCTCATGGGAGACTCAGCATGATCAGCAAGGAAGCCATCAAGCGCGGCTACAACCGCGGCAACTACGTCGTCGGCGCCCACACGCCGCCGGGCTATGCGGCGAACATCCAGGGCACCCCGGATGCGCCGGGCCTGCAACGCGACACCATTGCCGTCTGCGCGGCCGATATTGCGGCCTTGCGCAAGGTGGCCGACGAGGTCCTGACCGATACCGCCGACGTCGTGGCGTGGACGCGCGACTGGTGGGCAGGATCGATGATCACGGAGACCGCCGGCAGGCCCGCCACGCCGCGCGGGGTCATCGTGCGCGCTTCCACCGTGGAACAGGTGCAGGCAGTCATGCGCATTGCCAGCGCCAGTGCCATTCCGGTCACCGTATCGGCCGGCCGCAGCAACGTGACGGGCGCCGCCCTGCCCGTGCGCGGCGGCATCGTGCTGGACGTGTGCGGCCTGAACCAGTTGGTCGGATTCGACAAGGACAGCCAGATCGTCGACGTGGAAGCCGGCATGTTCGGCGACATTTTCGAACAGACCGTGCAGAAGGAATTCGGCATGACGATGGGCCACTGGCCATCGTCGTACGCGATCAGCACGGTCGGCGGATGGGTAGCCTGTCGCGGCGCCGGTCAGTTGTCCACGCGCTACGGCAAGATCGAGGACATGGTGTTCGGCATGGATGTGGTGCTGGCCGACGGCAGCCTCGTCACCGTGGGCGGCTACTCGCGCGCGGCATTGGGCCCGGATCTGCAGCAACTGTTCATCGGGTCCGAGGGCATGCTGGGCGTGATCGTGCGCGTGCGCCTCAAGCTGCACCGCCTGCCCGACTACGGGCGCGCCATCGCCTATGGCTTCAAGACCTTTGCCATCGGCCTGGAGGCCTGCCGCGAAATCATGCAGCGCGGGGCCAATCCCGCGGCGCTGCGGCTCTATGACGAACTGGAGAGTGGCGTGCAGTTCGGGCTGCCGGACACCAACGTCCTGCTGGTTGCCGACGAGGGGGCGCGCGAGATGGTCGATGCGGTGATGACGATCAGCGAGCGCGTGTGCCAGGAACTTGGTGACAAGCTGGACAGCGAGTCCATTTTCGAGCGCTGGCTCGACACGCGCTACCTGACCGGCAAGAGCGCCGAGGGCTTCAAGCGCAGCCCCGGCTTTGTCGCCGACACGCTCGAAATGTCGGGACCGTGGCGCGACCTGGCTGCCATCTACGCGGACGTGGTCAAGGCCATCAATGCCGTGCCGGGCACCCTCGCCGGCTCCGCGCACCAGTCGCACGCCTATGTGGACGGCGCCTGCCTGTACTTCTCGCTGCGCGGTGAGGTCGCGGTGGAAGACCGCCAGAAGTGGTATCGCCAGGCATGGGATGCTGCCAATGCGGTGCTGATCCAATACAATGCGGCACTGAGCCACCACCACGGAATCGGACTGTTGCGCGCACCATACATGGCCCCGTCGCTGGACACGGCGTTCCCGCTGCTGGCGGCGGTCAAGCAGGCACTCGACCCGCAGAATATCCTGAACCCAGGCAAGCTGGGTCTCAGTGACGTGCTCACCAACGAACCGAAGTAACCAGCATGGACAGGTCCCTCGGTGCGCGCCTGACGCGACACCCCGTCATCGGCACACTCTACGGTGTTGACCAGATCGACGCCATTTTTGAAAGCGTGGCCGAAGTCTGCATTGTCGCCAACGTGGAACTGCGCAAGCTGCAGCCCGTCATCGCCACGCTGGCCAGCGCCGGCAAGTACGTCATCGTCAATATCGACAGCTGCGAAGGCTTGTCGCAGGACAAGGGCGGGGTGGAGTACCTGGCCGACATCGGGGTGACCAGTCTGGTCTCCACGCGCGTGGCAACGATCCAGCGCGCCAACCGCGCCGGCATGGTGACGATGCAGAAGGTCTTTGTGACCGACCGCTCCACCTGGCCGCGCAGCGTCAAGGCGCTCGAACAGAGCGACCCGAACCTGGTGCAGCTGATGCCGGCACCGATGCTGTCGCACCTGCCAGAAGCGGACCGCAAGGCGCTGCCGCCGATCGTGACATCAGGCTTTGTCTGCAATCGGGATGATATCCGCAGCGCGCTCGCACAAGGCGCTGTGGCCGTCTCCACCAGCGACCGCAAGCTCTGGAACCTGGAAGCGAGAGCGCTGAAGGCGTAAGAGTCCCGCCTGGGCAGTTTCGCTGACCGCTGATCGGCCAAAACTGGCCTGCAGCCGCAGGAAGATCGTATAGTCATGTCCTCGGACCTGGCTTGCCCCGCGCCGCGCCGGCCTGCGCCGCGCAGCCTGCAAGCCACCCCCCACATTCCTGATCCCGGAGGACTCCCCCATGAAAACCAAAGCCGCCATCGCCTGGAAAGCCGGCGCCCCGCTGACCATTGAAGACGTGGACCTGGACGGCCCGCGCGCCGGGGAAGTGCTGGTGGAAGTCAAGGCCACCGGCATCTGCCATACCGATTACTACACCCTGTCCGGCGCCGACCCGGAAGGCATCTTCCCGGCAATCCTGGGCCATGAGGGCGCCGGCATCGTCACCGACGTTGGCCCCGGCGTGACCTCGCTCAAGCCCGGCGACCACGTGATCCCGCTGTACACGCCGGAATGCCGCCAGTGCAAGTTCTGCCTGTCGCGCAAGACCAACCTGTGCCAGGCGATCCGCGCCACGCAGGGCAAGGGCCTGATGCCGGACGGCACCTCGCGCTTTTCCATCGACGGCAAGCCGATCTTCCACTACATGGGCACCTCGACCTTCGCCAACCACATCGTGGTGCCGGAGATCGCGCTGGCCAAGATCCGCCCGGATGCGCCGTTCGACAAGGTCTGCTACATCGGCTGCGGCGTCACCACCGGCGTGGGCGCGGTGCTGTTCACCGCCAAGGTGGAAGCCGGCGCCAACGTGGTGGTGTTTGGCCTGGGCGGCATCGGCCTGAACGTGATCCAGGCGGCCAAGATGGTGGGCGCCGACAAGATCATCGGCGTGGACCTGAACCCGGGCCGCGAAGCCATGGCGCGCAAGTTCGGCATGACCCACTTCATCAACCCGAAGGACGTGGAGAACGTGGTCGACCACATCATCCAGCTGACCGACGGCGGTGCAGACTATTCGTTCGAATGCATCGGCAACACGCAGGTCATGCGCCAGGCGCTGGAGTGCTGCCACAAGGGCTGGGGCAAGTCGATCATCATCGGCGTGGCCGAGGCCGGCGCGGAGATCTCGACGCGCCCGTTCCAGCTGGTGACCGGGCGCGAGTGGAAGGGCTCGGCCTTTGGCGGCGCGCGCGGGCGCACCGATGTGCCCAGGATCGTCGACTGGTACATGGAAGGCAAGCTCAATATCGACGACCTGATCACGCACACGCTGCCGCTGGAGCGCATCAACGAGGGCTTCGACCTGATGAAGCGCGGCGAGTCGATCCGCTCCGTGGTGCTCTACTGAGGACGGCGCCGACATGGAACTGATCTCGCAACACGGCTGCCACGGCGGCGTGCAGCGCTTCTATCGCCATGATTCGACGGCGATCGGGCTGCCGATGCGTTTCTCGGTCTACCTGCCGCCGCAGGCGCAGGCAGGCGGCAAGGTGCCGGTGCTGTTCTACCTGGCCGGCCTGACCTGCACCGAGGAAACCTTCATGATCAAGGCCGGTGCGCAGCGCTTTGCCGCCGAGCACGGCCTGATGCTGGTGGCGCCCGATACCAGCCCGCGCGGAGCGGGCCTGCCGGGCGAGGCCGATGCCTGGGACTTCGGCGTGGGTGCCGGGTTCTATGTCGATGCCACCGAGGCGCCGTGGCAGGAGTACTGGCGCATGGAAAGCTATGTGGCCGACGAACTGTTCGGGCTGGTCACCACCGCCTTGCCGGGCGATGCCGGCCGCGTCGGCATCTTCGGGCATTCCATGGGCGGGCACGGCGCGCTGGTGCTGGCGCAGCGCCATCCGCAGCGCTTCCGCTCGGTGTCGGCGTTTGCGCCGATCGCCGCGCCGTCACGCTGCCCGTGGGGTGAGAAGGCGTTCACTGGCTACCTCGGCACGGACCGCGCCGCGTGGGCTGAGTACGACGCCAGTGAACTGATGGCACGCCAGAATGGGGCGCCCTTCCCGGCCGGCATCCTGGTCGACCAGGGACTGGACGACCAGTTCCTGCAAAGCCAGCTGCATCCGGAAGCCTTCGCGGCAGCCTGCCAGGCCGTCGGCCAGCCGCTGACGCTGCGCCGGCACAGCGGCTACGACCACGGCTACTACTTCATCACCAGCTTTATCGCCGATCACATCCGCCACCACGCGGCGCAGCTGTAGACGCGCCGCATCAACCTTCCGCCACCCGGCGGTATGCCCCCGGGCGCGATCCGGTCCAGCGCCGGAACGCCCGGTGGAACGCGCCCGGCTCGGCAAAGCCGAGCTCGGCCGCGATATCCGCGACCGGGCGGCCCGAATGGCTGAGCGCCTCGATGGCAAGATCGCGCCGCAGCGCGTCCTTCAGGTCCTGGTAGCTGACGCCCTCCTCCATCAGCCGGCGCCGCAGCGATGATGCCGACAGGTTCAGGCTGATCGCCAGATCTTCAAAGGTGGGCCATTGATCCGGGCGTTGGTTACGCAGCAGCCTGCGCACGCGCGCGCCCACGCTGGCGCGGTCGGAGTACTTCACCACCACGTTGTGCGGCGCATCGCGCAGGAAGGCCTTCAGGCTGCGCTCGTCCTGGCGCACCGGCTGCTCCAGCAGTGCCGCGTCGAAGACCAGCGCCGTGGCCGGCTGCCCGAACGCCAGCTGGCGCGAATACATGACGCGGTATTCCGCGCTGTACTGCGGCTCGTCGTAGTCGAAGGCCGCCAGCCGCACCGGCACGCGCCGCCGCAGCAGCCAGCTCATCAGGCCATGCAGCATGATCAGCATGGTTTCCTTGGCAAACACGCCGGGCTGCCGCCCCAGGTGCGCGCAGGGCGCGGTCAGCACCAGCGCGGCCTCGTCGCCGTGGCGCTCCAGCCGCACGCCGATATCGTCCAGCAGCAGCCGGAAGTACCGCGTGATGCGCTCCAGTCCCTGCCCCAGGGTGCGGCTGCCGGCCACCGCGTGGCACAGCATGGCAAAGCTGCCGCATTTCATGCTGCGCGAATCCTGCCCGAAGAATTCATCGTCCAGCGCCGCCGCCACGGCCATCCACAGCTCGCTGTAGCTGGCGGCCGATACGCGTGACTGCGGCACCGCCAGCAGCGCCGGCGCAATGCCAGAGCCGCGCAGCACCGGATCCGGGTCGATGCCGCGCGCGCGCAGCCCCGCGATGGCGTGGTGGACGAAACAGATGGCGACACTGCCTTTTTCCATGGCGCGGGAGGGTGGCAAACGAGTTCACGAAGATTGGCGGATTTTGGCATAGGAGCCCGCCCCCGGCGTTCCTACACTGCCCGCAGGTCAAACGCCAAGCGCGCATTCTGCCTGACTTGCCGCGCGGCTCCAAACCCCCACCCTCATCTGCCATGCACAGCGACTACACCGAAGAGCAAACCATGATCCGCGACAGCGCGCGCGCCTTTGCCAGCGAACGGCTGGCAGTGGGCGCCGCGCAATGGGACCGCGACGGCCGCCTGCCCGATGAAGTCGTCGCCGAGATGGGCGCGCTGGGGCTACTGGGCATGATCGTTCCCGAGGAATGGGGCGGCACCTATACCGACTACGTCGCCTATGCGCTCGCCATCGAAGAAATTGCCGCCGGCTGCGCCGCCTGCGCCACGATGATGAGCGTGCACAACTCGGTCGGCTGCGGGCCGGTCCTGCACTATGGCACCGATGCGCAGAAAGAACGCTACCTGGCGCGGCTGGCCAGCGGCGAGCTGATCGGCGCGTTCTGCCTGACCGAGCCGCAGGCCGGCTCCGAGGCGCACAACCTGCGCACGCGCGCGCGCTTCACCGACAACGGCTGGGTGCTCAACGGCAGCAAGCAGTTCGTCACCAACGGCCAGCGCGCCGGTGTGGCGGTGGTGTTCGCCTCGACCGAGCCCGAGCGCGGCAAGAAGGGCATCTCGGCCTTCCTTGTCCCCACAAACACCCCCGGCTTTATCGTCCACGCCCCGGAGAAAAAGCTCGGCATCCGCGCCTCGGACACCTGCGCGATCACGCTGGAAGACTGCACCGTGCCGCATGACGCACTGCTGGGCGAGCCCGGCGAGGGCCTGCGCATTGCGCTGTCCAACCTGGAAGGCGGACGCATCGGCATCGCCGCGCAGGCAATCGGCATTGCACGCTCAGCCTTCGAGGCCGCATGTCGCTATGCATCGGAACGCATCCAGTTCGGCCGCGCACTGCGTGAACACCCGCCCATTGCCAACATGCTGGCCGACATGGCCACCGAGCTGAACGCCGCGCGCCTGCTGGTGCACCGCGCCGCGCGCATGCGCAGCGAAGGCGTGCCGTGCCTGTCCGAAGCCTCGCAGGCCAAGCTGTATGCGTCCGAGCTGGCCGAGCGCGTGTGCTCCAAGGCGTTGCAGATCCACGGCGGCTACGGCTACCTCGAAGACTACCCGGTCGAGCGCCACTACCGCGACGCCCGCATAACCCAGATCTACGAAGGCACCAGCGAGATCCAGCGCATGCTGATCGCGCGCAGCCTGTAGTCCCCCATCCCTTGCCAACAGAACCAGACCTTCCGGAGACAACCATGAGTGCCGTGCCCAAGACCGACAATGCCGTGCCGACCGTGCCGCTGCTGATCAACGGCGAATGGGTGGATTCATCCGCCACCGAATTCCGCAACGTGGTCAATCCCGCCACGCAGGAAGTGCTGGCACGCGTGCCGCTGGCCACCGCAAGCGAGGTCGCCGCTGCCGTGGGCGCCGCACACCGCGCCTTTGCCACGTGGCGCCACACGCCCATCGGCGCACGGCTGCGCGTCATGCTGCGCTTCCAGGCCCTGATCCGCGAGCACAGCAAGCGTATCGCCGCCATCCTGACCGCCGAGCAGGGCAAGACCCTGGCCGATGCCGAGGGCGACATCTTCCGCGGGCTGGAGGTGGTCGAACACGCCTGTTCGATCGGCACCCTGCAGCAAGGGGGCTTTGCCGAGAACGTGGCCGCCACCGTCGACACCTACACGCTGCAGCAGCCGATTGGCGTGTGCGCGGGTATCACCCCGTTCAACTTCCCGGCGATGATCCCGCTGTGGATGTTCCCGATGGCGATCGTGTGCGGCAATACCTTTGTGCTCAAGCCGTCGGAGCAGGACCCGCTGTCCACCGTGGAGCTGGTCAAGCTGGCGCTGGAAGCCGGCGTGCCGCCGGGCGTGCTGAACGTGGTGCACGGCGCCAAGGACGTGGTCGATGCGCTGTGCACGCACCCGGACATCAAGGCGGTGTCGTTCGTGGGCTCGACCGCCGTTGGCACCCATGTCTATAACCTGGCCAGCGCGCACGGCAAGCGCGTGCAGTCGATGATGGGCGCGAAGAATCATGCCGTGGTACTGCCCGATGCGCACAAGGAGCAGACGCTGAACGCGCTGGCCGGTGCAGGCTTCGGCGCGGCCGGCCAGCGTTGCATGGCCACCTCGGTGGTGGTGCTGGTGGGGGCGGCACGCGACTGGGTGCCCGACCTGGTCGAACGCGCCAAGACCCTGAAAGTCGGCGCCGGCGCTGAAGCAGGCACCGATGTCGGCCCCGTGGTATCGGTGGCGGCAAAGGAACGGATCCTCGGCCTCATCGCCGCCGGCGAGCGCGAAGGCGCGACGCTGGTGCTGGATGGCCGCGGCGTGGAGGTGCCGGGCTTTCCGCAGGGCAACTTCATCGGCCCGACCATCTTTACCGATGTCCGGACCGACATGTCGATCTACACCGAGGAGATCTTCGGGCCGGTGCTGGTGGTGATCGGCGTCGATACGCTGGACGAGGCCATCGCCCTGGTCAACCGCAACCCGTTCGGCAACGGCACCGGCGTGTTCACGCAGAGCGGCGCCGCGGCGCGCAAGTTCCAGAGCGAGATCGACGTGGGCCAGGTCGGCATCAACATCCCCATCCCGGTGCCGGTGCCCTACTTCAGCTTCACCGGATCGCGTGGCTCCAAGCTGGGCGACCTGGGTCCGTACGGCAAGCAGGTGGTGCAGTTCTATACGCAGACCAAGACGGTGACGGCGCGGTGGTTTGATGACGCGACGGTCAACGATGGAGTGAACACCACCATCAGCCTGAAGTAATCGGGCGGCATTCAAGAACGACACGGAAGGAGACCCCATGCATATCGCCTTCATCGGCCTCGGCAACATGGGCGCGCCCATGGCGCGCAACCTGCTCAAGGCCGTCCATACGCTGACCGTATTCGACCTGAACGCCGCGGCAGTGGCGTCGCTGTGCGCCGAGGGCGCCGCCACCGCGGATTCCGCCCGCAAGGCCGTGGCCGAAGCAGACTTTGTCATCACCATGCTGCCCGCCGCTGCCCATGTGCGCAGCGCCTACCTGGGCCCGGAAGGCGTGCTGGCCGGCGTGCGCCCGGGCGTGCCGCTGGTGGACTCCAGCACCATCGACCCCGCCACCGTGCGCGAACTGGCCGCTGCCGCCGAGGCGCACGGCAATGCGCTGGCCGATGCACCGGTCTCCGGCGGCACCGTTGGCGCCCAGGCCGGCACGCTGACCTTCATGGTCGGCGCCACCGAAGCACTGTTCGCCCAGGTGCGCCCGGTGCTGGCCGGCATGGGGCGCAACCTGGTCCACTGCGGCGGCACCGGCACCGGCCAGGTCGCCAAGATCTGCAACAACCTGATCCTCGGCATCTCCATGATCGGCGTATCCGAGGCGATGGCGCTGGGCGTCAAGCTGGGCATCGACGCCAATGTGCTGGCCGGCATCGTCAATACCTCCACCGGCCGCTGCTGGGCCTCGGATACCTGCAACCCCTGGCCCGGCGTGATCGAGACCGCGCCGGCCGGGCGCGGCTACACCGGCGGCTTTGGCGCCGACCTGATGCTCAAGGACCTGGGCCTGGCCAACGACGCCGCGCGCAGCGTGAAGCAGCCGCTGTTCCTGGGCGCGCTGGCGCAGCAGGTCTACCAGGCCGTGAGCCATGCCGGCGACGGCCAGCTCGACTTCTCCGGCGTGATCCGCCAGTACCTGTCCGCCGCTGACAAGGAGTCCAAGCAATGATCGAGTTCGCCCTGCACGGCCACGTCGCCACGCTGACGCTGAGCCGCCCGCCCGCCAACGCCTTCACTGCGGAAGGCCTGCAGCAGTTGCGCGAGCTGGTGGCAAAGATCGACGCCAACCCCGAAGTGCGCGCCGTGGTGGTCACCGGTGCCGGCGAGAAGTTCTTCAGCGCCGGCGCCGACCTGAACGGCTTCGCCGAGGGCGACCGCGCCCATGCCCGCGTGATGGCGCAGCAGTTCGGCAGCGCCTTCGAGGCCCTGCAGAACGCGCGGCCCGTGGTGATCGCCGCGATCAACGGCTATGCCATGGGCGGCGGGCTGGAATGCGCACTGGCCTGCGATATCCGCATCGTCGAGGAACACGCGCAGATGGCCCTGCCTGAAGCCGCGGTCGGCCTGCTGCCGTGCGGCTGCGGCACGCAGACGCTGCCGTGGCTGGTCGGCGAAGGCTGGGCCAAGCGCATGATCCTGACCAACGAGCGCGTGGATGCCGCCACCGCGTTGCGCATCGGGCTGGTGGAAGAAGTCGTGCCGCGCGGCCAGGCCATCGCCACCGCGCTGGCGATGGCTGAGCGCGCCTGCAACGTGAGTCCCCGGGCCGCCGCGCACAGCAAGCGGCTGGTGCACCTGGCGCGCCAGGGCGTGCCACGCCAGGCCGCGCTGGCGCTGGAGCGCGAGCGCTTTGTCGACCTCTTCGACGATGCCGATCAGCGCGAAGGCGTCAACGCCTTCCTCGAGAAACGAACGCCGCAATGGCGCAACGCCTAGGAGCCCGCCATGCGCCTGACTGAAGAGACCAAGGCCGCCAACCTGGATGCCGCCGAGCCGGAGGTGCTGTTCCAGGTCGTCAACGGTGTCGGCATTGCCACGCTGAACCGGCCGCGCCAGCTCAATGCCCTGTCGTACCCGATGATCGTCGCGCTTGGTGCGCAGATGGAAGCTTGGGCGCGGGATGACGCCGTCCGCGCAGTGGTGCTGCGCGGCGCCGGCCCCAAGGCCTTCTGCGCCGGCGGCGACATCCGCGCGCTGACCGACAGCTACCGCGACGGCACCCCGCTGCACCAGCGTTTCTTCATCGACGAATACACGCTGGACTACCGCCTGCACCGCTACCCCAAGCCGCTGGTGGCGCTGATGGACGGCATTGTCATGGGCGGCGGCATGGGCCTGGCGCAGGCCGCGCACCTGCGCATCGTCACCGAACGCTCGCGCGTGGCCATGCCCGAAACCGGCATCGGCCTGGTGCCGGACGTGGGCGCCAGCCATTTCCTGTCGAAGCTGCCGGTGCAGCTGGCCCTGTACCTGGGACTGACCGGGGTCACCATCGGCGCTGCCGATGCCCTGCTGTGCGGGCTGGCCGACGCCGCGGTCGACAGCGCCACGCTGGCCGGCCTGGAGCAGACCCTCGCCGGCATCGCCTGGGGCGATGACACGCTGTCAGACCTGCGCCATGCGCTGGTGCGCGAGCACGTCGCCAGCGCCGCCGACGCACCGCTGCTGCAAGTGCTGCCGGCCTTGCTGCGGCATTTCCCCGCACATGCAACGCTGACCGAGATCCTGGCCGGACTGGCCTGCCAGGACGACCCGGCTTACTCTGCCTGGGCCACCCGCACCATCGACGTGCTGCGCACCCGCTCGCCGCTGTCCGCCTGCGCCACGCGCGAGCTGCTGCTGCGCGGCCGCCGCATGGACCTGGCCGACTGCTTCCGCATGGAGCTGGCGGTGGTGGTCAACACATTTTCGCAGGGGGATTTCATCGAAGGCGTGCGCGCGCTGATCGTCGACAAGGACAACACGCCGCACTGGCGCATCGCCAGCTATGAAGCCGTCGATGACGTCGCCGTGCAGGCGCTGTTCCGGCCGTGGTGGGCACCGGGCGAACAGCCGCTGCCCCTGCCCGCCTGAGCGGATGCGGCACCGTGAGCCTCGACGCGCTGCTGGCGCGCAGCCCCTGGGCGGCAGCACTGACCCCGGAGCAACGCCAGCGCGTGCGCGCCGAGTTGCGTGAACGTGCGGTGCCGCAAGGCGCTTATGTCAGCCGCAAGGGCGACCTTGCCGACAGCTGGCTTGGCATCGCACAGGGCCTGGTCAAGGTGCATTGCGCCTCGCCCTCAGGCAAGCGCGCCACCCTGACCGGTGTACCGGCCGGGGGCTGGCTCGGCGAAGGCTCCCTGCTCAAGCGCGAAGCGCTGCGCTATGACGTGGTGGCCCTGCGCGATTCACGCATCGCCTGCATGCCGGCGGCGACCTTCCGCTGGCTGCAGGAGACCAGCCTGCCCTTCAACCGCTATCTGCTCGACCAGCTCAATGAACGGCTGGGCTTGTTTATCGCTACCGTGGAGCATGAGCGGCTGCACGGCATCGAAGGACGCGTGGCGCGGGCGCTGGCTACGCTGTTCCATCCAGTGCTGTGTCCGCTGGACAGCGAGAACGTGAGCCTGCACCTGACGCAGGAAGAAGTCGGCCTGCTGGCCGGCATCTCGCGCCAGCGCGCCAACGCGGCACTAGGGGTGCTGGAGGGTGAAGGCTTGCTGGCGGTCGAGCACGGCGCGGTGCATGTGCTCGACCTGGAGGCGCTGCGCCGCTACTGAGCGCAGCGCTGGTTCATGCCTGCGCGGTTGATGCCGGCTTGACCAGCCCGTCGGCCCGGAACATCGCCTTGATGCCCCGCACCGCCTGCCGGATGCGCGATTCGTTCTCGATCAGGGCAAAGCGCACATACTCGTCGCCATAGTCGCCAAAGCCGATGCCCGGCGAGACCGATACCTTGGCCTTGGCCAGCAGCTGCTTGGAGAATTCCAGCGAGCCCAGCGCGCGGTACGGCTCGGGAATCCGCGCCCAGATATACATCGACGCCTTCGGGATCTCCACCGGCCAGCCCGCTTCGATCAGCCCGCGCGCCAGCACGTCACGGCGCGACTGGTACTGCGCGGCGATCTCGCTGACGCATCGCTGGTCGCCCTCCAGCGCGGCAATGGCCGCGATCTGCAGCGGCGTGAAGGTGCCGTAGTCGTGATAGCTCTTGATGCGCGTCAGCGCCGCCACCAGGTCCGGGTTGCCCACCATGAAGCCCACGCGCCAGCCCGCCATGTTGTAGCTCTTGGACAGCGTGAAGAACTCCACCGCGATGTCCTTGGCGCCCGGCACCTGCATGATCGACGGCGCCTTCCAGCCATCGAACACGATGTCGGCATAGGCCAGGTCGTGCACCACGAAGATATCGTGCTTGCGTGCCAGCGCAATGACGCGCTCGAAGAAGTCCAGCTCCACGCATTGCGCGGTGGGGTTGGACGGAAAGCCCAGCACGATCATCTTCGGCTTGGGATAGCTGCCGCGGATGGCGCGCTCCAGCTCGGCAAAGAAATCGATGCCCGGCACCAGCGGCACCGAGCGGATATCCGCGCCGGCAATGACCGCGCCGTAGATATGGATGGGGTAGCTGGGATCGGGCACCAGCACCGTGTCGCCGCGGTCCAGCGTGGCCAGCATCAAGTGCGCCAGGCCTTCCTTGGACCCGATGGTGACGATGGCCTCGGTATCCGGGTCAATCTCCACGTCATAGCGTTCGCGGTACCAGTGCGCGATCGCGCGGCGCAGCCGCGGGATGCCCTTGGAGGCCGAATAGCCGTGCGTATCGGGCCGTTGCGCCGCTTCCGTGAGCTTGGCCACGATATGCGCCGGCGTGGCGCCATCGGGGTTGCCCATGCTCATGTCGATGATGTCCTCGCCACGGCGGCGGGCGGCCATCTTCAGCTCGGCGGTGATATTGAAAACGTACGGGGGAAGGCGATCGATGCGCGCAAAGCGGCGCTTGCCAGAAGCGGCAGTCATGGAGGAAGTCCTTTACGTAAGCGCCCGGAACCGTCCGAGCGACGTCGGCAGCCGTTGTCTCGGCTGCCGGAGACTCATGTTAGCGGGGATGCGGCGAATGCACAACGGTCACGTGAGGCCGCGCGAAAGATCAAAGCAGCTTGCCGCCCGGCGGACGCGTCGGCCGGTCCGGCGGCAGGTTGCGCACGATGCAGTCCAGCGCGCGCGAATCTGACTTGCCGCCAAGCGCCGCGCTGACCGAATCCCGATACTGCGTTGGCGAGATGCGCTGGTAGTAGAGCCGCGAGGTCTGGTCCAGCCAGTAGACGTAGTTGTCGTCGCCCCTGCTGCCACTGGTGCGCAGCCAGTCGCTGATATTGCTGGAGCCAACCACCATGTTGGGGCAAGCGGTCTGCAGCGAATCGAGATAGGCATTGAAGCCCTTGGCCTGGATATTGCGCACGGAGTCCGGCGCACAGGCCGCCAGCAACGCTGCGCAGGCGCAGGCCAGCGCGAAGCGCCGGCTGATCGTGAAGCGGCGAAAGGTGGGCGAAGGCTGCACGGCAGGGTCTCCCTGGCGGATGGCGGTCGCACTATCTTACCGGCACCCCGCCCGCTTCAGTCGTCCAGCGTCTCATGCACCGCCGAAGCGCCACGCTTCCAGTACGCCGACGCGCGGATACGGCGCTTGTCGACACCGCGTTCGCCGACCAGGTACTGGCGCACCGCTTTCATCGCCGCGGCTTCACCAGCGGCCCACACATAACCCTCGCCGCGCGGCAGCGTGAGCTTGCGTAGCGCCCCTTCCAGCAGGCTGCCTTCCAGCGCATCGCCACGATGCAGCCAGTGCACATCGCATTGCGCCTGCGTCGGCAGCGGAATCTGCGACGCGGCATTGCCCACTTCCACCACCACGATGGCGCGCGTATCGGCCCCGAGCTCTTCCAGGCGCCGGGCGATCGCCGGCAGCGCGGTATCGTCGCCGATCAGCAGGTGCCAGTCGAACGCCGCGGGCACCACGAACGAGCCGCGCGGCCCGCCCACGCCAAGGTACCGGCCCGGCTGCGCCTGCGCCGCCCAGATCGACGCGGGACCATCGCCATGCAGCACGAACTCGATATCCAGTTCCTGCTTCGCCCCATCGTAGCGGCGCGGCGTGTAGTCGCGCGCGGCCGGCCGCGGCTGGCCTTCGGGGAGGGTGATGCCATCAGCGGTGACCTGCGGCAGCACCGGCTTGTCAGCGCCGTCCACCGGGAAGAAGACCTTGACGTGGTCGTCGAACGACGCCGAGACAAAGTCCTGCAGATCAGCGCCGCCGAGCGTGACACGCAGCAACTGCGGTGACACTTGCGTGGTGCGCACCACTTGCAGCAGGCGCATCTTGAGCGGATGGCGCACGCGCTGCACAGTCAGGTCGCGTGCGGAGGCTTGATTGTTCTCACTCATATTGGAATTCCTTGGGATAGAACCCGGCACCTGCCGGGTCAGGTTGCCGATGGCCGCAGCCAGCGTCAGTGCCACATGTCAGGCCTTGCGCACCGCTTCGATCTCGGCCGCCGCGCGCAGCAGGATCTCCGCGATGCGGCGCTGCTCGTCGGCGCCCGCATCGCTGCGCAGCGCAATGGCACGCTTGATCGCGGCGCGGGCTTGCATCAGCTCGGGCAGCCAGCCGCCCTGCTCCGGCTCGGGCTGCGGCTCACCGCTCATGGCGCGCCGCATCCACTCAACCTTGCGCGCCACGTGGCGCAGCTTGGCAATCATCACCTCGACCCGCTCGCGGTTGGCGGCCAGGTGGGCCTTGCCGGTCTCGGACAGCTGGTAGCGCTTCTTGTTGCCTTCCGTATCGACGGTGGCGTAGCCGACTTCTTCCAGGTAAGTCAGGGCCGGATAGACCACGCCGGGACTGGGCTTGTAGAAGCCGTTGGTACGGGTCTCGATCGCCTTGATCAATTCGTAACCGTGGCTCGGCTTCTCTTCGAGCATGGCGAGCAGCAGCAACTGCAGGTCATCGGCGCTGAACTTGCGGCCCCGGCGCCAGCCTTCGCCATCGAAGCTGCCGGGACCATCGGGGCCGCCCGGGCCGAAGCCGTTGTCATGCCCGCCGCCCCAGAAGCCGCCGCCGTGGCGACCAATGGCGTGGTGGGCGAAGTGGCGCTCAAAGTGAGGCAAAAGGCGCATCAGCAGGTGACGGCCGTGGCCTGAGAAGCCAAATGGGTGAGAATGATGGCGCATGACTACCTCCGATATGTCGTAAAACATATCTTACGATATATATCGTACGAGTGGAAGTCAAGGCGACGCGGCAGTCCCCGCCGCCTGGGGATTACCTCATGCGGTACCAGTGGCAGCCATCGGGACCGGTCTCACGCACCGCCTCGCCTCGCTCCAGCAGGTAGTTCAGGTGCGCAATGCTCTCGCCGGTAGCCATCCCCAACAGCCCGCCGCTTCCGGTGATGGGGCGCGAGAACAACTCACCAAACACATCCACCGCCCGCTTCGGCGTCCCCAACGCGCCACGCAAGCGGTCCAGCGCCTGCATCTGGCTCGCCCGCAGATAGTCAATCCGCGCATGCAGCCCACGGAACGGTTCGTTATGCGCCGGCAGCACCAGCACATCGTCCGGCACGGCAGCGCGCACCTTGTCCAGCGAGGCCAGCCAGTCCTGCATCGGATCGGCATCGGGCTCGGTCGGGAACACCGATACGTTGGAGGAAATGCGCGGCAGCACCTGGTCGCCTGACACCAACAGCTTCAGCGCCGGGCAGTACAGGCAGGCATGTTCGGGCGAATGGCCGGTGCCGACGATGACCTGCCAGTCGTGCGCGCCGATGCGCACGGTGTCGGCATCGGACAGGCGGTGGAAGCTCTCGGGCAAGGCGTGGACATATTTGCCGAAGCCGCCGAAGCGGGTGCGGTACACCTCGATCGCTTCGTCGTCCCAGCCGGCTTTGCGATAGAACTCGATCGCGTCATCGGGCGCCGCTCGCCCCGTATCCGCCGCCAGCACGCGGCACATCAGGTATTCCAGCCGCGTCATCCACAGCTGGCAGTCGAACTTGCCGGTCAGCCACCCGGCCATGCCGATGTGGTCGGGGTGCATATGGGTCACGAACAGGCGCGTCAGGCCGCCCGCGAGCGGGCCGCTTGCGGCGAACAGCGCGCGCCAGGCCTGGGCGGTTTCCGGGGTCTGCAACCCGGCGTCGACGGCGGCCCAGCCGCTGCCGTCGCGGATGGCCCACAGGTTGATGTGGTTCAGGCCCAGTGGCATCGGCATGCGCAGCCACAGCACACCGGGCGCTACCTCGCGGGCACGGCCGGGTTCGGGCGCGTCGCCACAGGGGTAGTCGAGCTCGGGCTTTTCGAGGGAGATGGGGGCGGCTGCGAGGGCGATGTCGGGGGATTGGGCGCTCATCGGTATCTGGGCCGGTGGGCCGGCCGTGCTGTGCGCGTTGGCCGGTGCGGCAATGCCCCGGCTCCGCGCGTTCTGGATAGCTGACACCTTAGCCCAGATGGGCGATTCCTGCTACGCGCGCCCTGCCCGCGTTCCGTGGTGTGGAATAGCGGTGAGCTATCGGGCCGGCGCCGGCAGCACCTTGCCCGGATTCAGCAGGTTCAACGGATCAAGCGCCTGCTTCACCTGCCACATCAGCTCCAGTTCCACCTGGGACTTGTAGCGCGTCAGGTCGTCGCGCTTGGCCACGCCGATGCCGTGCTCGGCCGAGATCGAGCCGTTTTCCGCATGGGCCATGCCGTCGACCAGTGCCGAGACCCGCTCATACCACTGCGCCAGGAACTCTTTTCCTGGCTGATCCCTGGGTCGCAGCGGGTTGAAGTGCACATTGCCGTCGCCCATATGGCCGTAGATCACCATGCGCGCGTCCGGCACCAGCTCCAGCACCCTGGCCGAGGCTTCCTCGACAAACGCAGCGATGCGCGACAGCGGCACCGAGACATCGCACTTGATGCTGCCGCCGGTGCGGGTCTGGGCGTCGGAGATCTCTTCGCGGATGCGCCAGAAAGTCTGGGCATCGGACAGGCTGGCGGCCACTGCGGCGTCCTGCACCAGGCCCTGGCTGAAGCCGGATTCGAGGATTTCCATCAGCGTGGCGTTGAGGCTTTCCGCATCGGTCCCGGAGGTGAGTTCGATCAGCACCATCCACTCGTGCTTGTCCTGCAGCGGCGAAGCCACGTTGCCAAGATATTCAAGCACCAGTTCCAGCGCGGGCCGCGAGATCAGCTCGAACGCGGTCACGGCCTGGCCGGACAGGCGCTTGGCTTCGCCGAGCAAAGCTACCGCCGCGGCGGGGTCCTGTACGGCGACAAAGGCCACGGCGCTGCTGCGCGGCTGCGGCATCAGCTTGAGCACGGCGCCGGTGATGATGCCGAGCGTACCTTCCGCGCCGACGAACAGCTGCTTGAGGTCGTAGCCGGTGTTGTCCTTGCGCAGGCCGCGCAGCGATGAGTAGATGCGGCCATCGGGCAGCACCACCTCGATGCCGAGCACGAGGTCGCGCATATTGCCGTAGCGCAGCACCGCGGTGCCGCCGGCATTGGTCGACAGGTTGCCGCCGATCTGGCATGAGCCTTCGGAGCCGATGCGCAGCGGGAACAGGCGTTGCCCGGCCTCGGCGGCGCTGCGCGCCGCGCTCAGCGTGACGCCGGACTGCACGGTCATGGTGTCGTTGATGGTGTCGAGGTCCAGCACGCGATTCATGCGGCTGAGGTTGACGACCACGGCGGTGCCGCTGTCGTCCGGCACGGCGCCGCCCATCAGCGAGGTATTGCCGCCCTGCGGCACTACCGGCACGCGCCGGGCGTGGCACCACTGCAGCACCTGGCTGACCTCCTCCGTCGATGACGGCAGCACCACTACCTGGGCCTGGCCGCGGTAGATGCCGCGGTAGTCGGTGACGTAGGCCTGCGTGTCGGCATCGCCGCTGCGGCAGGCGTTGGCGCCGACGATGGCCTGCATCGCACGCAAGGTAGTGTCTGGAGTCGGGAGATCGGCTGGCATGTGTGTAAGGCGAAGGAAATTCGGTTCAGTACGCGGCGGAGGGCTTGTCTGCGGGGGCGTCCGTCGGCTGCGCACGGAACGAAGCGGCAAGCTTGCGCGCGGCGTTGGCGTACAGCATCACGTCCACCCCCGTGGCCACGAAGGTGCAGCCCAGGTCGAGGTAGCGGCGTGCCAGTGCCGGGTCCGACGTCAGCGTGCCGGCGGCCTTGCCGCTGGCAATGATGGTGCGCATCGCGCCTTCGATGGCGGCCTGCACCTCCGGGTGACCGGGGCGGCCGCGGTGGCCCATCGACGCAGCCAGGTCGGCCGGGCCGATAAAGACGCCGTCGATACCATCCACCGCGCAGATTGCTTCCAGGTTCTGCAATGCGGTGACGGTTTCGGCCTGCACCAGCAGGCAGACTTCATCGTCGGCCACATCGAGGTAGTCGGTGCGGGCGCTCCACTGCGAGGCGCGCGCAATGGCGCTGCCCACGCCGCGGATGCCTTGCGGGGGGTAGCGCGTAGCGCTGACCACCATGCGCGCCTGTTCCGCGGTATCCACCATCGGCACGAGCAGGCTGCGCGCGCCGATGTCGAGCAACTGCTTGATCAGCGGCACTTCACCGGCGACGGCACGCACCACGGGCTGGACCGGGTATGGCGCCACCGCCTGCAGCGCGTGCAGCGTCGAGCGCAGGTCGTTGGGGGCGTGTTCGCCGTCGATCAGCAGCCAGTCAAAGCCTGCGGTGGCGGACACTTCGGCCAGGTATGGCGTTGCCATCGACAGCCACAGGCCGATCTGCGCCTGGCGGGCGGCCAGCGCAGTCTTGAAGGGATTGTTTGCGGGCATGGTGTGTTCCGGTTCGATGATCGATGGGCCCGGCGCTTCAGCCGAGCTGACCCTGGCAAAGGTACTTGGTATGCATGTAGTCGTCCAGCCCGTGGCGCGAGCCTTCGCGCCCGTAGCCGGATTCCTTGACGCCGCCGAACGGCGCCGCCTCGGCCGCGATCGCGCCCTCGTTGATGCCGACCATGCCGGTCTCCAGCGCCTGCGCCACGCGCCAGATGCGGCGGATGTCGCTGGAGTAGAAGTAAGCAGCGAGGCCGAACGGGGTGTCGTTGGCGTCGCGGATCACCTCGGCTTCATCGCGGAAACGAAAGATCGGCGCGACCGGGCCGAAGGTCTCTTCGCACGACAGCTCCATCGCGGGGGCCGCATCGGCCAGCACCGTCGGTGCGTAGTAGTGCGGGCCGTCGGCGGTGCGCACGCGCTTGCCGCCGGTGACCACGCGCGCGCCCCGGGCGACGGCGTCTTCCACATGGCGTGCGATCTTGTCGACGGCGCGGGCATTGATCATGGGACCGATCTGCGCGGCCTCTTCCGTGGCGGGGCCGACATGGAGCGCGCCAACGCGCTGTGCCAGGCGCTCGACAAAGGCGTCGTGCACGGTGTCGTGCACATAGACCCGGTTCGGGCACACGCAGGTCTGGCCGCCGTTGCGGAACTTGGACGCCATCAGGCCATCGACGGCGGCATCGAGATCGGCGTCCTCGAAGACGATGAAGGGCGCGTTGCCGCCCAGCTCCAGCGACAGCTTCTTCAGCGTGGCCGCCGATTCGCGCGCGAGGTGCTTGCCCACGGGCGTGGAACCGGTAAAGGTGATCTTGCGCACGCGGCTGTCGGCCAGCCAGGCATCGACCACGCCCGGCGTGTGCTCGCGCGATGCGGTGACGATGTTGAGCACGCCCGCGGGCATGCCGGCCTGCTGCGCCAGCCATACCAGCGCCAGCGCGGTCAGCGGGGTGTCCTCGGCGGGCTTGGCCACCACCGTGCAACCGGCGGCCAGCGCGGGGGCGATCTTGCGGGCAATCATCGCCAGCGGGAAGTTCCACGGCGTGATTGCCGCGACCACGCCCACCGGCTCCTTCAGCACCAGCAGTTTGCGGCCAGGCACGGCTTCGGCGACGATATCGCCGCAGATGCGGGTGGCCTCTTCGGCAAACCACTCGACATAGGACGCGCCGTACTGTACCTCGCCGCGTGCCTCTTTGAGGGGCTTGCCCTGCTCCGTCGAGATGATGCGCGCCAGGTCTTCCTGGTGTGTGAGGATCAGCGCATGCCAGCGCTTGAGTAACTGGGCGCGTTCGCGCGCGGGCCGGCGGCTCCATGCCGGGAAGGCGGCTGCGGCGGCATCGACGGCAAGGCTGGCATCGCCGGCATCGCTGTCTGGCACGTTGGCAAAGGTCTCGCCGGTGGCCGGGTCGGCGACCTGCAGGCGGGCGCCAAGGCGGGCATCGCGCCACCGGTCGTCAATCAGGTTCTGGCTGCGCAGCAGCGCTTGCTCGGAAAGCGTCAGCATAAGGTAGAGGAAGAGAGATTGGCGGAAGGCGGCTCAGCTGACGATGCCGAGGTGCCAGGGCACGAACTCGTTGTCGCCCAGGCCCAGCACTTCGCTCTTGGTCGGCTCGCCCGAGGCCGCGCGCAGGATATGTTCGAAGATCCGCTGGCCCATCTCCAGCACGGTCAGTTCGCCGTCGAGCACCAGCCCGCAGTTGATGTCCATGTCTTCTTCCAGGCGGTGGTACATCGCCGAGTTGGATGCGAGCTTGATCGTCGGCGCGGGCTTGGAGCCGAACATCGAACCGCGGCCAGTAGTAAAGCAGATCAGGTTGGCGCCGCTGGCGATCTGGCCGGTGACGGCCACCGGGTCATAGCCGGGCGAGTCCATGAACACAAAGCCGGCCTGGTCGATCGGCTCGGCGTATTCGTACACCGCCTGCAGCGGCGTGGTGCCGCCCTTCATGGCCGAGCCCAGCGATTTCTCGAAGATATTGGCCAGGCCGCCCTGCTGGTTGCCGTGGCCGACCACGCCATTGAACTGGGCGTTGTGGCCGGCGGTGTAGCGCTCCCACCAGGCCAGGCGGTCCAGCAGCTTCTGGCCGACCTCGGGCGTCACCGCGCGGCGCGTGAGCATGAACTCAACACCGTGGATTTCCGGGGTCTCGGACAGGATGGCGGTGCCGCCATGGCGCACCAGGATATCCATCGCCGCGCCCAGCGCCGGGTTGGCGCTGATGCCGGAAAAACCGTCCGAGCCGCCGCATTCCAGCCCGATCTTCAGGTGGCTGGCCGATACCGGCTGGCGCACCGTGGCATTGGCCGCGGGCAGCATCGATTCGATCGCGCGGATGCCTGCGACAATGGTGGCGCGCGTGCCGCCGCTATCCTGCATTACCAGCGTGTGCACCGCGGGGCCGGGCTCAAGCCCCTGCGATTCCACCAGTGAGGCCACCTGGTTGCGCTCGCAGCCCAGGCCGACGATCAGCACGCCGGCCAGGTTGGGATGGCGTGCATAACCGGCCAGCGTGCGGCGCAGCACGTCGAAGTGCTCGCTCGGCGATGACATGCCGCAGCCGCTGGTCTGCGCGAAGGCGACCACGCCATCGACATTCGGATACGCTGCCAGCCGCTCCGCTGTGAAATGCGCGGCGATCTGGCGGATCACGGTGGACGAGCAATTGACCGACGACAGGATGCCGATGAAATTGCGCGTACCCACGCGCCCGTCCGGGCGCACAAAGCCGTTGAAGGTGGCGCGCCGGGCCTCGGGCACATAGTCCACCGGCCGCACGTCCTGGCAGAACGCCGGGTCGCGGTAGAAATCGACCAGGGTCAGGTTGTGCGAATGCACGTGGTCGCCCTGGGCGATATCGCGCGCGGCCACGCCGATGACGGTGTCGAATTTGCGCACCGGCGCGCCGGCCGTGATGGCACAGGCAGCGATCTTGTGGCCGGCCGGCACCTGTGCGCGCACGCGCACGGCGGGATCGGCCAACTGCTGGCCAAGGCTGAGGTCGCTGCGGGCGACCAGCACGTTGTCGTTGGCGTGCAGGCGGATGACGGGATTGGGATTCACTTGGACTTGGACGGCAATCAGCCTTGCTGCAGCAGTTCTTTCAGCTTGAGGCGCTGGATCAGCTGGGTTTCCTGGTCATAGACGCTGGCCACGTACTTCTTGTAGTCAGGGCCGTCCAGGTACATCACGGGCGCATCCAGGCGCGCCGCCACCTGCTTGAACTCGTTGCTGGCCACCGCGGCGCGGAAGGCGTCGCGCAGCTTCTTTTCCACGGCGGGCGGCAGGCCCTTGGGGGCGCCGATGCCGTTGGGCGCTTCCACCACCACGTTGTAGCCCAGCTCCTTGAGCGTCGGCGTGTCCTTGAAGCGGGTCGCGCGCTGTTCGCCCCAGGTGGCCAGCAGGCGCAGCTTGCCGGCTTCCACGTGCGGCGCCCACGAGCTGGAATCGGCCAGCAGGTCCACCTGCCCGGCCAGCACGTCCTGCAGCGCGGCGGCGCCACCCTTGTAGGCGATCGCGTTGAGCTGAATGCCCGCGGCCAGCGCGAACTGCTCCATGCCGACGTGGGTGGCGCCGCCGATGCCGGCGTGCGCATAGGTGATCTTGCCGGGGCTGGCCTTGGCGGCGGCCACCACGTCCTGCAGCGTCTTGTAGCGCGAGCCGGCCGGCACGGCGATGCCGAAGGTCTGGCCCGAGGTGCGCGCCAGGTAGGTCAGCTCGCTGCGCGGGTCCAGCGGCAGCATGCCGAGCTGCGCGAAGCGCGTCACCGAGATCGGGATCTGGCCGATGGTGTAGCCGTCCGGATTGGCGCGCGCCAGGGCCTTGGTGCCGATCATGCCGGAGGCGCCGGCGCGGTTCTCGACCACGATCGACTGCTTGAGGATGCCGCTCGCCACCTGGCACAGCGCGCGCATCGACTGGTCAGCGGTGCCGCCGACCGGCCATGGGCAGATAAAGGTGATGGGACGCTCGGGATACTCGGCGGCCAGCGCCCGCGCGGCAGGCAGCAGCACGCCGGCGGCGCCCGCGGCAGCGCCCGCGGCGGCTCCGATGAGCAGGCGGCGGCGCTTGGAATCGATGGGGAAGCCTTGAGTCATTTGCGGGTGTCTCCGATGTTTTCATTATCGGCGGGACCGGCGCAGCCAGCCTCGTCATGCCCGCATTCTGTCGCGCCTCAATATAACAATCCAATCAAAGAACGGCATTGCTTCATAACCTTAAGGTTAGATAGACTGGCGGGCATGGTCCAGATCGATCGCGCGCTGCGCTCCAATATCAAGCTGCGCCACCTGCAACTGCTGGTGGCGCTGGATGAGTTCCGCCACCTCGGCCGCACCGCGGAGTTCCTGTCCGTAAGCCAGCCGGCGGTATCCAAGGTGCTGACCGAAGTCGAAAAGATGCTGGGTCTGTCGCTGTTCACGCGCTCCACCCGCGGCACCGAGCCTACCCCCGCCGGCGAATCGCTGGTGCGCTTCGCGCGCTCGGTGCTGGCCCAGTACGAGCAGACCCGCGACGAGATCGCAGCGGTGCAGAGCGGCGCTTCCGGCCGTATCCGCGCAGGCTCGATGGGGGCGGCGCTGCCGGTGCTGCTGGCGCAGGCCGTGGGCGCGCTCAAGGACCGCCACGCGCGCGCCACCGTGCTGGTGGAGGAAGGCGACCTGACCCACCTGCTGCCCAAGCTGCGGCTGCGCGAGCTGGACCTGATCGTGGGCCGGCTGGAGCCGGGCTATGCTGCGCCGGACCTGCTGACCGAAGCCCTCTATGAAGAGCCGATGGTGGTCGTGGTCCGGCGCGGCCACAAGCTCGCGCGCAAGGCCCGCCCCAGCTGGGCCGACCTGGCGGCGATGCCCTGCGTGCTGCCGCCGCCGTGGGCCTCGCTGCGCGTGAAGATCGAGCAGGCCTTCTATCGCCACGGCCTGCACCCGCCGCAGGATGTCATCGAGACCTCGTCCTACCTGGCGCAGGCCACCTTCGTCGGCCAGCGCGGCGCGGCCGGTTTCATGGCTGAGTCGGTGGCGCTGTCGTTGCAGGAGGAAGGCCAGCTACACGTGCTGAAGATGGCCGTGCCGGTAGACCTGCCCCCGGTCGGCATCATCACGCTGCGCGAACGGGCGCCGTCGCTCGGCACCGACCAGCTGTTGGAATGCCTGCGCGAGGCTGCGGCGCAGGTCAGGGCCGTCTAGCCCGCACGCGCCATCAACACCGGCACCGACGTGGCCAGCAGCGCCACGCCGGATACAGTCAGCAACGTCAGCACGACCTTGCGGAAGGTGGCCTCGCTGATCCCCAGATAGAGCCGCGTGCCCAGCAGCGTTGGCACCAGCATCGCGGGCGCCACCACCAGGAACATCGGCAGCATCTCGCGCGTGACGATGCCCTTGCCCACATACGCGGCCATGGTCATGGCCAGCGTGGCGAGGTTGAAGTTCTGGATCACCGCGCGCTGCTCGTCCTTGTCGAAGCCGCGCAGCGTGCACCACAGCGTGGGGATCACGCCGGTAAAACCACCGATGCCGCCCATCACGCCGCCGGCCGCACCGGCAACGCCATCGGCCACGCGCCCGCCCACGCCGATATGGGGCAGCTTGCGCACCATCAGCATCACCGGGCACCACAGGGTCAGGAAGCCGCCGAGCACGACCTTGAACCACTGTGCGTCGAGCATCGGCAGGATCGCCACGCCCAGGGGGATGCCGGCCACGCCGCCGGCCACGAACGGCCACAGCCTCCGCCACGACAGCCCGCGCCGCACCGACACCGCCGCCAGCAGCTGGCCGGTAAGCGCGCCGAACACGGTCATGGCCGACGCCAGCTGCGGCTCGATCGCCCAGGCCCAGAACGACATCGCCACCATGCCGAAGGCAAAGCCCGACAGCCCCTGGACAAAGCCGGCCACGGCGGCGCCGGCGATCACAATCAGCAAGGTGGAATCCATGGCAAGCGGGGCCGCGTCAGGCAGTGGCGGACGCGATGTTCAAAGGCTTCTGGGAAGCGCATGACTATGCACTTCTTTGCCTTGCTTGTCAGCGGCTGCCTCTGCTGCGCCGCGCAAAACTGATACGGTATTTTTTCAATGAGGTGATGCTGTTCGGTTCATTTCGGCTCCGTTAGCATGGTCGCCATCGATACAAGGGCAACGGGCCGCGTGAAGCGGCGCCGGCGGCACGGGGTGCGGCGATATGTCACCCGTACGCCACCGGCAGCAACGGTGCCCTTTGCTGCGCGCGCGGCGTACACTACTCTTACCGCACGCGCCTACGGCCCGTGCCCCGGCGCGCCCTGCCGACCAGCCCCGGCCTGCCAGACGGCAGCGCCGTGCCCGTCCCAGGCGTGCGCCAGGCCAGCGCCACGGAGAACAACAATGTTTGGTTTGACCGCGCTAGACCTCGCCCGCACGCAGTTTGCGTTCACGATTTCCTTCCACATTATTTTCCCGGCGATCACCATCGGCCTGGCCGCCTACCTGGCGGTGCTGGAAGGCTGCTGGCTGCGCACGCAGCGCACGCATTACCGCGACCTCTACCACTTCTGGTCCAAGATCTTTGCCGTCAACTTCGGCATGGGGGTGGTGTCCGGGCTGGTGATGGCCTATCAGTTCGGCACCAACTGGAGCTTCTTCTCGGAGTTCGCGGGCAGCATCACCGGGCCGCTGCTGACCTATGAGGTGCTGACCGCCTTCTTCCTGGAAGCGGGCTTCCTGGGCGTGATGCTGTTCGGCTGGAACCGCGTCGGGCCGGGGCTGCATTTCTTTGCCACGGTGATGGTGGCGCTCGGCACGCTGATCTCCGCCACCTGGATCCTGGCCTCCAACAGCTGGATGCAGACGCCGGCGGGCTTCGAGATCATCAACGGCCGCGTAGTGCCGACCAACTGGTTCGAAGTCATCTTCAACCCGTCGTTCCCCTACCGCCTGGTGCATATGAGCGTGGCGGCATTCCTGGCCACCGCGCTGTTCGTCGGCGCGTCCGCCGCCTGGCACCTGCTGCGCGGGCGCGACAACCCCGCCATCCGCAAGATGCTGTCGATGGCGATGTGGATGCTGCTGATCGTCGCGCCGATCCAGGCCGTGATCGGCGACATGCACGGCCTGAACACGCTCAAGCACCAGCCCGCCAAGATCGCCGCGCTGGAAGGCCACTGGGAGAACAAAGGCAATGAAGGCCTGCCGCTGCTGCTGTTCGGCTGGCCCGACATGGCGCGCGAAGAGACGCGCTTCGCGGTCGAGGTGCCGCGCCTGGGCAGCCTGATCCTGACCCATTCCTGGGACGGACAGATCAAGGGCCTGAAGGAGTTCGCGCCGCAGGACCGGCCCAATTCCACCATTCTGTTCTGGTCGTTCCGCGTGATGGTGGGGCTGGGGCTGCTGATGATCCTGTTGGGCGTGTGGAGCCTGCTGCTGCGCCGGGGCGAGCGCATGTACCGCTCGCGCGGCTTCCTGCATATGGCGTTGTGGATGGGGCCCACCGGCCTGATCGCCATCCTGGCCGGCTGGTTCACCACCGAGGTCGGACGCCAGCCGTGGGTAGTCTACGGGCTGCAGCGCACCGCCGACGCGGTGTCGCCGCACGGCGTGCCCGAACTGGCAACGACGCTGGCGATCTTCGTGGTGGCCTACCTCTTCGTGTTCGGCGTCGGCATCGCCTACATGATGCGGCTGGTGCGCAAGGGTCCGGCGCTGGAAGAAGCCAAGCCGGAAGGCGGCCCCGGACGCGGGCATACGCCGGCACGGCCATTGTCGGCCGTGGATGACGACGAAGCGCTCGCCCCCGCCACCACTGCACGCACCCGGAGCTGACACCATGGGCATCGACCTCTCGCTTCTCTGGATCTTCATCATCTTCTTCGGCGTGATGATGTACGTGGTGATGGACGGCTTCGACCTGGGCATCGGCATGCTCTATCCGTTCGTGCCGGACCGGCATGACCGCGACGTGATGATGAACACGGTGGCACCGGTCTGGGACGGCAACGAGACCTGGCTGGTGCTGGGCGGCGCCGGACTGCTGGCGGCGTTCCCGCTGGCGTATTCAGTGGTGCTGAGCGCGCTCTACCTGCCGCTGATGCTGATGCTGCTGGGCCTGATCTTCCGCGGCGTGGCGTTCGAGTTCCGCTTCAAGGCCAACGACCGCGAGCGCCCGGTGTGGGACGCCGCCTTCATCCTGGGCTCGGGCACGGCCAGTTTCTTCCAGGGCGTGGCGCTGGGCGCCTATATCGACGGCATCAAGCTGGAGGGCCACCGCTTTGCCGGCGGGCCGCTGGACTGGCTCACGCCCTTCCCGCTGTTCTGCGGCGTGGGGCTGATGGTGGCCTACACGGTGCTGGGCAGCACCTGGCTGATCATGAAGACCGAGGGCGCCTTGCAACAGCGCATGATCAGGCTGACCGGCTCGCTGGCGTGGCTGCTGCTGGCGGTGATCGCGGTGATCAGCCTGTGGACGCCGCTGACGCATCCCGAGATTGCCGAGCGCTGGTTCAGCCTGCCCAACCTGTTCTGGTTCTCGCCGGTGCCGATCCTGGTGGCGCTGTGCATGTTCATGCTGATGCGCGCGCTGCGGCATGAGCCGGATATCTCGCCGTTCATGTACGCGCTGGGGCTGGTGTTCCTGGGTTACAGCGGGCTGGCGATCAGCGTCTGGCCCAATATCATCCCGCCGGGAATCTCGATCTGGGACGCCGCCGCGCCGCCGCAAAGCCAGGGCTTTGCGCTGGTTGGGGCGCTGTTCATCATCCCCTTCATCCTGATGTACACGGTGTGGGCGTACTACGTGTTCCGCGGCAAGGTGCGCCACGGCGAGGGCTACCACTGATGGATATGGATACACAGCGCCCGGGGGCCGGCACCTGGCTGCGGCGCATCGGCTGGCTGGTGCTGATCTGGGCCGCCAGCGTGGCGGCACTGGGCGTGGCCGCGTGGGTGCTGCGGATCATCATGCAGGGCGTCGGCTTGCGCAGCTGACGCCCCGTCAAGGGCAACGCCGTCCTCAGAGCTGGACCGAGGCCTCGCCGATGCCATCGAACTCCGCGGTCACCAGGTCGCCTGCCGATGCGTCCAGGATGCCGACCCAGGTGCCGGTGGTGACGACCGTGCCGGCCTCTACGCGTCGCCCGTCGCGCGTGGCGTGGCGCAGCCAGGCGGCCAGTCCAAAGGCCGGATCGCCCAGCGCGTGGGTGCCGCGGCGCTCGATGGTTTGCGTGCCGATCCGCACCCGGCAATGCTGTGCCGCCCAGTCCCGCGCCGCATAGTCACGCCACTGGCCAAGCACCAGTGCGCCGTGGGACTGCAGGTCGGCCAGCTTCAGCAGCGCGGGCGCGGCGAGGTACTGCCGCCAGCGCGAATCGACGACTTCAATCGACACCGCCATCGCATCGATCAGCCCGGCCGCGCCGGCGTAGTCGAGGGCGGCAGCCTGCGCGGCGTCAACGCCCTGCCCCAGCCGCAACGCAATCTCTGCCTCGATGCCGCGCCATGTGAAAGGCCAGTCGCCGGCATGCGCGGGGCTGGTCCAGACCCCTGCAAGCGGCAGTTCGGCATGCGTCAGCACCGCCTCGCGCGAGGCGCCGCCGGATTTCCAGTAGCCGGCGCCTGTCGCTTGCCAGCCAAGCGCGCGGGCCACGGCCGACTGCACGGCGTAGGCCTGTTCCGCATTCTCAGGCACGGTGGCGAATTGCTCTGCATCGGCGCAGCCCTGTTCGCTACGCGCGCTGAGCAGGGCCTGCGCGACCCGATCGATATTGGAAGATGTCATGCCTTGGGTATTTCCTTGAATGAGGGATGAATATCGCCCGGTATCCCGCTCCCCGCAAGCGCGCGCAGCACGCTGCCGGGAGCGGGCCGGTCTCAGGAACCGCTAGCGCTGGCCGCGGTGCCACTGACGGCAGGCACGGCTTCGTCGTCGGCGGCGGTCTCGCCCATGGCGCGGCCGAAGGTTTCCGGCGCGAACTGCACGGCCAGCGCAAACACTGCGTACATCGCCGCGAGCATGCTGAACATGCCGCCAACGCCGTAGGTTTCGAACACGCGCCCGCTGATCAGCGGCGTCAGCGCCCCGGCCAGGGTGCCCAGCGCCAGGATCAGCGAGGTGCCGAATGCGCGCACGTGGGTGGGATACTGCTCCGGCGCGAAGATCCAGATTGACGTGTTCAGCAACACCACGCAGAACGTGAAGCACGCGCCAAACAGCAGCACCAGGCCCACGTTATACGTCAGGAAGCCGAAGCACAACCCGGCCGCGCAGGCCAGCCCCGCGCCTGTCGTCAGCACCCGCTTGCGCGGAAAGTGATAGCCGCAGTATGAGGCCGCGAGCGCCCCGAACAGGCTGCCGCTCTGCATCACCATGGTGAAGAGAAAGCTCTTGGAGATGGTGTAGCCCTGCGACATCAGGATGGTCGGCATCAGCGTCAGCACCGAGATCTGCGCGCCGTACGTCATGGACACCGCAATCCCCAGCGCGATCGTGCGCCGTCCCAGGCGGCCCTTGAAGATATCGCTCAGGCGCACCCTGGTGCGCGGCGCGTCGTCCTGGATCGCGGCCTTGATATAGGGCGTCGGCTCGCCGTCGAGCTTGCCCAGGCGGCCGGATGCCAGCACCGACAGCACCCGGTTGGCCTCGTCCACGCGCCCCTTGGACAGCAGGAAGCGCGGCGTCTCCGGAATAAAGCGCCGGTAGAACACGACGAAGAATGCGGGCAGCACCAGGCAGGCAAAGAGCCAGCGCCAGCTGTCCGGACCCGGGAACATGGCGAAGACCGCCAGGCCGAAGGCCGGCGCCAGCATATTGCCCAGGCCACCGCTACCTACGCTGACCAGGCCTACCGCGGTACCGCGGAAGCGCGTCGAGCACAGCTCGGCCAGCATGGTCACGGCGATCGAGATCTCCCCGCCCAGGCCGATACCGACGATAAAGCGTCCCGCCGCCAGCACGCCATAGTTCGGTGCCAGCGCGCAGATGATGGCGCCCAGCGTGAACAGCAGCAGGTTGGCGCTCAGCATCGTGCGCCTGCCGTAGCGGTCCGCGATATAGCCGGAGCCGATGCGTCCCAGCGCGGCGGCACTGAAGGTCAGCGTATTGAGAAAGCCGATCTCCGCCACCGAGATGCCCCACTGCTCGCGCAGCATGGGGCCGATCAGGCCGACGGCGTTCTGTTCGAAGACATCGAACATCACCCCGAGCATGATCATGAGGATGATCTTCTTGTGCGATGCCGTCACCCCGATGCCATCCATGGCCCGGTCGAGCTCATGCTGCTGTGGGGAATTCGGCGATTGAACTACTGTTTCTGCGCCCATCTTTGTCTCCTCCTCGTTTCGAGGTTGTCGCGCTATGTCCGCGACCTTGTCGCCGCCGTGTCCGGCGGGCGTTTGTAGAGCAGCGATAAAACGTCGTTCCGGCGCGCGCCTATTCCAGCGCCGGCGTCGAATGCGGCGGCCGGCGCGCGCGCAAGGCCTGCTCGGCCGCATAGGCCAGCCGTATCAGCACGGGTTCGGTGAAAGGCAGGCCAAAGAACTCCAGCCCGACCGGTACGCCTTGGGGGGCATTGCCGTCCGGCGCCGAGAATCCGGCCGGAATCACGATGGCCGGAAAGCCGGTGGCCGACGCGAGCACGCCATTGCGCTCCGCCTGGGTCTCGCCGACCGGCGCCACCAGGCGCCGCTGGTGCGGAAATGCCAGCGCGTCAAGCCGATGCCGCGCCATCAGGTCCTGCAGCCGCTGGCGCAATGCCTGCTGGCGCTGCAGGCGTTCGCGGTACTCCCCTTCCCGCTCGCTCAGCGCTGCCGCGGTGGTAAGGGTGCCCGCCACGCTTGGATGGACAGAACCGGCAGCGATGATGTCCTGCATCGATCGCACCGGGACGCCGGGGGGCAGCCCCGCCAGGTAGGCATCGAGATCGCGCTCCATCTCGTAGTGGTGCACAAGCGTGGACGCGAGCAGCTCGTCCGGGCTGATGGCGTCTTCAATCGCGATCAGCTCGGCGCCTTGTGCAGCGATGGTGGCCAGCGCTGCCTGCATCACGGCGTTGACGGGACGATGCACATCCTGGTCGCCGAAGAAATGGCGCAACACGCCGATGCGCGCCCCCCTGAGTCCGTCGCGGTCGAGGCTGGCGGCATAGCTCGCCGGGATGTGGGGCGCGCCCTGGCTGGTGACCGGGTCGGCCGGGTCATGGCCGGCGATGACATCGAGCAGCAGCGCCGTATCGGCGACGGTACGGGTGATCGGGCCGATGGTGTCCTGCGTCAGCCCGCAAGGGACCAGCCCGGCCCGGCTGACCAGGCCCATGGTCGGACGCAGGCCGACCAGGTTGTTGGCCGAGGCCGGCGAGCGGATGGAATTGACCCCGTCGGTGCCGATGCCGAGCAGGCCGAAGCTGGCTGCGATGCCGGCGCCGGTGCCGCCGCTGGAACCGCCGGGCGTGCGGGTCAGGTCATAGGGATTGAGGGTCTGGCCGGACAAGGTGCTGACGGTCTCGCCGCCGGAGGCAAGCTCGTGCAGGTTGGTCTTGGCCAGGACGATGGCACCCGCCTCGCGCAGCCGGCGGATGACGAAGGCATCGTCGGCGGACAGGTTGCCGCGCAGGCAGGCGGCGCCGGCGGTGGTTTCCATGCCGCCGCATTCGATGTTGTCCTTGACCAGCACCGGGATGCCATGCAGCGGCGCCAGCGGCCGTGTGGGGTTGCGGCCCGCCACGGCGTCGATGCGGCCGGCCTCTTCCAGCGCCTGCGGGTTGCGCTGCAGGATGCTGCGCAGGGCGGGACCGTCCTGGTCATAGGCCGAGATGCGCGCGAGGCAGGCGCTGGCCAGTTGGCGCGCCGTCAGCCTGCCGTCGCGCATCGCGGCATGCGCGCTGGCAACGGTGGCTTCCACCACGCTGAACGGCGCGTGATGGCCGGGGCCGTCTGGCACCGGTTGGTACGAGTTTGTCATGAGAGCCTTCCATGCGCCGGCAAGGGCGCGAAGTGTTTGCGAGATGATGGGCAGGCGGGGCAGCGGCACGGTGCCGCACCCCGCCTTGTCTCGCTATCGGTTGACCAGGCGGGCAGGTATTGTCCAGATGCAGAACGCACCCAGCATCAGCATCCCGGCAATCATGTAGTAAGCACTGTTGCCGCTCTGGGTCACGTCGCGCAGGTAGCCGATCATGTAGCCGCTGGTAAAGCCGGCAAGGTTGCCGATCGAGTTGCTCATGGCGATGGCCGTGGCCAACGCCGCGCCGCTGAGGAAAGCCGTTGGCAGGGACCAGAACAGCGGCGTGCAGGTCAGGATGCCGGCTGCGGCGATCGACAGGAACACCAGGGACAGCGCGGTGTTGTGCATGACCCAGGGCAACGCCAGGAAACCGATCGCGCCCATCATGCACGGGATGATCAAATGCCAGCGCCGCTCGCGGTGCTTGTCGGCGCTGCGGCCGAAGAAGTACATCGAGACAATGGCCGCCATATACGGTATCGCGCTCAGCATGCCGATATGGAGCGGGTCGCTGACACCGGTCGACCTGATGAACGTGGGCAGCCAGAGCGTGATGCCGTACTGGCCAGTGACATAGCAGAAGCAGATCAGGCTGATCAGCCAGACGCGCGGATCGGTAAACACCTTGCCGACGCGTGCCTGCGGGTCCACCGCCTTGACGTCTTCCGACTTGGCCAGTTCAAGGACCTGCTTCTCCGCGCTGGTCAGCCATTTGGCCTTGGCAATGGAGTTGTCCAGGTAATAGAAGCAGAAGCACCCCAGCAGCACCGCCGGCACCGCCTCGATGACGAACATCCATTGCCAGCCGCCCAGGCCAGACACGCCGGCCATGCTGCCCATCAGGAAGCCGGACAGCGGGTTGCCGATGATGCCGGACAGCGGCGAGCCCATGCAGTAGATGGCCATGATCTTGGCACGCCGGTGCGACGGGTACCAGCACGACAGGTAGTACACGATGCCTGGCGTGAAGCCGGCTTCGGCCAGGCCCAGCAGGAAGCGCAGCGTGTAGAACTGGGTTGGCGTCTGCACGAACGCAAAGCACGCAGAGAGTATCCCCCACGTGATCATGATCCGGCCGATCCACACCTTGGCGCCGAACTTGTGCAATGCCAGGTTGCTCGGCACCTCGAACAGGAAGTAGCCGATAAAGAAAATCCCGGCGCCCAGCCCGTAGACGGTTTCGCTGAAGCCCAGTTGCTGCGACATCTGGAGCTTGGCAAAACCTACGTTGACGCGATCGAGATAAGCGATCAGGAAGCAGACCATCAGGAATGGCACCAGCCTCCAGCTCACCTTGCGATAGGTCGCATCCTCGAACGTCCTGATCTTTGTTCCCGCCTGCAGGGTTGTATCCACAGCGTCTCCTCTGTTTTTTGTCAGGTACGGCAGTGCTGCGCTGATCCGTTGCGACCAGTCCGGCGGCGGCGTTGCGCACGCGCGGCGCCCGCCCCCGTCTCGGAAGGCAGTGACTGCGTCAGGCGGCAGCCTTGAGCGGCAGCGGCGTCGCGTGCGTGGCGAGATAGTCCATGGCGGCAACGGTGCCGCTGCCCGCGAGCGAAACGCCCGAGATCTTCAGGCCCATCTCGCAGCCGGCCAGCGTGGCCATCAGCGTGAGGTCGTTGCAGTCGCCCAGATGGCCGATACGGAACATGCGGCCCTTGACCTTGCCCAGGCCGGCGCCGAGCGACATGTTGAAGCGGTCATAGATGTTCCTGCGCACCACGTCCGCGTCGATCCCCTCGGGCATCATCACGCCGGTCAGCACCGGGCTGTAGACGGCCGGGTCCGCGCACTGGATCTCCAGGCCCCAGGCCTTGACCGCGCGGCGGCAGGCTTCGGCCAGGCGCTGGTGGCGGGTGAAGACGTTGTCCAGCCCTTCCTCAAGGATCATGTCGAGGGCTTCGGACAGGCCATAAAGCAGGTTCGTGCTGGGGGTATAGGGCCAGTAGCCGGTCCGGTTCATCTCGATGATTTCATCCCAGCCCCAGAAGCTGCGCGGCAGCCGGGCCGTGCGGGAAGCTGCGATGGCCTTGGGCGAGACCGCATTGAAGCTGATGCCAGGCGGCAGCATCAGGCCCTTCTGCGAGCCGGACACGGTCACATCCACGCCCCACTCGTCATGCCGGTAATCGGCGGACGCCAGCCCCGAGATGGTGTCGACCAGCAGCAGCGCCGGGTGTCCGGCCGCATCGATGGCGCGGCGCACGGCGGCGATATCCGAGGTCACGCCAGTCGAGGTCTCGTTGTGCACCACGCACACCGCCTTGATCACATGCGCGCTGTCGGCACGCAGGCGGGCCTCGATCATGTCGGCCTGCACCCCGTGGCGCCAGCCCTCCACGCCCGGCAGGCCGAGGAATTCGGGCTTGATACCCAGGTTCTCGGCCATCTTCTTCCACAGCGTGGCGAAGTGGCCGGTCTCGAACATCAGCACCGTGTCGCCAGGGCTCAGCGTGTTCGACAGCGCCGCTTCCCAGGCCCCCGTGCCCGAAGCCGGATAGATCACCACCGGCTGCTCGGTCTTGAAGATCTTCTTGATGCCGTCCAGCACCTTGAGGCCCAGCGCGCCGAATTCCGGGCCGCGATGATCGATGGTCGGATAGCTGATGGCGCGCAGGATGCGATCGGGAACCGGGCTCGGCCCGGGGATCTGCAGGAAGTGGCGGCCGGCGGGATGGAAGTTGAGATTAAGCATTTGACTCCTCCTGTTGAGTTTTGAATGCAAAATACTTTATCAGAGGAGTGACGGGAAAACAGCCGGGATTGCGCCGAAATTCTCTAGCGTTTACCCCACAATACAAGGGTTTACTTGCGTTTTTGAGTTCCAGTTAAGGGTCTGCTAAAATTGAACGCAATCACGCGATAGGAATTTTGAATGCAAATTGTCGCAACTTCTGGCACGGATTCGCCGGCCCCCGTACTGCCCAGGCTCGAACGGCAACGCTTGCACGACACCGTGGTGGCCCACCTGCGCACGTTCATCGTCGAGGGCACCCTGGAACCGGGC
This sequence comes from Cupriavidus sp. GA3-3, assembly GCF_000389805.1. Classification (NCBI taxonomy): domain Bacteria; kingdom Pseudomonadati; phylum Pseudomonadota; class Betaproteobacteria; order Burkholderiales; family Burkholderiaceae; genus Cupriavidus; species Cupriavidus sp. GA3-3. Next base: position 278,584 of record NZ_KB944503.1, read on the forward strand.
AGGAAGCTCAATGAGCGCGAACTGTGCGAGACCCTAGGCATCTCCCGCACGCCGCTGCGCGAGGCCCTGAAGGTGCTGGCGGCAGAGGGCCTGATCGATATCTCGCCTAACCGCGGGGCAACCGTTTCGCGCCTGTCCGGGGCGGAGATCCAGGACACGTTTGAGCTGATGAGCGGGCTGGAAGCGTTTTCCGGCGAACTGGCCTGTGAACGCATCACGGCCGTGGAACTGGCCGAGATCAAGGCCCTGCACTATGCGATGCTGGCCTGCCGGGCAAATGACGACCTGCCCGGCTATTACCGCATCAACCACCAGATCCATGACCGCATCAACCTGGCGGCCCGCAATTCGGCGCTGCGCCAGACCTATCTGTCTGTGAACCGGCGACTGCAGGCACTGCGCTTCCGCTCCAACTATCAGAAGCCGAAGTGGGACAGCGCCATCCGCGACCACGAAGAGATGCTGCAGGCACTTGAAGCACGCGACGGCAAGCGGCTTGCGGCCATCCTGCGCCAGCACCTACTGGACAAGCGCGACGCGGTGCTGCTGATCCAGGCAGGCGATGCCGTTGGCACGCCCCAGGCATAGGACGCTGGCGCCACCCTCACCCCAAGAATCCGAATAGCCCCATCAGCATTCTTTGCCCCGCTGTCACCACGGTGACAACCCCGGTTCTTACTCTGCGAGCGCATTGCGGCAAACGCAATCCGCCACGCGGCACCTGCCGCCGGCGCACAACAACGCAGATGAACAGGGGAATCAAAGATGGCAGGGAACCTTGCACCGGACAGGCTGGCGGGGATGTCGCGCGGCCGTGTGCTGGCCGCCACCATGATCGCCGCACTGGCGGCAACACTGGCCGGCTGCGGCGGCGGCGATGACACCGCGCCGACAACCGCACCGAACGACACCACCATCAAGACCCCGCCGCCTGCCGGTGCCGGCGGCCCGCGCGTGCTGCTGGTCGGCGTGGACGGTGCCACCTATGCCCAGGTGCAGGGCGCGCTGCTGCGGCGCGAGCTGCCCAACCTGGCCCGGCTGAACCTGGTGCCCACCGCCACCGGCGGCATGCCCGGCACCATCACCGCGCAGCCGCCGCTGGACGCGCCCAGCTGGGCCACGGTGCTGACCGGCGCCTGGGCCAACCGCCACGGCATCGAAGACGATACCGGCAGCACCGCACTGCAGGCCCCCACCGTATTCCGCTACCTGCGCGCGGCCGGCAAACCCGGCCTGCAGCAAGGCGCATCCACCAGTTCGGGGGTGCTGCCGGGCCTGCTCAAGGCCGAGCAGGAAGCGGGCATGCTCGATACGCTGGTTGACTGCGCCGGGGTCGACAGCTGCGTCACGCAGAACGCCGTGCGGCAGGTGCAGTCCGGCTATGGCGTAGTGTTTGCGCAATACAGCGCGCCGGCGCAGGCGGCAGAAGCCGGCGGCTTTGGCAACGGCGCCTATGCCGCGGCCCTGGCCGGAATCGACAAGGCGCTGGGCGAGCTGCTCGGCGCCGTCGCCGCGCGCAGCCAGGGGCAGCCGGGTGAAGACTGGCTGGTGATGGTCACCACCAGCCACGGCCTGGATGCCACCGGCGCCACCACCACGGTGCCGACGGTGGAGAACCGCACCGCCTTCCTCGCCACCAACAAGGCGCTCAACGGCGCGCTGGCCAAACCTGGCGCAGCAGCGCCGGACACCCCGGCGGACCTGTCGGCGCTGCCGACCGAAGCCGATCTCGTCCCCACCGTGCTGGCCCACGCCGGCGTGGCGCTTGACCCGGCCACCACGCGGCTGGACGGTTCGGCGCTGACCACCGCCAACGCAGGCGTGCGAGCCATCGGCGCCAGCATCAGCCAGTACAACGACGCCATCACGCTGGGCTGGCAGAACCCGACCGAAGCCTTCGGCGTCACCCGCGTTCTGCGCGACGGCGTGCAGATCGCCTCGCTGGAACCTGAGGTGCGGCAGTTCACCGACAAGGCCTTCAACATGGCCACGGGCCTGTACCAGTTCAACTACACGCTGGTGCGCAATGACGTGCCGGTGTCGTACCTGGCGCAGATCCACTACGTCAAGCCGGTCACGCTGGCGCCGACGCTGCTCAATGGCCTGGCCACGTACTTCAGCCTCGACAGCAAGCCGTTCGCCGACGCGAAGAACGCCGCCACGCTCGGCCCGTGGGTGGCAAGCCTTGACGGCGGCACGCTGGCTGCCGACAACTTCAGCAGCCAGTCGCTGCAGCTGGACTCGCGTGTCGACAGCTACAAGCTGGCGTACAACGCTGCCGATATCACGCAGAGCCCGCAGTTCACCATCGGCTTCTGGTTCCGCACCGACTGCGCCCAGGGCAACGGCACCGGCGAGCCCATCCTGTCCAACAAGAACTACATCTCGGGCGGCAACCCCGGCATTGCCGTCGCGCTGTTCGGCAGCTGCGAGATCCGCTTCAACCTGGGCAGCGGCAGCGGCAAACGCGACGACATCAACGGCATGAAGGTGTCGGCCAACCAGTGGGCCTACCTGGCGCTGTCGGTCGATGCGACAGCCAGGCGCTTCAGCGCCTATGTCATCGATCCGGTGCTGGGCCTGCAGAAGACCGAGAACAAGGCGATCACCAATACCGACGTGACCAAGCTGGCCGGGCTCGGCACCGGCTGGGGCGTGAACGACGATGCCACGCACAACTACGTGGGCAACAACCCCGGCGCGCTCAAGGGCGTGATGGGCTTCAACGACCTGGCGATGTGGACGCGCGTGCTGTCGCTGGACGAGCTGAAGGCCATCACCGGCGCACGCCAGCCGCTGTCCACGCTGAATCCTTAAATCCGGCCGGAGCCCGTTTCGTCACGGAACGGGTTCCTCACCGACCCTTCCCCCCCGCCCGATCCCCTGCAGGAGATTGACACCATGACTTTCCGACCTTCCACCCTGGCGCGGCCGCACTGGCTCGCCGCCCTGCTGATGTGCGCAGCGCTCGCCGCCTGCGGCGGCGACTCCGGCGACAGCCCCACCGGCTCGCCCAACGCGGCACCGATCACGCCGGGTGCCCCGGGTACCGGCGGCAACCCCGGCCAGGGGAATGGCAGCGACCAGCCTGGCGAGACGCCCGCCGTGAAGCCGCAGCTGCGCTGCGCACCCTGAAGCCGGGCCTGGCCCGTCTCCCCTCCAGAAACCACCCGGCACAGAATCCATGAACCCGCAAAGCAGACGCAACTTCCTCAAACTCGCCGGCGGCAGCGCCGCCGCCACCGCCGCGCTGGCGGCCTTCCCGCCGTCCATCCGCCGCGCGCTGGCAATCCCGGCCAACAACGCCACCGGTACCATACGCGACGTCGAGCACGTGGTCATCCTGATGCAGGAAAACCGCTCGTTCGACAATTACTTCGGCACGCTGCGCGGCGTGCGCGGCTTTGGCGACCGCTTCCCGATCCCGCTGGCGGGCGGCCTGAACGTCTGGCAGCAGACCTATACCAACGGCAGCACCACCCGCACCGTGCTGCCCTACCACCTCGACAGCAGCGCCGGCAATGCGCAGCGCGTCAGCGGCACGCCGCACTCGTACCCGGATGCGCAGAACGCCTGGGACCTGGGCCGCATGAACAAGTGGCCCACCTACAAGCAGACCCAGTCGATGGGCTACTACACCGAGGCCGAGCTGGACTTCCAGGTGGCGCTGGCCAATGCCTTCACCGTCTGCGACGCCTACCATTGCAGCTTCCACGGCGGCACCAACTCCAACCGCCTGTTCCACTGGACCGGCACCAACGACCCCGGCGGCGCCAACGGCGGGCCGGTGATCGACAACAGCGGCGACTCGTTCACGGGGTCGGCCCCGGCCTACACCTGGAAGACCTACCCGGAGCGCCTGGAAGCCGCCGGCGTGAGCTGGAAGGTCTACCAGAACATGCCGGACAACTTCACCGACAACCCGCTTGCGGGCTTCAAGCAATACCGCGACGCCAACGCCGCGCGCGGCAACCAGGCCAACGGCAGCCCCTACCCGGCATACACCAGCGCCGACGACGCCATCAGCCCGCTGCTCAAGGGCGTGGCCAACACCATGCCTGACGGCGGCTTCCTGCAATCGCTGCGCGACGACGTTGCCGCGGGCAAGCTGCCGCAGGTGTCGTGGATCGTGGCGCCGGCGACGTACTCGGAGCACCCCGGGCCTTCCAGCCCGGTACAGGGCGCGTGGTATACGCAAGAGGTGCTGAATGCCCTGACCGCCAACCCGGCGGTCTGGAGCAAGACCGTGCTGCTGATCAACTTCGACGAGAACGACGGCTACTTCGACCACGTGCCGCCGCCGTGCGCGCCCGCCTACGACGGCGACACGCTGGCCGGCGCCACCACGCTCGACCCGCAACAGGTCAGGCCGGAGTACCACGTCGACAAGCGCCCCTACGGCCCCGGCCCGCGCGTGCCGATGTACGTGGTCTCGCCATGGAGCCGCGGCGGCTGGGTCAACTCGCAGGTGTCCGACCACACCTCGGTGCTGCGCTTCCTGGAAGCCCGCTTTGGCGTGGCCGAGACCAATATCAGCAGCTTCCGCCGCGCGGTGGCGGGCGACCTGACCTCGGCCTTCAACTTCGTCAGCCCGAACACCAACCCGCTGCCCACGCTGCCCAACCGCGACAAGGCCAGCGCCGATGCCATCCGCACCGCGCAAGGCGTGCTGCCGCAAGTGCCGCTGCCTTCGGCCAGCAGCCAGCAGATGCCGCAGCAGGACACCGGCACGCGCCCGTCGCGCGCCCTGCCCTATGAGCTGCACGTAAGCGCCCGCGAAGACGCCCGCGACCAGCGCGCGGTGTGGCTGCTGTTCAGCAACACCGGCACCGCGGCGGCGGTGTTCCACGTCTACGACCGCCTGCACCTGGACCGCGTGCCGCGCCGCTACATGGTCGAGCCGGGCAAGGAACTGCATGGCAGCTGGGACGTCTTTGCCGGCGACGACGGCAAGTACGACCTGTGGGTGCTTGGCCCCAACGGCTTCCACCGCGCCTTCCGCGGCAACGTGGGGGCCGTGACTGCGGCGGGTGCCAGCGCGCCGGAGATCCGGGTCTGCTATGACATCGCCAATGCCGCGGTGTACGTGGACATGATCAACACCGGCAGCGCCCCCTGCACCTTCACCGTGCAGCCTAACGCCTACCGCACCGACGGTCCCTGGACCTACGAGGTGCCGGCCGGCATGCAGCTGCAGCAGCACTGGCCCGTGGCCCGCCAGGGCAACTGGTACGACTTCACCGTCACTACCGCGCAAGGCGGCTTCACGCGCCGCTTCGCCGGCCGCATCGAGACCGGCAAGGACAGCGTGTCCGATCCGGCGATGGGCCTCAACGGCTGACGCGCAAGTCGCCTGACGGGCAGCGCTGCGCCCGCCCCCGGCCGCTCCGGCCGCGGGCGGGCGTAGCCGTTTTGTCATATTGGCCCGCTAGACTGCGCGGTCGTCCGGGACCTGTCCGGGCTGCCCCCCAACTTTCCTGCGGATAACCATGCTCGGCGACCTGCTGATGACCTTTTTCGAAGTGGCGCGCCAGGGCAGCATCACCATGGCGGCCAGGCAGCTGCGCATCAGCCAGCCCACCGTCACCGGCCGCATCCGCCAGCTGGAAGAGACCTACGGCGTTGAGCTGTTCCACCGCCGCGCCAGCCGCGTCGACCTGAGCGACGTGGGCGTGGCGCTGATGCCGGTGGTCGAGCAGCTGATGCAGCAGGAAGGCAATGCCGACTACCTGCTGCGCAACGCCGGCAACCTGCGCTTCGGCAACCTGCGCATCGGCGCCACCGGTCCCTACTACATCCTGCGCACGGTGGCGGCGTTCCGGCAGCGCTACCCGGCGATCGACGTGAGCCTGGACATCGGCAATTCGCAGCAGATGCTGGAGGCGCTGTTCGAGTACCGCATCGACGCCGCAGTATCGTCGCACCCGGTGGACGACGACCGGCTTGCCTGCATCCGGCTGGCGACGGACCCGATGGTGCTGGTGGCCCATCCGGACCATGCGCTGGCGCGGCTGGCGCAGGTCGAGCTGCCGCAACTGCGCGGCTGCCACCTGCTGGTGCGCGAGCACGGCTCGATGACGCGCAAGGCCACCGAGACGGCACTGGCCGCGTGCGGGCTGGAACTGCCGCCGCACACCGTGATCGGCAGCCGCGAGGCCATCTACGAGGCCATCCGCCAGGGCCTGGGCGCCAGCGTGGTGCCGCTGGGCGAGGTGCCACGCGACCCGCTGCTGCGCGTGGTGCGGTTCGCACAAGGCGCGCCGGTGCTGCATGAATACCTATACTGCCTGCAGAGCCGGCGCGAGACCCGGCTGGTCGGCGCCTTCCTGGACTGCGTGGCGCTGGACGAGCCGACCGCCGCCACCCACGCCGCCTGACACCCGCATGCCTGCCGCGCAAGGTAAAGCGCCAATGCCGGTATCGGAAAACTTGGGTCCTTCATCACCGCGCGGTCACCACGCCGCGCCAAGCTTGCCGGTTTCGCCAACTGAGCTATCCCGCATGCCCGCTGCCCCCCGCCTCGCCCTGTTTGACCTCGACCACACCCTGCTGCCGCTCGACAGCGAGTATGAATGGGCTCGCTACCTCGTTGCCGTGGGCGGCGCCGAGGCTGCCGAAATCGATGCGCACAACACGCGCTGGCTGGCGGCCTACCAGGCGGGGCGGCTGGACTTTGCCGCCCATGCGCGCTTTGCCCTGGGCCTGCTGGCGCGCCATCCGCGTGAACGACTGACGCAGTGGCGCGCGGACTTCATGCGCAAAGTGATCGTGCCCGCCATCCAGCCGGCGGCGCGCGACCTGCTGGCCCGCCACCTCTCCGCCGGCGACCTGTGCTGCATCGTCACCGCCACCTGCCGTTTTGTCACCGAGCCGATCGCGCGCCAGCTGGGCGTGCCGCACCTGCTGGCGGTGGAGGCGGAACACGATGCGCACGGCGAGTTCACCGGCGCGCTGGCCGGCGTGCCGGCCTTTGGGCCTGGCAAGGTGCTGCGCGTGCTGGCGTGGCTCGACACGCTGGGCATTGCGCACACGGCGCTGGCACAGGCCACCTTCTATAGCGACTCCCGCAACGATCTGCCGCTGCTAGAAAGCGTTGGCCATCCGGTCGCCGTCAATCCGGATTCGACGCTGCGGGACGCGGCCGAGGCACGCGGCTGGCCGGTCTTGCACCTGTTCGGCACGGCCGGCGTGCCGACCGCCTGAGCCCATGCATCCGCACGCCGGCTTCCCCGAGTACGACCAGCTGCTGGCCTTGCTGGATACGGGCAGCCACGTGCTGGATACGCGGGTGGTCTGCGAAACCATGGTGCAGGGCCATCGCTTCGGCGTCCATGTCGCCACGCTCGGCAGCCGCGATCCGGGCGCGCCGGCGATCGGCATCTTCGGCGGCATCCACGGGCTGGAACGCATCGGCACGCAGCTGGTGCTGGACTACCTGCGCTCGGTGCTGAGCCGGCTGGCATGGGACGAGCTGCTGCACCGCGAACTGCAGTCGGTGCGGCTGGTATTCATGCCGATCGTCAACCCCGGCGGCATGTGGGCCGGCACCCGCGCCAACCCCAACGGCGTCGACCTGATGCGCAATGGCCCGCAGGACGCCGATGCGCGTGTGCCCTTCCTGGCCGGCGGCCAGCGCATCGGCGCCTGGCTGCCCTGGTACCGCGGCCCGGCGGGCGCGCCGATGGAAACGGAAAGCCGCGCGCTGCTGCGCGTGGTGCAGGAAGAACTGCTGCCGCGCCCGCTCAGCTTTGCGGTGGACTGCCATTCAGGCTACGGCTGGCGCGACAGCATCTGGTTTCCGTACGCGGGCACGCGCCGGCCGATGGCGCACCTGCCCGAGATGTACCTGCTCAAGACGCTGTTCGAGCAGGCCCACCCGCACCACGGCTACACCTTCGAGCCGCAAAGCCACCAGTACCTGCTGCACGGCGACCTGTGGGACCATGCCTATGACCTGACGCCGCACGGCAACCTGTTCCTGCCGATGACGCTGGAACTGGGCTCGTGGCTGTGGATCAAGAAGAACCCGCGCCAGCTGTTCTCGCGCGAGGGCATCTTCAACCCGATCAAGGCGCACCGCACCGCGCGCGTGCTGCGCCGGCACGTGAGCCTGTTCGACTTCCTGGGCCGCGTGGCCTTTGCGCCGGATCGCTGGCGGCCGCGCGGCGCGCAGCGTGACGACCTGCTGCTGCAGGCACGCGCACACTGGCAGACGGAGCCGGCGCCATGAGCCGATGGGTATTCTTGCGGGGACTGACGCGGGAATCGCGCCACTGGGGAAGCCTGCCGGCGCGTTGGGAAGCGGCCGGGCTGGGCCGGCCGCTGCTGCCCGACCTGCCCGGCAACGGCGCGCTGTCGGCGCAGCCGGCGCCGTGGAGCGTGCCTGAGATGGTCACCGCGGTGCGGCGCCAGTTGTCGGCCACCGGCGCGCACGGACCGTACCGCGTGCTGGCGATGTCGCTGGGTGCGATGGCCGCGACCGAGTGGGCCAGCGCCTATCCGGAGGAAGTCGGCGGCCTGGTGCTGGTCAATACCAGCATGCGGCCGTTCTGCACGCCCGCACAGCGCCTGCGGCCGCGCAACTGGGGCAAGCTGCTGCGCGTGGCGCAGCGCTGGCAGGACCGCGCGTACTGCGAGCGGACCATCCATGCCATCACCTGTGCCCGCACCGACACGCTGGCACGCGATCTCGAGACCTGGCAGGCCATTGCCGCCGACGCGCCGGTGAGCCGCCAAGCCGCGCTGGCACAGTTGCTGGCCGCTGCCCGCTATCGCGCCCCCGCCAGTGCGCCGCGCTGCCCGGCGCTGCTGCTTGCCTCGGCGGCAGACCGCCTGGTCAACCCGGTGTGCTCGGCGCGCATCGCGCAAGCCTGGGACGCGCAGTTGCTGACGCACCACTGGGCCGGGCATGACCTGCCCCACGATGACCCGCAGTGGCTGTGCAATGCCGTCGCCGGCTCGGTGATACTGACACTAAGCGGCGGCTAAGGCCTGCTCCGCCGGCATGGCGCTGGTCAGCAGCGCCGCCGCGGCATCGAGCCGGTCCGGCGTGCCAAACAGCCGCGCACTGATCAAGCCGTTCTGCAACGCCCCGAACACCACCTGCGCCAGCTGCTGCGGCGGAATCGGATAGGGCGACTTGCGCTGCGCCGCGGCGCGCTCGAACAAGCTGGCCAGCCATTGCTCATTGAGCCGGATAAAGTCCTGCATCGCGGCGCGCACCGCGTCCGGCAGCATCAGCACGTCGGCCGACAGCATGCCCACCAGGCAAGCCTGGTCGGTGCCGGCACCCGCGCGCAACGGCGCAAGGTATTGCCGCGCCTGCTCCGCGGGCGGCAGGCTGGCGTCGATCGCATCCAGGCGCGCCCGCCTGCGGGCGCCGTATTCGCGCACCGCTGCCAGCACCAGGTCGTCCTTGGACGGGAAGTAATAGTGGATGCTCGAGGTCTTGACCCCGACCAGGTCGGCCAGGTCGCGGTAGCTGAAGCCGTTGAACCCCCTGCGGCGGATCAGCACCAGCGCATGTTCGACCAGTTGCTCGCGTACGGATCGGGTGTTCATGGCATCAACTCCATCGTCTTGCTGCCGCGCCGTTCAGGCCGGCAGCGATTGTGCGATCAGCGTGATGAGGGACCCGCTTGCGAAGCAAAGCCCTACCCATCCGCCAAGGATCAGCGCAGTGTCACGCCAACGCATGATCAACTCCTGAAGACGGGCCGCACCCAGGCGGCCCGGCGGTTTTCAATGGCCGGCATCACGCCGGCCGGCTCTCAGGCGATGGCGCCGTCGGTATAAGGGTCAGCCTTGCCCACGCGCGCACCGTCGGTGTACGGATCGAAGCTGCGCGACGGTTGGGCCGAAACACCGCTGCGGTCCAGGCCGGCTACCGTGCGGGCACCGTCGGTGTAGGGATCAGGCTTGCCAACGCGGGCACCATCGGTGTACGGGTCGAAGCTGCGCGACGGTTGGACCGAAACACCGCTGCGGTCCAGGCCGGCTACCGTGCGGGCACCGTCGGTGTAGGGATCGGGCTTGCCAACGCGGGCACCATCGGTGTACGGGTCGAAGCTGCGCGACGGTTGGACCGAAACACCGCTGCGGTCCAGGCCGGCTACCGTGCGGGCACCGTCGGTGTAGGGATC
>NZ_KB944503.1:288856-403979 GCF_000389805.1 Cupriavidus sp. GA3-3
GCTACCGTGCGGGCACCGTCGGTGTAGGGATCAGGCTTGCCAACGCGGGCACCATCGGTGTACGGGTCGAAGCTGCGCGACGGTTGGACCGAAACACCGCTGCGGTCCAGGCCGGCTACCGTGCGGGCACCGTCGGTGTAGGGATCGGGCTTGCCAACGCGGGCACCATCGGTGTACGGGTCGAAGCTGCGCGACGGTTGGACCGAAACACCGCTGCGGTCCAGGCCGGCTACCGTGCGGGCACCGTCGGTGTAGGGATCGGGCTTGCCAACGCGGGCACCATCGGTGTACGGGTCGAAGCTGCGCGACGGTTGGGCCGAGACACCGCTGCGATCCAGGCCCGCTACCGTGCGGGCACCGTCGGTGTAGGGATCAGCCTTGCCAACGCGGGCACCATCGGTGTAGGGATCGGCCTTGCCAACGCGCGCGCCTTCGGTGAACGGATCAAACTTGCCGGTGCGGGCGCCTTCCGTGAAGGTGTCGAACTTGCCGGTGCGGAAGGTGTAGCCGTACTTGTCGCCGGTGAAGGTGCTGTCCTGCACGCTGGCCGCTTGCGCAACACCGCCCGCGAGCGCGGCGGCAAGGGTGGCGGCGGTAATCAGGGTCTTGGTGATCTTGGTCATGATGGGCTCCAGGGTGCGAAGTTTCGGAATCGCGTCAATTCGGTATCAGTGGCTGTGGCAGATCGTTTTTTTCGATCCCGCATCTACTAGTAGATAGATACTCGGCCTCGAAAAAATGACCGCCTCCGGTCATGCAATGGGACCGCCACGTTTTCGCCTTGTCTTGCTTGTTGCCGGCGGTGCAGCGCTTCCATGAGTCAAATACTATCTACTACTAGGTAGAGAGTCAAGGAAAAACATTTCTATCGGCCCGATAGCCTGTGCCTTTTCTGGCTCTATCTCGTTGTTTTAAAAGCGATTATCACCGATTCCGAAGCGCCGGCGGCCGACCGGCTGTCTGCAAATAAAAAAGCCGCCATGCAGCTTGCGCCACATGACGGCTTCAGACGCGCCACTGATATTGCGCGAAAACCTTAGCCGGCGACGGCGGCCATCAGCGTATCCGCAGCGGCTTCCACCCGGTCGGAGGTCCCGAACAGGCGTGCCGCAATCAGCCCGCTCTGCAGCGAGCCAAACACCACCTGTGCCAGCCGCGCCGGCGGCACCGGGAACGGCGTGCTGCGCTGCGGCTGAGCCCGCTCCAGCAGGCCGGCCAGCCATTGTTCGTTCATCAGGAAGAAGCCCTGCAGCAGCTTGTGCACGGACTCCGGCAGGCACAGCGTCTCGGTCGACAACATGCCGCACAGGCAGATCTGGTCCGAGCCGCAGCTGGCGCGGAACGGCGCCAGGTAGATGGCCGCCTGCTCGGCGACCGGCAGACTGGTGTCGATGGAGCGGATGCGCTCGGCCAGGCGGGCGCTGTATTCCTTCACCGCCTCCAGTACCAGGTCCTCTTTGGACGGGAAGTAATAGTGGATGCTGGAGGTCTTGACCCCCACCAGTTCCGCCAGGTCGCGGTAGCTGAAGCCGTTGAAGCCGCGGCGGCGGATCAGAACGAGGGTGTGCTCGAGCAGTTGCTCGCGTACTGATTGCGTTTTCATGAAAACAGTTTATCTACGCGAAGATAGGCGCTCAAGCCGAAATGCCCCGGGGCTGGGGTAATTCCCTAGCCCCGGGGCATCTAAGGCATGTGCTTTAACCAGGCAGGACCTGCGCGGCGAAGGTGATCATCGAGCCACTCGTCACGCAAAGCACCAGCCATCCGCCAAGCAGCAGGATACTGTCACGCAAACTCATGATGGACTCCATCGGACGGCAGTCAGCGTGACCGCCGCCGTAAAGTTGTTGGCCGCCGGCCTCAGCCGGCAGCAATCAAGCCAGGGCGCCGTCGGTGTAGGGGTCAGCCTTGCCGACGCGCGCGCCGTCCGTGTACGGGTCGAAGCTGCGGGCCGGCCCGGCCGACACGCCACTACGGTCCAGGCCAGCTACGGTGCGGTACCCGTCCGTGTAGGGATCGGTCTTGCCGACGCGGGCGCCGTCGGTGTACGGATCAAACTTGCCGACGCGGGCGCCTTCCGTGAACGGGTCGAACTTGCCGGTGCGGGCACCTTCCGTGAAGGTGTCGAACTTGCCGGCGCGGTAGCTGTAGCCGTACTTGTCGCCAGCCGAGGTGTTGTCTTGCACGCTGGCGGCTTGCGCCACGCCACCTGCCAGTGCGGCGGCAAGGGTGGCGGCGGTGATCAGGGTCTTGGCGAACTTGGCATTCATGATGGGCTCCTGGGTGCGATGTTTCGGGATCGCGTCAATTCGGTATCAGTGGCTGTGGCAGGGTCACTCTTTCGAGCCGCATCTACTAGTAGATAGATGACAGGTGCTAAAAAAATGACCATGCCGGTCTTGCGATGGGATCGCCACTTTCCCGCCCGTTCTTGCTTGCTTCAGGCGGTGCAGCGGTGCCATGGACTCAATGCTATCTACTACTAGGTAGATAGTCAAGGCAAAAGTTTTCTATCGGGCCGATAGCCGCCTGCCGACGCTGCACGATATGGCTGCGAATCCACTTAAGGCATGCGTGCGAATGAACTTTTCTTCACCCGGACGCCGATGGCCTGCTAGCCTGAAGGGAACGCCATCCCGAAACTCGCCATGCCTGAAGGCCCCCGCCCCGCTCAGCCGGAATCCCGCCACCGCTGGCTCGCCACCGCCGCGGCACTCGCCGTGGCCGCCGGTGTTGCGCGGCATCTACTGTTTCGTGCGGTGGAACGCAAAGCCTTTGTCACGCCGACGGATGAAACAAAGGACGCGGCAGCACCCGACATTTCAGCCCTGACGGTGCGCCATGCCACGTTCGCCAGCGGCAATCGCATCCTGCACGCCGCCTTCATGCCGGCCGCGGACCCCGAAGCGCCAGCGCTGATGGTGTGCCACGGCGACAATGAGAGCCTGCCCGACTGGGCCCCGGTCCAGGCCATGCTGGCGGGCGCGGGCATCGCCTCCTACGTCTTCGACTACAGCGGCTACGGCCGCAGCAGCGGGCGGCCAAGCGTGCGCCGCCTGCGCGAGGATGCGCTGGCCGCCTACCGGCAATTCCTGGCAGCCACGCCGCAGGCAAAACGGCGCGTGGTGCTGGGGCATTCGCTGGGATCCGGCATCCTGCTGGAGGTGGCGCAGCGCTTCGATCCGCAGCCCGACGGCTATGTCATTGCGGCGGGCTTCAGTTCGGCGCGCCTGGCCGCAGTGCAGACCGGGCGCATACCCGCATGGGCCGCGTGGCTGCTGCCGGATCCGTGGAACAACGCTGCGCGTGCCAGCCGGCTGGAGCGGCCGCTGCTGGTGGTGCACAGCCGGGACGACGCGGTGATCGTCCCACCCCACGCGGAACGCGTGGCCCGTGCGGCCAGGCATCTGCATGCGCTGGTGATGCTGGACGCCATGCCGCATGACGCAGCCATCCTGCCAGAACATATCGAGGCATTCTGGCCGCCGATCCTGCGCTTTGTGCGCGCGCAGGACGGCGATGCCATGCAGGCACTGTTGGCAGGAAACGACGCGAGAGATATGAAGGCGACCCGCCGGGCAACACGGGTCAGGCAGGCACACTGAGGGATTGCACGGGCTCGTTGGCCACAGCAAGTGGCGAGCGCGGGCACCAGGGTCCCGGTACGGCCGACCCTGGGCGGCCAATCTACCGCAGACTTCCGCCACCAGCAATCATCCTTGTGGGCGAGGCGCCACGGCGAGATGCCCGAGAGACTTTTTGCCGGTTTCTTGTCTATATTGGACCCCATGGCACGAGCATCGCAATTTCGCCATTGACAGCACTGGAGGTACTGCCATGCGTTGGCTTGCAAACCTGTTCAGTCCGCCGACCCCGGAGAAAATCGCCGAGAGGGAACTGCAAGACATGAGGCTGACGCTGTTCCAGGCCGAAAGGCGCTTGCTCGAAGCGCAGATGCAGGTGGCCTACTACCGCGACATGGTGGCGTTCCTGGAAGACGTCGCGGCCAAGGGCGTGGAAGACGTGGTCGACAAGCGCCGCGCCACGCCGCCTGCGATGCCGGAGCTGCCGGCACGCACGCCTGGCCTCACCACGGTCCCTATCGTTCCGTCCGCGGCCTGACGCAGCCGGGACAGGCCCCGACCTGTGCGATACTCGCGCTGCCTGGCGCCCGTGCGGCGCGCAGGCGCATATCCACAGGAACCAGCCCCATGAGCGAACTGCTGCCCGCGATCGAATTCGAAACCGCGCCCAATCCCGCCTGCGCCGTCATCTGGATGCATGGGCTGGGCGCCGACGGCAGCGATTTCGCCCCGGTCGTGCCTGAGCTGCGGCTGCCCGCAGCGCCCGGCGTGCGCTTTATCTTCCCGCACGCGCCGGCTATCCCCGTGACCTGCAACGGCGGTTATGTCATGCCGGCCTGGTATGACATTTATTCCCTCGATGAATCCGGGCGACGCGCCGATGAAGCCGGCATCCGTGCCTCTTGCGAAGCCATTCGCGCACTGATTGCGCGCGAGAACGCCCGTGGCATCCCCACGCACCGCATCGTGCTGGCAGGCTTCTCGCAAGGCGGCGCGATTGCCTACACCGCCGGGCTGAGCCATGCCGAGACGCTGGCCGGCATCGTCGCGCTGTCCACCTACATCCCTGCGCCGAAAGCGCTGGCGGCCGAGGTCAGCGCCGCCAACGCCACCACGCCCGTGTTCGCCGCCCATGGCACGCAGGACGACGTGGTGCCGCTGCAGCTGGGCGTCGCCGCCCGCGATTTCGTGCAGGCGCGGCAGCACCCGGTGACCTGGAACACCTATCCGATGGGCCATTCGGTCTGCCTGGAAGAGATCGCCGCCATCGGCGCCTGGCTGGCAGCGCGCTTTGCGCAGGCAGCCACCGCGCAGTCCTGATCCGCTCCCCGACAAGATGATTGCCGGCCGCTGCGCCGCGCATCGCACCACGCCGCAAGCATGACCCTCGCCCCACTCCCCAGGATCGATTTCAATACCCGCAAGGCACTGCTGTTCGCACTCGCTGCCGAACGGCTGTCGGCCTACTATGAACACCGCCAGTGGATGACCGACGCCCAGGGTGCGACGCTGGCCGGCGAATGGCTGTCGCGCTCGAAGCTGCAGTTGCCGCTGTCCGAGCGGCGCCTGTTGTCGGAACTGAGCGACCAGTTTGCACGCCAGCTGGCTGAGACCCTGTCACGCGAGGCCGGCCTGTACGCCGCGCACGAAATGATGGAAGCCCTCGATCCCAACTACCAGTCTGCGTTTGCCTACGACATGCTGGAAGAATGCGAGCGGCTGCTGCATGAAAACGGCGTGACGGAATAGCGGGCCGGACGGCGGCCGGCGTTTGCAAAGATTGACAATTGCATTGCGCGCGGGCGCGTAAACTTCGCGCACTGATGACGCCCCCCTCCCGCCTACCATGGAACGCAAGCACTGCCTGGCCTGGATCGCGCTGAGCATGATCGCAGCAGCCTTGCTGACACTGCTGTGCCTGATCCTGAATGACCACGCCGAGACCCAGGCCGCCAAAAGGGTCGAGCAAATGGCCGTCCGGGTGAAGCCCGCCGGCGCAGGCCTGATCCAGACCCACGCTGCGTCCCCGGCCGCTCAACAGCCGGAGCGGCTGTCGCAGGCCCTGGGCGCGCGGCGCTGAGCCGCATCGGGTGCGCCCCGGCCCGTAACTTCAGAACGACGACCAGTGGTTAAGAAGAACAACAGCACGTGCCGGAGCGCGGGCTTGAGTGTAGGCGCGGTGTCCACCGACGACTGCAAAGAATTGATAAGAGCGCGGTAGCCGCCTACGCGGCTGCCTCTGCAGGGCCTGTGCCGCCACAAACGCCCCGCAGCAGCGCATCGTGCTGCCGCACCGCCTGGCGCAGGGTGGCCTAAGCCCCTGGCAATGCCGGCCACGCCACGCCGGCCAGCGCGGCGAGCGCCGAGTAGGACGTCGCCAGGTGGTACGGCGAGGTCGAAGGCATCTCGGCGCGTACCACGCTGCCCGAGCGCGCCAGGCATTCATGCCAGCCGTGATCGTGCAGGAAGCGGCTGCGGAACTGCTGCGTCCAGGCTTCCAGCGCCGCCAGCGACTCCGGCGCGCCATGCACGGCGAGCGCGCGCGCATATTCGGTCTGCGCCCAGATGCGCTGGGTATCGTCCAGCATGGAGCCATCGGCGTTCAGTGCCGCGCTGACGCCCTGCGTCGACGGCACCACGCCGTGCCGCTGCGCAAAGGCAAAGGCCTGGCGCAGCGTATCGGCCAGCGGCAGGTCGCCGAGCAGCGCCGGCCTGCCTGCCACCAGCGAGAACCACTCGAACTGGTGGCCCGGCTCGATGCGGTTGCCGGGGCTGCCTTGGGGCAGCTCGGCAATGCAGCCGCTGGCCGGATCGACAAAGCGCTCATGCACCGCCATCGCGATCTCGCGCAGGCGTTCGGCATACCATTCGTCCCCGGTCGCATCCAGCGCGGCCAGGTAGGCCTCGGTCAGGTGCATGATGGGGTTCTGCAGCACGCCGGCGCCCTTGGGCCGGAAATGCTCGGTAAGCGCGGCGTGGTACAGGCCCTGTTCGTCGCCGAAGAGGTCCTCGACGACATCGACGGTTTCATCGAGCACGTCGAGCGCATCGGGATTGCCGCGCCGCGCATGATAGTTGGCGCAGGCGAAGATCACGAAGGCATGCGTATAGAGGTCGCGCGTGGCATCGAGCGGCGTGCCGGCCGGGTCGACGCTGTAGAGCCACGCGCCCTCGCCATTGCCGAAGTAGGCCTGCAGCGAGCCGAACAGCGTATCGGCATGCGCATGGTTGCCGGCCAGCGAGAACACATAGAGCTGGCGGGCGCATGCCATGGCGCGATAGCGGGCCGGCGCCAACGGCGCGGCACTGGCGCCGTCGAGTGCCTCGTAGGGCAGCAGCAGGTCGCCGTTCCAGCCGCTGGCGGTCCACAGCGGCAGCACGGTGGCATCGTAATGTGCCGTCAGGGCGGCGACCCCTTGGTTGAGCTCAGGCGAGATGGGCATGGTCTGGCGGAAAGTACAGGCGCGGCGAAGGCCGCAAAGGCCGTATCTTGCCATGCCGCGGCCGCAAGACAGTCATGGCATTTGCGGCAACCTCTTGCTAGCATCAATGGCGCCCACCCGCGAACGGGAGACAGCCATGTCGACTTTGCCCCTCACGCTGACTGACGATCACCGCACATTGGTGCTTCACGTCCTTGAAGATGCACCCGGCCAGTTCACCTGGCGCATCGTCATGGAAGAACGCTGTGGCGCCGCCGACGAGGATTGCACCGTCGCAGCGCCATCCACCTACGGTTCCCGCGCAGAGGCCGAGGCCGCCTGCTGGGCCGCCGGCAACGGCATACTGAACGGTCCGCGCGCCGCAGGCGAGCTGCACGCCACCTGAAGCCCCCACGGCATCGCGCAACACTTGCACTACGTGCCGCGTGTCCTAGTCTGGAAGCGTGGCAGTGGCAACGCGGGGTATGCATTTACCTGCGGTTTTCCGTTCCGGCCACGCCCGGGCAACGTATGCTGCCCGGGGCGCTTCCTGCCACCTGCCTGTCATATTCCTGGCCTTAACTGACCTGGTCGCCATGCCGCCCCTAGAAACGGGCACGGTGGGCAAGGCCGCAGGAGCATGCAATGGATAAGCCGGTCGTCACTCCCCAGCGCTTCGTTGAACTGATGAACGAGCGCCTCACCAAGCATCCCCTCTTCCGCGAGGGCATGCGCGTCTATGCCATCCCGCAACACACCGACCATCCGCGCAGCCTGGTCTGCGTGGGGCCGCGCGGCACCGAATGCGTATGCGCCACCATTGAAAACATCGTGCGGGGTGAATGTGAGGTGTTCCCGGACATCGACCAGGACTGGCACCGCCCGCCCAAACCCGGCAACCCCGCCGAGATGCGGGCGCGTTGAGTTGCCCCGGCGCGCCTCACGTCTATGCCCAGTGGATGGCATGACCAGAACGTGACATACCGCGGCCACCGCATCCATGTCGCGGCGCTGCGCTATGGCGGCCAGCATGACGGGTGGTGGACGCTGCGCGCGGAGATCTGGCATCACGGCAGCAAGCTGGCGCTGCCCTGCCCGGCCGCGCAGACGCGCTTTGGCTGCGCCACCGACGCCACGCGCGCGGGCATTGCCTGGGGGCGCGAGGCCATCGACACGCACATCGCCGGCCTGCACGATGCCGAGGACGCGGCGCTGCAATAGCGGCGCTGCACCAGCGCCGCTTCAGCCCATCAAACGTCGATCGCCGAATCCGACTTCACCTTGCGGCGCAGCTCGAACTTCTGGATCTTGCCGGTCGAGGTCTTGGGCAGCGGCCCGAAGTAGACCGCCTTGGGCACCTTGAAGCCCGCCAGCAGCGTGCGGCAATGCGCGATCAGTTCTTCCGCGCTGACGCTGGCGCCGTCCTTCAGTTCGACAAACGCGCATGGGGTCTCGCCCCACCTGGCATCGGGCTGCGCCACCACCGCGGCAGCCAGCACCGCGGGATGCCGGTAGAGCGCGTCCTCCACCTCAACGCTGGAGATGTTCTCGCCGCCGGAAATAATGATGTCCTTGCTGCGGTCCTTGATCTTGATATAGCCATCGGGCATGCACACACCCAGGTCGCCGGTATGGAACCAGCCGCCGGCAAAGGCCTCGCGCGTGGCCTTCTCGTTCTTGAGGTAGCCCTTCATGCAGATATTGCCGCGGAACATGATCTCGCCGATGGTCTCGCCATCGGCCGGCACCGGCTGCATGGAATCGGGATCGAGCACCGCCACCTGCGACTGCAGGTGATAGCGCACGCCCTGACGCGCCTTCCTGACCGCGCGGTCTTGCTCGGACAGCGCGCTCCAGTCATCCTGCTCCGCGCAGACCGCGGCCGGGCCGTAGACCTCGGTCAGGCCATAGACATGGGTCAGCTCGAACCCCATCGCCTCCATCTGCGCCAGCACCGCGGCCGGCGGCGGTGCGCCGGCCACCATGCCGCGCACCGGGCCGCGCACGCCCTCGCGCCACGCGGCGGGCGCATTGACCAGCGCGGTATGCACGATCGGCGCGGCGCAGTAGTGGGTCACGCCCTCTTCGCGCATCAGGTCGAACACCAGCCTGGGCTCGAACTTGCGCAGGCACACGTTGACGCCCGCGCGCGCGGCAACGGTCCACGGGAAGCACCAGCCATTGCAGTGGAACATCGGCAGCGTCCACAGGTAGACCGGGTGCTTGGGCAAATCCCACTCGAGGATGTTGGACACGGCATTGATGGCCGCGCCGCGGTGGTGGTAGACCACGCCCTTGGGGTCGCCGGTGGTGCCCGAGGTGTAGTTCAGCGCGATGGCTTCCCACTCGTCGGCCGGCATGTGCCACGCGTAGTCCGGGTCGCCCGAGGCGAGGAAGGCTTCGTAATCGGTGTCGCCGAACGGCGCCTCCTGCGGGCCCAGCACGTCATGCACGGCGATGACCTTCAGGCCGGGGATCTCCAGCGCCATCTGGCGCGCCAGGTCGGCAAACTCGGTATCGGCCAGCAGCACGCGCGCCTCGCCATGGCGCAGCATGAAGACCAGGTTGGCGGCGTCGAGGCGGATATTGAGCGCATTGAGCACGGCGCCCGCCATCGGCACGCCGAAATGCGCCTCCACCATGGCCGGCGTATTGGGCAGCAGCGCGGCCACGGTATCGCCCTTGCCGATGCCGGCACGCGCCAGCGCGCTGGCCAGGCGCCGTGCGCGCGCATAGGTGTCGCGCCAGTTCTGGCGCAGCGGGCCGTGCACGATGGCCAGGCGCTGGCCGTACACCTCGGCGGCGCGGACCAGGAAGTCGATGGGCGTAAGCGGCACGAAGTTGGCCGCGTTGCGGGCCAGGCCGCTGTCGAAATCGGTGGGCATTGCTTGTGTCTCCGCGTATCTGGCGGCGTTGGCGGCAGGGCCGCGCAACAGGCCGCGTGATGCTGTCAATGCGCTGCATGGGTGCAGCGATGTCCGGGGCGAGGTGACCATTGTCCGCGCCATCCGGCGCTGTCACTTTTTCTGGCACAAGGCTATCATCGCACACGCCGGCGCACTGTCGCCGAGACGACAAACCTGCCGCAAACCCGCGCCAGGCAAGGCTTACACGATTCTTACAGGGACCCGGCCCGAGCCGCGCGTCCATGCCATGAGCGAACCTGCAGACCCGATTTCCGCCCCTGCCGCAGTCCTTGCCGGCCATGCCTGGTTCGGTGCCCTGGCGCCGGAACACCAGGCGCTGGCCGCGCGCGAAACGCTGCTCCAGTCCTTTGCCGCGGGCGCCTTCATCGCCCGGCGCGGCGAGCCGTCGCGCTACTGGATCGGGGTGGACAGCGGCCTGATCAAGCTGGCGGTGTACACCCCCGACGGGCGCGGCTGCACCTTCTCCGGCGTGCCCGCCGGCGGCTGGTGCGGCGAAGGCAGCGTGATCAAGCGCGAAGACCGCCGCTATGACGTGATCGCGATCCGTGACTCGCAGGTGCTGCTGGTGCCAGAGCCGGTGTTCAATACGCTGCTGGCGCAGAGCCTGCCGTTCGCCAGCTTTGTCGTGCGCCAGCTCAACGAGCGCATGGGCCAGTTCATCGCCACCGTGCAGAACGACCGCCTGCTGGGCGCCGATGCGCGCGTGGCGCAGGCCATCGCGCAGCTGTTCCACCCGGACCTGTATCCGCGCACCAGCCCCGTGCTGGAGCTGTCGCAGGAAGAGATCGGCCTGCTGACCGGGCTGTCGCGCCAGCGGGTCAACCAGGCGCTGCGCCGGCTGGCCGATGCCGGCATGGTCCACCTGTCCTACCAGAGCATCCGCGTGACCGACCTGCCCCGGCTGCGCCACTTCGGGCTGTCCGAGCTGTAACGCCGCCGTCACCGGGCGCCGTGAACGATCAAACGGACGACGTCCGCGGCCTTGCGCCGCCCGTTGAATCCTGCGACAGTTACCGGCCGCACCCCCGCTCAGCTTCCGGGTTGTCTTCCGCATGCCGCTTGTCAGCCGTCACCACGTCCGCTTTGCCCGCCTGCGCTTCCCCTTTGCCGTGCAGGTACAAGCCCTGCACGGCACGGCCAGCCTGCGCGACGCCAATGCGCGGCGCGAGGTGCGGCCCGGCGACCCGTTCGTGGTCCACGCCTTTGCCCACTTCGACTGCGACCTGCCCGGCACGTGGCAGCACCCTTGCGCCATCGTCCTGACTGCCGTCCCAGACAGTGAATGCCCGCGCCTGGCCGGCAAGCCCGGCGACAGGCCCTGGTCGCGCCGCTTTGCCGGCCTGGTCTTTTCCCGCCCCGATACCGACTGGAATGTCGAGCGCCTGGCCGCGCAATGGCAGGTGCCGGCCCGCCAGGTGCGCGCCCGGCTCTTCGCCGAAGGCGAGGCGCTGCACCCGCTGCTGCGCGAGCAACGCGCCGCCCATGCCCTGCACGCGCTGGCCGCCGCCGGCCCGGTGTCTTCGCTGGACGTGCTGGCGGCGCACGCCGGCCTGCGTTCCGGCAGCGCGCTGGCGCGCAGCTGGCAGAACTGGTTCGGCATCGATGCGGCGCGCCTGGTGGAAGATTGCCGGGCAGGCAGCCGCACCACAGCGCCCACTGCCACCTGGCCCGGCCTTGTGCCGACGGCTGCCTGACACAGCGGCCTGGGCGTCACATGGCGCGGAGTTTGTCAACTACCGCGCGCAGCAACCAGCAATGCATCGGCAATGATTGCGCTGATCCCGGGCAATACCGCCCTGACCCTCGGCATCGGCGTGAACGGATTGTTCTACGATATTTCGGTCGGCCGCCCGTAACCTCGCCCCCAACCGTGAATCCGGGCACCCCGCGCCCGGACACGAACCAAGCCGGTGCCGCCCTGCGGCACCGGCTTTTCTTTTTTTCCGCCAGACCAATGAATGCAACCACGGCAGCCAGGCACGTGACAGCCATCCTGCAGCGTTGCCGCAGCAGCCTCTGCCCACACACTCCCGACAGTTTGTCAATCGCCTGAACTCGGGTTGGCCCCATCCCCCCTATCACGCAGACTCGCCTCGCGGGGCGGGTCAGCCACCCTGCGGGCGGGGCCTGCATGAGCCGGATATCGACCACCGCAGGACTCCGCCAGAACAAAAACCATACAGGGCGAAACGGGATGAAAACAAAACAACTGTTCTTGACGGGTCTGGCGACGGCGGTCCTGTCTGCATGCGGAGGCGGCGATGGCGGTTCGACCGCGCCGACCACCACCACGGCGGCACCTGCCGCCACCAGGATCAGTGGCACCGCCGCAGTTGGCGCCGCACTGGGCAATGCCGCCGTGCAGGCCAAGTGCGCATCGGGCAGCGGCACCGCCACCACCGCGGCGGACGGCAGCTTCACCATCAGCATCGAAGGCGCGACGCGTCCCTGCGTGCTCAGCGTCACGGCGCCTGACGGCACCACGCTGCATTCCGTGGTCGAAGCCGGCACCGGCACCACCGCGACGGCCAACATCACGCCGCTGACCGAGCTGGTCACCGCTTCACTGGCACAGGGCAACACCGATGCCTTCTTCGAGCAGTTCGATGCGAACGCGCAAGCCAGGCTCACCTCCGACAACGTAACCAGTGCCATCGGCGCCGTGCGCCTGGTGCTGACGGGCGTGGTCGACCTTTCCAGCATCGACCCGGTCAAGGATCCGCTGGTGGCCGCCAACGGCGCCAACGCGGGCAATGCGCAGGACCAGCTGCTGGACCAGTTGGGCGATCGCCTGGAGGCATCCAAGACCACGCTGGCTGAGCTTTCTTCAGCAGTCGCTGCCAATGCCGGCGCAGCGGCAGTCCAGACCGCACTGCAACCGGCAGCGGCCACCTGCGCCGGGTTGAAGACCGGCAAGTACCACGTCGTGGAACTGGGCACGCCGATTGGAGAAGCCGGCGAAATGGACGCCGCCACGTTGCAGTTCAAGCTGGGCACCGACGTGACCACCTTCACCGCCGACGCATCGGAAGCCTGCCGCTTCACCGCAGGCACCGACACCGTGCTGGTCTCCAAGTCGGGCCTGAGCGTGGTGCTGCCTCCGGCTGGCACGGTCAACCGCCTGCCCGCCCTGCTGATTCCTGCCCAGGCACTGGCCCTGGCCGACCTGGCTGGCGACTGGAATGGTCTTGGCTATGAGCGCGATGGCCCGTCGCCGTACGCGGCGTCGCGCGTGAACTTCAGCCTGGATGCCGCGGGCAAGGTGACCGCCGGCGCAGATTGCTCGGGCCTGGATTCGTGCTCGGCATGGCTGCCGGATGAATTTCCCACCATCACGCTCAACCCCGATGGCGGGTTGAACCTCACCGAACAGGACGGTGGTGTTGAGCGGGCCTACGCGTTCAAGGGCACCGACGGGCAACTGGTCATCGTCTTCACCCACGGTGACGGATTCACGATGGCCACCAGGCGGATCGCCCGTGCGCTGCCTGCCGTGGGCGCGACCAGTTCGTTCTGGGACACGAGCATTCTTCCGGTGGACAGCAACTCCGCCACGGCCGATGGCATCAGCACGACGACGGCCTCCACGGTCAAGGTCACCGCGGTGGATGCCCAGGCAAACACGTACACGCGCGAGCGCGACGACGGACGGGTGGACACCTGGAAGGTGAACACCCCGCTCGACGGGCTGCGCTACCGTGCCCCGACGCCCAACAACAGCGGCGGTAGTGAGGCCATCAGCATGTCGATTGGCAACACGGGCCTGAATGTGGCGATCGGCGTGAATACGGCTCGCCGGTTCTTCAGCATCTCGGTCAACCGTCTGTAACTCCGCTGCAAGTCGCCGGACTGCTGCGTCCGGACAGCGATTCAAGCCGGTGTCGCCTTGCGGCGCCGGCATTTTTTTCGTTGGGCTGCACAACCGGTGCTACCGCAGGACTTGCCGGCAGCGATCGATACGCTGCCGCGCGACTCGATCACGCAGGGCGAAGGCAACCCCGACCATCAGGCGGCGGCCGCGGTAGAATCAGCAGAACCCCCGCTCAGCCGGGGGCCGGCGGCATCAGCCGCCCGAGTGCAGCGGGGACAGCGAATAGGCGAGCACCAGCCCCGCAACGATCGCCGGGGAACCCAGCCGGATCGCCGTGCTGCGGGACAGCACGCCCAGATACACATACAAACACACCAGCACCATCGCAGTCACATACAGCAGGCTGTCATAGACTTGCATGGATGTCTCCCTTGCCATTGTTCTTATTGCTTTACTTCGGTGGGCTGCCGACGGGGCGTGATGCGGGGGTCTTGCGGGAATGCGTGGGGGCGCTCCGTCGCCAGCATGCTATGGCTGTCTGTTGAAATGATAGTCACCACTTCGACGGAGCGTGGCAATCATGGAAATCCCTTTGCGGCACTGCACCAGTCATGATGCAGCGCCGCAAGGCAAGGCCTTGATAGAAGGAACGGGGCGTGCGCAAGGCGCGCATCGCGCCGGTCCTCAATCCGCGGGCAACATCTCAGGATTCCAGGCGATTTCCCACAGATGCCCGTCGGGATCCTGGAAATAGCCGGCGTACCCGCCCCAGAACGTATCCTGCGCCGGCTTGACCACGCTGGCGCCCGCGGCCAGCGCCTGGGCCATCACCGCATCCACTTCCGCCTTGTCGCCGACGTTATGCGCCAGCGAGAAATCCGTCTGCGCGCGCGGTGTCACCTGCAGTCCGGTGTCATGCGCAAGACTGGTGCGCGGCCAGACCGCGAGCTTCAATCCGGCCTGCAGGTCGAAGAAGGCCACGGCGCCGTGCTCGAACTGCTCGCCGACAATGCCTGCGGTGGGCAGTCCCAGGCCGTCGCGATAGAAGCGCACCGCACGCTGCAGGTCATCGACACCCAGCGTGATCAGCGTAATCCGGGGTCTCATGGCGGGTTCCTCCTGTATCGACCGGCAGCCTAGCGCTGCCCGAAAGCCGCATCGGCAAACAGGTCTTTCAGTTCGCGCGGCTGCGACCGCCAGTATTGCTTCGGCGCCTGCACGCTTGCGCCCAGCCGCGCGGCCGCATGCCAGGGCCAGCGCGGGTCATACAGCATGGCACGGGCCAGCGACACCGCGTCGGCTTCGTGGTTGGCGATGATGGCTTCGGCCTGCTCCGGCTCAGTGATCAGGCCCACCGCAATCGTCGGCAGGCCAACCTCGGCCTTTACGCGCTGCGCGTACGGCACCTGGTAGCCGGGCCCGAGCTTGATCGCCTGCTGCGGCGACACGCCGCCGGTGGTCACATGGATCGCCGCACAGCCGCGCGCCTTGAGAGCCTTCGACAACGCCACCGTGCCTTCGATATCCCATCCGCCCGGCACCCAGTCGGTTGCGGAAATACGCATCCACACCGGACGCTCAGCCGGGAACACCTCACGCACCGCGTCGAACACCTCGATCGGGAACCGCATGCGGTTCTCCAGGCTGCCGCCGTATTCGTCGTCACGATGGTTGGCCAGCGGCGACAGGAACTGGTGCAGCAGGTAGCCGTGCGCGGCATGGATCTCGATCCCGTTCAACCCAAGCCGCGCCGCACGCCTTGCCGCCGCGACAAAGTCGTCGCGCACCTTGTCCATGCCGGCACGGTCCAGCGCGGCAGGCGCGACTTCTTCCGCGCCATGCGGTACCGCGGAAGGCGCCACCGCATGCCAGCCACCAGGCGCATCCGGCGCGATCTGCTGCCCGCCATCCCATGGCGCCTGGCTCGACGCCTTGCGGCCGGCATGCCCCAGCTGGATCGCAATGGCGATCGGCGAATGCGCGCGCATCGCCTTGACCACGCGGCCAAGCGCCGCCTCGTTTTCGTCCGAATACAGGCCCAGGTCCTGCGGCGTGATGCGCCCTTCGGGCGAGACTGCCGTGGCTTCCACGATCAGCATGCCGGCGCCGGACAGCGCCAGCGAACCGAGGTGGATCATGTGCCAGTCGCCGGCGTTGCCGTCCCGCGCGGAGTACTGGCACATCGGGGCGATGATGATGCGGTTGGCGAGGGTGAGATCGCCGATGGCGAGCGGTTCGAACAGAAAGCTCATGCGTGCTGCTCCATGCAGGGATCGGACAGGAAATATCGATTCTAGGCCGGCGCCGGAATTGCTGCCGGCCCGGCCGCGCCGCTACGACGCCGCCAACGGATCGCGCGCTGCCAGGCGCAGCCAGCTCGCGATCGCGGCCAGCCCGGCGAAGCCCGCGCCCAGCGCCAGGGCCAACCCCGGCCCGTGGTCCCCGGCAATGCCAAAACACAGCGCCACCAGTGCTGCACCCGTGGCCTGCCCCAGCAACCGCGCCGTGGCCACCACGCCGCTGGCGCCACCGCTGCGCTCGCGCGGGGCGCTCGTCATCAACGCCTTGAGGTTGGGCGACTGGAAGAAGCCGAAACCCGCACCGCAGATGCACATGCGGATGCCGATATCAAGCGCGCTGGGGTCGGCCGGCAGCATGGCCAGCGACAGCATGCCAACGCTAAGCACCGCCAGCCCCACGCCGCCGAGCACGGCCGGCGGGTAGCGGTCAGACAGGCGCCCGGCAAGCGGCCCGATCAGCGCCACCACGACGGACCACGGGGTCAGCAGGAAACCGGTCTCGACCTGCCCGCGCCCGAGCACGTGCTGGAAGTAGAACGGCAGCGAGACGAAGGCCAGGCCTTGCGCGGCGAAGGAGCACACCGCGGTCAGCGTCGACAGCGCGAACATGGGCCGCCGGAACAGGTCCACCGGCAGCATCGGCGCCGGATGGCCGCGCTCGCGCCACAGCAGCAGGCCGAACGTCACCATGAAGATGCCCGCCGCGGCCAGCGACAGATGCAGCGGCGCGCGCTGCGCACCTTCGCCCAGCGCAAGGACCAGCGCGGCAAAGGCAACCACGCTGAGCCCCGCCGCGACGCGGTCGAACCCATGCGCACTGCGCGGCGTCTGCGGCAAGGAGCCGCGCCCGATCGCCAGCGCGAGCAGGCCGATCGGCAGGTTGACGGCGAACAGCCACGGCCACGTGCCGAATGACAGGATCACCGAGGCCACGGTGGGGCCCACCGCGAACGACACGCCCACCACCAGTGCATTGAGCCCCAGCCCGCGCCCGAGCCGGTGCGTGGGGAAGATCGCGCTGATCAACGCCGTGTTGACGCTCATGATTGCCGCCGCGCCGATGCCTTGCAGCACACGCGCCGCCGCCAGCGTCGGCAGCGACCACGCCAGCGCGCACACCACGGAGGCGGCGGTGAACAGCACCACGCCGCCAAGGTAGATGCGCCGGTGGCCCACCACGCCGCCCAGCGCCGCGAACGGCAGCAGCGTCGACACCATGGCCAGCTGGTAGGCATTGATCACCCACACCGACGCGGCCGGCGTGGCGCGCAGGTCCGCCGCGATCGACGGCAGCGCCGTGTTGGCGATCGCGGTATCCAGGGTGGCAAGGGCGACGGCGATGAGGATGGCGGCCATGCCGCGGCGCTCGCGCGAAGTCATCGCGGCGTCCGCGGTGGAAGCGGATTGGAGGGGTGCTGTGCTGGACACTGTCTTTACCGGTTGCCGCCATGCCGGGACTAGTGGTGCGAGGGCTGCACGCAAGGCATGGTGAACGTCAGGTCAAGACGATACGGGAAAACCCTTCAACGTGCTGAAGGCGCGTTCCTATGTATGCACATTTCGCCTCCGCCCGGCCAATGACACTGAGCATCGGCCGCCCGCCACGGCACGGGGTTACTGCGCCGACAGCCCGCCATCCACGCCGATGCTCTGCCCGTGGATAAAGCGCCCGGCCGGTGCCGCCAGCAGGACGGCAAGACCCGCGACATCGCTGGCCTCGCCGATGCGCCGCATCGGCACGCCCGCAGCCAGCCGCGCCTCGCGCTCCGGATCGCCCCACAGCGCGTCGCGCGAGAACTCGGTGCGCACCGGGCCGGGATTGATTGCGTTGACGTTGATGCCGGACGGCCCCAGCTCCAGCGCCAGGCTGCGTACCGCCTGGTCGATGGCGGCCTTGGTCACGCTGTACATCCCCAGGAAGGCAGAGCCACGCTTGGCGGCAATGCTCGACATGAAGATGATGGATCCGTCATGGCGACCGATCATCTGCGGCGCCAGGGCGTTCACCAGCACCAGGTTGCCGCGCACATTGCCCGCCATGGCCGCATCGAACACCTCGGGTCCCTGGCTCAGCATCGATCCGGGCTGGCCGCTCGCGGCGGCATTGAGCACCAGTGCATCGACGCGCCCATACGCGGCCAGCGCCTGCTCCGCGAAGGCGCGCACGCTGTCGACATCGGCGATATCGCAGGCGATGCCGGTGGCGCGGATGCCCTCGGCCTCCAGCTGACTGGCGGCGTCGCGCGCCGCGCCTGCATCGCGCCCGGACACCACCACGGCGGCGCCGGCCGCGCCAAGCGCGCGCGCCATTTCCAGGCCCATGCCACGGGTGGAGCCGGTGATGACGGCAACGCGGCCGCCAAGGTCGAAGAGGTTCTGCATGACTGATCACTCCTGTGAAGATTGGGAGCCGGCACCTGGACACACATCGGCACAAATGCGGCGAAAGGGAGACTGCACATAGATGATGACCATCATCTATTGAATAAAGTATGGGCATCATCTAAACTCCGGTCAAGGCATAAATCCCGAAGAGGTCTTCAGATGGCACGCGCATCACGCGAACAAACCGACAAGAACCGCGAGGCGATCGAACAGGCGTCGTCGCGCCTGTTCCGCGAACGCGGCCTGAATGGCGTCAGCGTGGCCGAGTTGATGGCCGACGCGGGCCTGACCCATGGCGGCTTCTATGGCCACTTCGCCTCCAAGGACGCGCTGGCCGCGCAGGCCTGCAAGCGCGCGTTTGAAGAATCGACCGCCCGCTGGGAACGCCGCCTGGCCCGCGCCGATGGCGACCGCAAGGCCATGCTGGCCAACCTGGTTGAGCCCTACCTGACCGCCGCGCATTGCGCCAACCCGGGCGTGGGTTGTGCCGCCGCGGCGCTGGCCGTGGACGTGGCCCGCGAGCCGGCCGGCAAGCCCGTGCGCCAGGCCTACGTGGAAGGATTGCGCGTGTTGGTGGACGACATGGCGCAGACAGTTGAATCCGATGACCCCCAGCTGCGCCACGATGAAGCGCTGGTGCGCATGGCCCTGCTGGTCGGCGCCCTTACGCTGGCGCGTGCCGCCGACGGCGATCCGCTCTCCGACGAGATGCTGAATGCGGTGCGGAGCCGCCTGCTGGGCAGCACCGCCTAAACCCCGTTTTCCCCAAGGCTGAGACACCCCGCCGCCGTCAGACACGGCGGGGATGGCTTCGCTTTGCCCTTTGCCAACGCCTCCCGGACCCTGACAACGAGACCCCCATGTTCGCGCAAGCCCTTTCCAGCCGGCTCGACCGGCGCGGCATCCACTACGCGTGGCTGGTCGCCGCCCTGACCTTCCTGGTGATGCTCACCACTTCGGCCGCGCTTGGCCTGCCTGGCGCCTTCCTTAAGCCGCTGACCAAGGAGATGGGTTGGAACACCGACCAGATCTCATCGATCCTGGCCTTTCGCTTTGCGCTGTTCGGGCTGATGGCACCGTTCTCGGCGCTGCTGATGGATCGCTTCGGGGTGCGCAACGTGGTCTGCGCCGCGCTGGCGCTGATTGCCGGTGGCATGGCGCTGGCCACCGTGACGACCGAGTTGTGGCAGCTCTTTGTCGCCTGGGGCCTGATGCTGGGCGTTGGCTCCGGGCTGACCGCGCTGGTGCTGGCGGCCCTGGTTGCCAACCGCTGGTTCAGCGCGCGGCGCGGGCTGGTGATCGGCATCCTGACGGCCAGCGCGGCGACGGGGCAACTGGCCTTCCTGCCGGTGGCCGCCTGGCTGATCGAGCATATGGGCTGGCGCGTGGCCGTGCTGCCGGTGCTGGCTGCCTGCGCGGCGCTGGCGCTGCTGGTATTCGCACTGATGCGCAACCGACCCGCCGATGTCGGCCTGGCGGCGTTTGGCGATATCCCGGCCCATCCAGCCACGCCGCCCGCCGCACAAACCGTCACGCCGTTCACGCTGCGCGGGCCTTTCCTGGTGCTGCGCGATGCCGCCCGTACCCAGACCTTCTGGGTACTGGCCGGCACCTTCTTCATCTGCGGCCTGAGCACTAACGGGCTGATCCAGACCCACTTCATCGCGCTGTGCGGCGACTTCGGCATGGGCCCGGTGCCGGCCGCCTCGGCGCTGGCGATGATGGGTGCGTTCGATTTCATCGGCACCATCCTGTCGGGCTGGCTGTCGGACCGCTACGACAGCCGCAAGCTGCTGTTCTGGTACTACGCGCTGCGCGGCCTGTCGCTGTTCTGGCTGCCGCATTCGACCTTCACGCTGTACGGCCTGTCGATCTTTGCGATGTTCTACGGCCTGGACTGGATCGCCACCGTGCCGCCCACTATCAAGCTGGCGGCCACCGCCTTCGGGCGCGAACGCGCGCCGATGGTGTTCGGCTGGATCTTCGCGGCCCACCAGATCGGCGCGGCCGTGGCAGCGTTCGGTGCGGGGTTGAGCCGTACGCTGCTGCTGACCTATACGCCGGCGCTGTACGCGGCCGGTGCGGCCTGCATGGTGGCGGCGTTGCTGGCACTGATGGTCAGCCGGACACGCGCTGCGCCGGCAACCGAGGCGGCGCGGGCATAACCTGCGCTGCCTCGGTGCCAGCCTCAGCCTGGATGAAGCGCGGGCGCCGCTGATCCAGACGGCGCAGGCCCTGTCGGTGAACCAGGTAGCGGGAGAGAAGGCGTGAAGGGAAAGCCGCCGGTTCAACCGCCCTTTATAGCCCGCCTTGGCGTCCGAGCTTCCTACTGTGTGATGACCACTTCCACCCGCCGGTTCGCCGCGCGGGCGGCGGGGGTCTTGTTGTCCGTCAACGGCTCGGTGTCGCCTTTGCCGATGGCTTCGAGGCGTCTCTTGGCGACGCCCTGGCTGGCGAGGTATTCGCTGACCATGGCGGCACGCTCCTCGGACAGGACCTGGTTGGACGGGTAGCGGGCGCTCTTGATGGGCTGGTTGTCGCTGTGGCCGATCACCTGCACCTTGCCCTGCAACTTATTGATTTCGCCCGCCACTTTGTTCAGCGTCGGCGTCAGCTTCGCATTGACCTCGGCCCGGCCCGCGCCGAACATGTCGTCGCCGCGAAACACTACGGTGCTGCGGTGGTTGTCGTCCCTGACAGCTACCACGCCGCGCGCGATCTCGTCCTTGAGCAGCTCGGCCAGGCGCAACGCCTTCGGTGCGGGGGGTGGAGTCAGGTTGCCAATGGCCCCGATCTGTTGCACTACGTCACGCTCCTGGAGCATCAGCTGGTACTTGTAGTATCCGGCCAGGCCAGCGACGGCCAGAAGGCCCGCTGCGCAGGTCATCCAGACCGGGATGCCGCTCAGGTGATGGAAGCGGCCAGGCGGGGCGGGCTGCGAGTGGGAAGACAGTTCCTTGGGCACTGGTCCGTTGTGCTTGCTGATCGCATCGAGCAGGCGTCCCCGGATCGCGTGCCGTTGCTGGTCACCGTCCGCCATGCCGCGATACCGCCCCTGAAACCCCAGCGAGAGGATGTGGTAGTAGACCTCGATGGTGCCGATGTTCTCGGCCACCGATTCCACCAACCGGCCCAGGATGAGGAACACCTTGGTGCCGCCCTCGCGGTCCTGGTGGAAGGTCGAGGCCAGGGCGCTGCCAGGCCATGCGCCCAGCGAAGCCGCACTGCCGCCGCCCCACTCGGTATGGCTCACGGCCTCATCCAGCGCGGTGCAGAGTGCGTAGTGCGCGGCGGTGGTGTGTTTGCGGTCGATGTTCAGTCGGTCGCACACCGCCTGGAAGGTGCGCAATTCCTGCTCCAGCAGGGTGCGCAGACGTTCCACCTCACCGCGCTTATCCAGCTTGGGCGGGATGTCTGCCAGTGCGCGCAGCAGCGGCCTGGCGGCTTTCAGCAGGGGATTGCGCGCACCGTTGATCTCGGCAATGCGGACCTCGATGGTCTTGGCTGAAGGGAGAAGCTTCGTGGCGGGTTCCTGAGTCTCCTGACCGGTTACGGCCTGCCTGGCAGAGGAGCCTGGTTTCGGCGGCCGTGTCCGTTGCGGCGCGGGATCATCTTTATCTAGCCATGCTGTCATGTTGGCGTTCCTTCAAGGATTGACGGATGCGGCAAGAGCGGTGCATTTGCCATCACGCGTCCGTCACAGCCTTGGCATCGGGAATCCCGAGGGGATGACTTTTTCCATGGCCTTCCTGCCTTGATCGATGACTGCATCCCGGGCGGCATCCGCTGCGCGCCCTGCTGCGTCGCCCAATGCCCGCATCGCCCTGTCCTTGGCGGCATCGATTTCGCGCTCGACGGCCAGAGCGGTATCTTGCACCTTGTCCAACACGCCCTTTGCGCTCATGCCGAGGTGCCGCACTGCCTTGCTGTCGCCGACAAAGAATGTCCTGGCCCACCCGTAGCCGCCTGGTGCGTATTCGTGGAAATTCGGCACACGGAACCAGGCACGGCTGTCGTGGATGTAGTTATCGAACAACTCAATGGCTGCCTTCTCACGCAAGGCAAAGTCGTCCACGGCCTTGGCAGCGGTCGTGGCCCTCAGGTAGAGGATCATCTCCGGCGCAGGTTCCACCAATACGTCATCGATGGGCCAATAACCGCGAACGGCAGCGCTTTTGGTCAAGATATCGTCGTCGACCATAACGAGCAGCTTCGAATCCGTGCGTGGACGCTCTGCGCGGGGCATCGCCAGGTACTTGAAACCATTGGCGACCCGTTCCGCTGCCCCGATGGGTGAAAAAGCCGGCCGGGCCATCATTTCCTTCCGCACATTCAAGCCGGGCTGAAGTTCAGGGTGCAGGTATCCCAATAGCAACTGGAATTCCTCAGCCGCCTCCAGCAAGTCGGTGCGGTCATTGGTGACAAAGTCATCGGCACCTCCCCAGGGCGGCAGTCGGCCGGGTTCTTGCCAACCGCCTCCGCCATCAGCTCATTCTCCCGCGCGGCGATGGCGGCATCGTTCGCGGCAATCTTGGCCTCCAGGGCTCGGCGCTTGGTCAAACCCGCCATGTCCTGCGAAGTCGTCTGGGGAAACATTGCGCGGTCTCTGAGCTGCTGGACCTGAAGCTTCAACTGGATGCTGTCCTGTTCCAGCTTCTGGATTACGGGATCGGCCTTCCTTGCCTTATCCACGTCAGTGCGCAGTTGCTGGGGAGTCTTGCTGTCCTCGCGCTTGTTCGCCGGCTCCGCGCAATAGTGGTAGAACCCTTGGTTGGTAATGTAGGTGCCGGTGTGCCAGCGTGCGCGCAAGGCGCGCCATTGCAGGCTTTGCCGCAGGCCAAATTCGAGGGCCTTCTCCACGCCGTCAATGGCGGGCAGGGTTGCCCGCCAATCGTTGAAGGCCTTGGCGACGGCAGGGTCGATGGCGAAATCCTGCATGTTGTTCGCATCCATCCGGTCTTCGTCGTTCTTGGCATCCACCAGCCGCAGCGGCACACCGACCTTCAGTGCCTCGATGTACATGTCGTGCAGCGGAATCTTGCCCAACCGGTGGCCCTCGCCCTTGACCGACTTGCCCTGATCGCCCGGCGCGTAGCTGCCACCCACGTCCGAGTGGACGCCCGGGTAGGGCACTTCCAGCAGCTTGCTGTCGCCTGCCGGGTAGCTCTTCCCCTTCCGGATGGAATCCAGCGGGAAGCTCATGCGTTGTTCATGCATGGAGAAGAAATGCACGCACCGCCGCACCTGGGCGGGAATGTTCAGGGCGCCGCCCCCTGCCGCCCAGAAATGCCCGTCGAAGTATTCCAGATCCACGGCGGATTGAAACGACTCGGGCGGGCCCACCGACGCGACCGTATCGAACAGCCCCAGGAAGTTGACTTCGTAGTCGATCTTGCCCGCCAGCTTCCCGGCCTTGGCCCAGTAGTTGATCAGCTTGCTGACGAACACTCGGGCGCCCGCCGCGCCGCGCGAAAAGCCAAAAACGTTGACGTATGCCTTCCTGACGAGACGATTGCGTTTGCACTGGCGAACCAGCGAGTCGTATAGGCTGCCGAGGTGCTTCTCCTTGGCAGTGAGTAGGGAGGAACCCAGGTTCCAGTCGAGCTTCGCACAAATCTTGGCAGCTTCGTCATCTTTGATGAGACCATTTTCGTCTCCCGGAACCATAGCTTGGTACACGGCGTTCAGCACGCGCGTGTAACCCCAAGCACAGCGTTTGGCAAAGCCGCTCGCAAAAGCCTTGCCACTACTGCTATAGGTGTGTTCGCCAAATTCGGGAAAGAGCGTACCGACTCCCGCAATGTAAGAACTGAAGATCCCCTGCTGCGGGCGGGTAGGGCAGGCCCGGAACAACCGCGCAACATTGGTATGCGTCTTGTAGGTAGAATCCCGCCAGCGGGCAGGAGTTCTGACATCATCATTGTTGTTGGTGCCATCGAAGAACAGGTTGATGTGAATTGTCTGTTCACAGTCGCCATGGGGATCGTCCACGGTGGTCTTGCCATTCTGGTAGGCGCGCTTTCCCTCGGGAAGGCGACCCTTATCCGTTTCCGGCATGGCAATAGGCAGGCGGAAAGCGGTCATCATTGGAACCTCTTCAGTGCTTGCTGGGTCAGGGCCTCGTCACGTACACCTTGAACGACGAAAGGGTCGTCTTCTGTGGGCTTCGTTCTGACGGAATTGTGACCATTCGCATTGCCGTCCATGACCATCACCTTGACACGATCCCCCGGTAGGAATATCGCCCAGAATCCGTAGGTATCCGGACCGTATTCCGGCACGGTGACCGTTGCGGTCAGCACTGCCAGCCCGCTTCTGTCCTTGTAGTCGAAGGGCTTGCGGTCACGCTCCCATTTGATCTTCAGTTGCGTATTTGGCTTCCAGAATTTCGGAATCCCGATACAGCATTTCTCGCCCGCTTCGCCAGGGCCTTCTTTGTATGCAGGCCCCATGTTTGCGCCGCCGCCGTTCATGCCCCGCGGCCCGGTGACGCTGAAGCTATAGATGGCATCTGACGAGTAGTTCAGCCCGCGCACCCCACCCCCATAGATTTCTTCCTTGGCGGCTCCGCCGGCGGTATCGGCCGATAGGTGCTCCTTCTCAACTCCAGCGGTGGTTTTTTCCGCCAAGCCAGTCCGCGATTCCCCCGAGCATGCCGAAAGGGCTCCAAGCGCGCCCAGCAACACCAGCGCGGCGAACCATGAAGGAAGGCGCTTTCGCATCAAGCTACTTGTTCTCATCGTTCTTCTCCGTTTGTTGATCGGCCTGCGTGACGATCACACGGTTCCCCACGTAGTCCGCTATGCAGGCGTTGAAGGTGCGCCCTCGCTCATCATTGGAACCTCTTCAGTGCTTGCTGGGTCAGGGCCTCGTCACGTACACCTTGAACGACGAAAGGGTCGTCATCTGCGGGCTTCGTTCTGACGGAATTGTGACCATTCGCATTGCCGTCCATGACCATCACCTTGACACGATCCCCCGGTAGGAATATCGCCCAGAATCCGTAGGTATCCGGACCGTATTCCGGCACGGTGACTGTTGCGGTCAGCACCGCCAGCCCGCTTCTGTCCTTGTAGTCAAACGGCTTGCGGTCGCGCTCCCATTCGATGCGTAGTTGCGTGCCGGGCTTCCATGGCTGAGGGATGCCGACGCAACACATCTCGCCAGGTTCGGCAGGCCCTTCTTTGTATGCAGGCCCCATGTTTGCGCCGCCACCGTTCATTCCTCGTGGCCCCGTGACGTAATAGCTATAGATGGCATCGGACGAGTAGTTCAGACCGCGAGCGCTGCCGGGACTTACGTGCTCCTTCTCAGCTCCAACCGTGGTTTTTGCCGCCAAGTCAGTCCGCGATTCGCCTGAGCATGCGGAAAGGACACCGAGCGCGCCCAGCAACACCAGTGCGGCTTGCCATCGATGTGCGCGCTTCCGATTCAAGCTATTTCTTGTCATCGTTTCTCTCCGCTTGTTGATCGGCCTGCCTGGCAAGCACGCGCTTCCACACGTAGTCAGGAACATGGGCCATGCAGGCGTTGAAGCTGCAGCCCTCGTGCATCCGTTGTTCCAACGCGCGGTACACGTCTGGATCTTGATCAAAGTCGGCGCCATAGCGGTACGAGTATTGGCAGTACCCAAGGCGGTCGGCGGGCTCGATGAGCCGCCAGGCAGCCACGCGCTTGTAACGCGCAACGAAATCCAGGAAGCGCGGCAGGTAGGGACCATCGCCCGGTACGGTGCCGTCTTCAACGAGGCCCGCCAGCATCTGATCCGGCTCGCAGTGCGCCATGAAGTCATCAACCTGCTGCTCATCGAATGCAATGGCAACTGGTGTCGTCTCGAACTGATTGCCGTTCAGCGGCCCATCCAGTCGCTTCCACTCGGGATCATGGCCGCGGTACTTCCACTGGAGAATGGGTTCCATCAGCTTGTGCGTCGTCTCTTCGCCCCACAGCGTCATGACTGTGCGCAGGTTGCGCGGATCGAAATAACGCACCATGGCGTTCAGCCCGTCGCCGAGGTCGGCGATCAGGAACTGCCGCAGGTGCGTGGCGAGCGCGTCGATTCCGATGCGGCTCCAGATCAGGGTCATGCAGGGGGCGAGCAAGTCCAGTTCATCCAGCCTGGCAAGCCACGGTTCGCCTGCATCTGCAATGTGCGCCAGGAACAGCGAGGCGTCGCCCGCTTCTTCCTCGGGAAGGCCGGCATACACATTACGGTGCTCGGTGGCCTCGCGCATCAGGTCACCAATCAGCAGCGGGTGCTGGGCGCCGTCGGCGAGCGCGTAGATATAGACGGTGTTTGGTTCGGTTGTCATCGCCGGTCTCGGGTCAGCGCAGCAGCAGGCCCGTGTTGCGCCTGGCTGCCTTGAGCAGGCATTCCAGGCAGACCTGCTTTGTGCTCAGTTCCGTCGGGATGCTGTTAGGCCCGGTCAGCAGCTTGCTGGCGGCGTGGACGGTGAACCTGCCGTTGGTGCCATGCTCGATGTTGCCGTCCAGTCGCAGGTAGCTGCCGCCGCCTGCCAGCAACAGTTTCTGCCTGGCCTGAATGGTGATCTCGTCGGCGGTCAGGGTGATCTTGAGCTTCGCCAGCAGATTGATATTTTTCTTCAGGGCTTGCAGGTCGATATCGCCCATGTTTGCAACCAGCTTCATGCCAGCCTCATAGGCGAACATGCGCAGCGCCTTGCGCACGCTGGCAAAGAAGCCGCCACCGGCGGTGACGGACAGGTGTTCCCCCGTGGTCAGTGCGGTGTCGCCACCGCTGGCGATGTGGGTCGAACCCGCTGCCGTGGAGACGATGCCGGCGGGGCTGGCCGATACCAGATGGGGGGCGGTAAATTCCTTCAGTTCGCCTCCGCCCTGGATTTGCTCGAGCTGCTTCTCCAGCAGTTTTGCAATGTCGGTCTGTTCGCCGTCCTGGGCCTGGGCTTCAGTCGCCTTCTCTCCCATGGTGGCGGCAATGCCCTGTGCCTGTTCGAGCAACTGGACGACATCCCGCACATTCATCGCGTTGCCTTCAGCGTTCAGGCGCGAAAAGGTGGTGATAAGCAGGCCAAGTGCGGCGCGCAGCGCGCCATGCGCGTCGGTGCGCAGTTCGAACCCTTCTCCCCGCTTGTCCTTGCGTCCCTCCCAACCCCTCACCCGGACAATGTGGCCCAGGGCCAGCAGGCTGTTCTGGTAGTCCGACCCGACTTGCACCTGCTGCTGGCCCTGCGTGTCGTCGTAGAGGGTCTGGTTGCGGCCTTCGCCGAACAGTTCCTTGCTCTGGTAGCCGGACAATGCATGCTGGCTGGGCAACTGCCACGGCGGCAGGTTCAGCCGGTTATTGACAGGCCCGATGATGATTGGCCGATCCGGGTCTCCGCCCTCGTATATGACAATGACTTCCTGGCCGATGCGCGGCAGGTGCGTGTTGCCGAAACGACCGCCCGATGAAAAACCGGTTACGCGAATCCAGCAGGAGCTATTCTCGTCAAAACTACCGTAACGATCCCAGACAAACTGGCAGCGCACCCGTCCCAGATCATCGCTCCAGATTTCCTGATTGGCCGGGCCGACGACCCTGGCGATGTGATGCCCGCCGATGTAAGGCTTCTTGACCGACTCGGGCCGGAAGATTTCGCTGGTGGGCTGGGCTTCGAATTCCACCTCGCAGCGCCATTGCTGGTCGCTACCCGCGAACTCGCCCACGTCCTCGATTAGCAGGCGCGTAGCGAAAATCAGGTACTCGCGGTTGGCCTTAGCACGCAGGAAGCGCTTCAGCGTAAAGGTGTGGCCCGGCGCCATTGCGCGCACGTTGCCCTGGCCGCGCACCCGCACGCCGTGTTGCCGCAGGCGTTCCATATTGATGCGCGCCAGCATGTCGCCTTCCTTGCGGGCGTCATTGCCGGACTTGGGCTGAACGTAATCGCCTGGCCAGCTGTACAGTTCATAGGTGGCATGGCTGGTCTCGCGGGGGTCGTCAACGGAGACATTCAGGTCGGCGCGGGGCTGGTTGTAGTCGTAATCCCCGTGCGCCCACGAGCCTGTAATCAGGCAATCGCGTACCTCGAATTGGTGGAGGTGTTCTTCGTCCACCCGGTCCGAGGATGGATACCAGTTGATGGTGTGATACGCGGGGCTGGGGATGTTCTGGAAGGCGCCATTGCCATCCGTCAGCACCATGCGGTGATGGCCGTTCGTGTGCTCCCAATGGAAATTCAGGCCCCACTCTGCGAGCAGCCGGCGCACGAACTGGTAGTCGGTCTCGCCGGCCTGCAATTGATACTGGCGCTTGGGATACTCGATGAGTGAAAGCCGGCGCTCGACCGGAAATGTATATCTGCTCAGCACCACTTCCACGATTTCCAGGACATTCATGTTCTGGAACCGCTTGAAGGTGGAGGTGAGCGTGCCGAGCCAAAACCAGGGGCGCAAGGTCAGGCGATAGCGAATGCGCTCGTTTTCGTGGTAAGGGCCGCGCACATCGGTGACGATCCCTGTTATCTCGCGCTTGCCCCTGCCGAGGCCGCCGTCCAGGCCGCTGCCGGAGCCGTCCAGTTCGATACTGACTGTCAGCTCCTTGCCTTGCATGGCTTCCAGGTCGAAATCGCCCGCCGGACCGTACAGGACATTGCGGTCGTCCGGCGTCTTGAGTTCCAGCTCATACTCGAACAGCGAATTGATACCCTCGGTGCCGGACAGCCTGGAAAATACTAGCAGCGGCTGTCCCAATAGTTCCGGCAACCCATCACCGGATACGGTAACGGTAACGGTACGGGAGGAAAACGGTAATCGGCTACCCATGCGAAGCACTCCGTGGAGTTGAACGCTTTCGTGCCGAAAAAAACTAGTGACTGGATACGCTGCGTCTCGCGGCACGCTGTCGCTGCGGCGGTCATTGAATGACGGCGCGCTGCAACTCAAGATGGATAGTAAAAATGGTGCTGTCGAAAAAATAAATCAGGCGATTCTGATTTTGCTCTTCAAGAAAAATGAAGCCAGAATTCAAAAAAACAGAATTCACCAGGGACAGCCTGCTCGCAACGGCATGCAAGCCGCGCCGCCGCCGTAAAGAAATGCGACAGCTGCTGGTCGGCCACGAAGAACATGGCGAAGAACACCGACCCCATGCCGTATCCACGGCCACGCGGGGCTCCGCAAGCAATGTTTCACCTCGGAACCTGAAAGCGCGGGTTCCGCCCCCTTCAGCCTTTGCCCTTGCCCCTGGTCGCGGCGGCTTTCCCCTGCGTGCGCCCGACCGCCCGTTTTGGCACCGCCTCCGGCTTCGCCGCCTGGGCCGACTTCATCAAGTTGCTTTCGCTGGTGGTCACACCCACGATCCGGGCGAGTTGCCGGCTTACGCTGATGTAGGCGTGGCCCATGCGGGCATCGAAATACAACGCATCGCCCCGCGCCAGGTGCAGCTTCTCGCCGTTGTCGAAATGGATTTCGATCTCGCCGCTGAGCACATAGACAAACTCCTCGCCGGGATGGCGCGAGAAGTCACCGGGGCCCTCGATGCGGCGCGCATGCACGGTACCGACCACCGGGCTCATCTGCTTGCCGACGGCCTCTGTGCCAAGAAACTCATAGGTCAGCGACGATCCCCGGTAGGTCACGCCCGCGCCGGCCCGGGTCACGACCGGCCCCTGGAACGGTGACGTCTTCGTGCCGGCACCCGCGAACATCGAGCCCATGTCCATCTGCAGCGCCTGGCCCAGCGCGGCAAAATTCTCGTAGCCCAACGCCAGTTGCCCGCGCTCCGCGCGCGAGATGGTGGTGATCGAGACTCCCGACAGTTCGGCGAGGTGCGCCAGCGTCCAGCCAAAGGCCTTGCGCGCCGCGCGCAGGCGCTTGCCAAAGGTTTCACGGTCGAGCGTGCGCGACTCGCCGTCATCGGTCCCGATGCCGCTGCCGCGCCCGTGGGCGGTGTGTGGTTTCAAGCCTGCTTCCTTTTTTCCGTTGGACGGAATGCTAACAGAGCAGACCGCGCCAAGGCTTATCCCCTTGCCGCCCACCTTAGCGCAAGATTTGCGTATCCGCAATTTGCATATACGCAAATTCTTGCCTACACTCACTCCCATTCCGAATGCATGAGCGCCCCGCAGGCGCTCTCCTGCCACCTGATCCATGCACCCGACTCACGCTGCCTCACCGATTCCAGCCGACTATCTCATCATCGGAGGCGGCATTGCCGGTGCTTCCGTCGCGTACTGGCTCGCGCCCCATGGCCGCGTCATCCTGCTCGAACGCGAAGCCCAGCCTGGCTACCACTCGACCGGCCGCTCGGCGGCGTTGTTCATGGAAAGCTACGGCACCACGCAGGTCCGCGCGCTGACGATGGCAAGCCGCGCCTTCCTGCAGGATCCGCCGCCGGGTTTTGCCTCGCACCCGCTGCTCACGCCGCGCGGCGCGCTGATGGTCGCCGGCCCCGGGCAACAGCATTTGCTTGACGCGCACTGGGACGTGGTGCGCGCCGTCGATCCCGACGCCCGCCTGCTGAGTGCCGCGCAAGCGTGCGAGCGCGTACCAGCGCTGCGCGCGGAGCAAGTGATCGGCGGCGTTTATGAGCCCGGCGCCGCGGACATGGATGTGGACGCGATCCACCAGGGCTACCTGCGCGGCATGCGCCAGGCCAGCGGCAAGCTGGTGTGCGATGCCGAAGTCACGGCCATGGCACGCGTGCGGGACCACTGGCGCGTGGAGGCTGGCGGGTCGGTATATACGGCACCGGTGGTACTCAACGCCGCCGGCGCCTGGGCCGACGTCATCGCGCGGCTGGCCGGCGTGCAGCCGCTGGGGATTGAACCCCGCCGCCGCTCTGCCTTCGTCTTTGCTCCGCCCGCGGATATGGACACCAGCGGCTGGCCCATGGTCTTCGGCGCCGACGAGGACTGGTACATCAAGCCCGATGCCGGCATGTTGCTGGGCTCCCCGGCCAATGCCGACCCGGTCGAGCCACAGGACGTCCAGCCCGAGGAAATGGATATCGCGCTCGCCATCGACCGCATCGAGACCGCGACCTCGCTCAGGATCCGCCGCCCTGCGCGCACCTGGGCCGGGCTGCGCTCCTTCGTCGCCGACGGCGACCTGGTGGGCGGGTTCGACGACGCCGTGCCGGGCTTCTTCTGGGTGGCGGGCCAGGGCGGCTACGGCATCCAGACCTCGGCGGCCATGGGCGAGACCTGTGCCGCGCTGGCGCGCGGCTTGCCGGTGCCGGCGCATCCTGCTTCGTTCGGCCTGAGCGCCGGGATGCTTGGGCCGGGGCGCCTGCGCCGCCTGGCCGCCTCGGCCTGAATCGCGCTTTCCCCCAACCGCTAATCCCCGACTGACCAGGAGCCAACCATCGTGCGTGTCTTCAGTGCCTCCCTCGCTACCGAAACCAACACCTTTGCGCCGATGCCCACCGGCCTGGCGTCCTTCAGGGATCGCGGCTACTTCGCGGCCGGCCAGCATCCTGACCAGATGACGTTTTTCTCAGGGCCGCTGTGGGCAGCACGGATCCGCGGCAAGGAGCGCGGCTGGCAGCTGTGCGAAGGCATGGTCGCCGGCGCGCAGCCCAGCGGCACCACCACCCGCCATGCCTACGAAACCCTGCGCGAGGAACTATTGGCCGACCTGCGCGCGGC
Source organism: Cupriavidus sp. GA3-3 (assembly GCF_000389805.1). Classification (NCBI taxonomy): domain Bacteria; kingdom Pseudomonadati; phylum Pseudomonadota; class Betaproteobacteria; order Burkholderiales; family Burkholderiaceae; genus Cupriavidus; species Cupriavidus sp. GA3-3. Next base: position 320,893 of record NZ_KB944503.1, read on the forward strand.
GCTGCCGGTGGACATGGTGCTGCTCGGCCTGCACGGCGCGATGGTGGCCGATGGCTATGACGACTGCGAGGGCGACCTGCTGCAGCGTGTGCGCGCCATCGTCGGCCCGGACGTGGTGATCGGCGCGGAGCTGGACCCGCACTGCCACCTGACGCCCGAGATGACGGCATACGCCGACGTGATGGTCGCCTTCAAGGAATACCCGCATACCGACGTGCTGGAACGCGCGCTGGAACTGGTCGACCTGTGCGCGGCCACGGTGGAAGGCAAGGTTCGCCCGGTGGCGGCGGTGGTCGATTGCAGCATGATCGTCACGGTCCACACCTCGCGCGAGCCGGCGCGCGGCTTCATCGACCGCATCCAGTCGCTGGAAGGGCGCGACGGCGTGCTGTCGATCTCGGTGGCGCATGGGTTTTCATGGGGCGATGTGCCGGCGATGGGCACCAAGGTCCTGGTCTACGTCGATGGCAACCAGGCCAGGGCCGATGCGCTGGCGCGGCAACTCGCCGACGAACTGATCGCCATGCGCGACGGGCTCACGGTGCGCTACCCGGACATCGACACCTCGCTTGACGAGGCGCTGGCCTGCGACGGCGGGCCGGTGGTGCTGGCCGACGGCGCCGACAATCCCGGCGGCGGCGCAGCCAGCGACTCCACCTTTGTCCTGCGCCGCCTGATCGAGCGCGGCATCGGCAATGCGGCGGTCGGCCCGATGTGGGACCCGATCGCGGTGCGCATCGCCTTCGATGCCGGCGTGGGCGCGCGCCTGCGGATGCGCATCGGTGGCAAGATCAGTCCGCTATCCGGCGACCCGCTGGACCTGGACTGCACGGTCAAGGCTCTGCTGCCCGACATGGTGATGACCGGGCTGTCCGACGCGCCGGTGCCGATGGGCGACTGCGCGCTGGTGGAAGCCAACGGCATCGACATCGTGCTGAACACGCTGCGCAACCAGGCCATGGGCACGGACATGTTCACCCAGCTGGGCTGTGACCTGGCGCGCAAGCAGATCATCGTGGTCAAGTCCTCGCAGCACTTCTACGCGTCCTTCTCGAAAGTGGCAAGGCACGTGATCTACGCAGGCGCCCCGGGGGCCGTCACGCTTGACCTCACGACCCTGCCCTATCGCAAGATCCAGCGGCCCAAGTGGCCCCTGGACAGCGCCGCGGCCTGAGCGCCGGCCGCCTGGCTGCGATCACGACAACAACGACAACGAAGAATGCGGAGACTGCACATGACACCAAACCGATCCCTGTCCGCCGCGCTCGCGGCGGGCGCCCTGGTCCTGGCAGGCGCCAGCCTTCCCGTGCTGGCACAGACCAAGACGCTCAAGGTCGTGGCGCATGCCGACCTGAAGATCCTCGATCCGACCTTCACCACGGCCTACATCACGCGCAACTTCGGCTACATGGTCTACGACACGCTGTTCGCGCAGGATGCCAAGGGCAAGCCGCAACCACAGATGGTCGAGAAGTACAGCAGCTCGAAGGATGGCCGGCAGTGGAGCTTCACGCTGCGTCCCGACCTGAAGTTCTCGGATGGCAGCGCGGTTACCTCGGCCGACGCGATCGCCTCGCTGCAGCGCTGGGGCGCGCGCGACAGCCTGGGCCGAGCCATGGGCGAAGCCGGCGCCGAGTGGAAAGCGGTCGACGCGCGCACGTTCACGCTGACGCTCAAGGAGCCCTTTGGCATGGTGCTCGATGCGCTGGCCAAGCCCTCGGGCTTTCCCCCGGTGATCCTGCCGGAGCGCCTGGCCAGGATGCCCGCCACCGCGCCGCTGCCCGAGGTGCTGGGCTCCGGCCCCTTCATCTTCAAGCGCGACGAATGGGTGCCGGGCAACAAGGCGGTGTTCGTGCGCAACCCGCACTACGTGGCACGCAGCGAGCCCGCGAGCGGTCTCGCCGGCAGCAAGCAGCCCCGCGTGGACCGCGTCGAATGGCTCTACCTGCCGGACGCCAACAGCGCCATCGCGGCGCTCAAGCGCGGCGAGGTCGACCTGATCGAACAGGTACCGCCGGACTACATCACCCCGCTGCGCGGCGACGCCAGCATCAAGATCGGCTCGGGCGGCGCCTACCAGGGCGTGCTGGTGATGAACCAGCTGCATCCGCCATTCAACAACCCGAAAGTGCGCCAGGCCTTCCTGCAGGCGGTCAGCCAGGAACGCTTCACCGCGGCCATGGGCTATCCGCTCGACATGCGCATCAACTACTGCGCCACCTTCTTCATCTGCGGCGGCCCCAATGATACCGCTGCCGGCGCCGAACCGTACCGTAAGGCCGATCCGGCGCGTGCCAGGCAGTTGCTGGGTGCGGCGGGCTACAAGGGCGAAAAGGTGGTGCTGCTGGTGCCGACCGACATTCCCCAGCTCAACGCTGAAGCCCTGATGGCGGCACAGACCATGCGCAGCATGGGCATGAACGTCGACATGCAGAACATGGACTGGGCCTCCATCGGCGCGCGCCGCGCCAAGCGGGATGCGCCCGAGGCCGGGGGCTGGAATATGTACGTGACCGTTGCGGGCGAGTTCGATGCCGATTCCCCGATCACCAATGCCTACCTCAGCGCCCCCTGCGGCACCAGCCTGCCCGGCTGGCCCTGCGACAAGCCGCTCGACGCACTGCGCACGGCCTGGGTCCGCGAGACCGTGCCCGCCAAGCGCAAGGAACTGCTCGATGCCTTCCAGAAGCGCGCCTATGAGGCGGTGCCCTATGTGAACGCCGGCCAGTACTCGTCGGCGTTCGCGGCGCGTGCCAGCCTCAAGGGCATCGACAAGATGTGGGCCGGCATGCCCACGGTCTGGATGCTCGACAAATAACCACGAAGCACGAACCACCGGGGGAAACACGACAATGGGCTACCTGCTCAGACGCCTGGCCGCGACGCTGCCCGTGATGGCAGTGGTGGCCGTGGTGGTCTTCCTGCTGATCCACTTGTCGCCGGGCGATCCGGCGGCGCTGATCGCAGGCGACCTCGCGACCGTTGACGACATCGCCAGGCTGCGCGGCGTGCTGGGGCTGGACCAGCCGCTGTGGCGGCAGTTCTTGCTGTGGCTCGGCCGGCTCGCCACCGGCGACCTCGGCACCTCCATCTTCACCCAGGTGCCGGTGGCGCAGTTGCTGGCACAGCGGCTGGAGCCGACCGTCTCTGTCGCCGCGCTGACCATGCTGCTGACCTTGCTGGTCGCGGTGCCACTGGGAACGCTGGCCGCGTACCGCGCCGGCAGCTGGGTCGACCGGCTGGTAATGCTGTTCGCGGTGCTGGCATTCTCGCTGCCGGTGTTCCTGGTGGGCTACCTGCTGGTCTACGCCTTTGCCATCCAGTTGCCGTGGTTCCCGGTGCAGGGCTATGCGCGCCTCGCCGACGGCGCCGGCGCATGGCTGCGCAGCCTGGTGCTGCCCTGCGTCAACCTGGCGCTGGTCTATATCGCGCTGGTGACGCGCATGACGCGCGCCACCGTGCTGGAAGTGCTGCATGAGGACTACATCCGCACTGCGCGCGCCAAGGGCCTGGGCGTGCTGCCGGTGCTGGGCCACGCGCTGCGCAACGCGGCGATCCCGATCGCCACCACCGTCGGCATGGGCATCGCGCTGCTGATCGGCGGCGTGGTCGTGACCGAGACCGTGTTTGCGATCCCGGGTGTCGGCCGCCTGGTGGTCGACTCGGTGCAGCGCCACGACTACCCGGTGATCCAGAGCGTGCTGCTGGTCTCCGCCGGGGTCTACGTGCTGATCAACCTGATGATCGACCTCAGCTACCGGCTGTTCGATCCGCGCATCAAGTACTGATGGCTTTCGCCGCGAGACACTGCTGACATGACCACTTCCCTGCCCGCGACCGAACCTGCCGTACCGGCACCCGACCATGCGCCTTTCGTGCTGCCGCGCTGGCACTGGGCGCGCAAGCACCCCACGCTGATCTTGGGCGCGCTGCTGCTGGCGGTGATCGCCGTGCTCTCCCTCGGCGCGCCCTGGATTGCCACCGTCGACCCGCAGGACATCGACCCGCTGGCGCGCATGCAGCCGCCATCGGCCGAGCACTGGTTCGGCACCGACGCGCTCGGCCGCGACGTATTCAGCCGCGCGGTCTGGGGCGGCCGCGTCTCCATGATCGTGGGCCTGTCGGTCGGGCTGCTGGCAACCGTGTCCGGCGTGCTGCTGGGCCTGGTCGCAGGCTTCGTGCGCCGGGCGGACTCCCTGGTGATGCGCGTGATGGACGGCCTGATGGCAATCCCGGGCATCCTGCTGGCGATCGCGCTGATGGCCGTTACGCAGGCCAGCCTGGGCGCGGTGATCATCGCCATCGCCATACCCGAGGTCCCCCGCGTGGTGCGGCTGGTGCGCTCGCTGGCGCTGACCCTGCGCGAGCAGCTCTACGTCGAGGCGGCGCATGCGGTCGGCACCCGCCTGCCGGTGATCCTGGTGCGCCACGTGGTGCCCAATATGGTGGCGCCGCTGATCGTGCAGGCCACTTTCGTGGCCGCCACCGCCGTGCTCACGGAAGCCGCGCTGTCGTTCCTCGGCGTCGGCGTGCCGGCCCAGATGCCGAGCTGGGGCAACATGATGGCCGAGGGGCGCAATTTCGTGGCCGTGGCCTTCCACATCATCCTGTACCCGGGCATCCTGCTGGCCGCGACGGTGCTGGCCATCAACCTGCTCGGCGACGGCCTGCGCGACGCGCTCGATCCGCGCCTGGCGCGGCAACTCTGAATCCGGGAGCGCAACCATGACCATCACGATGTCGCGCGCGATGTCCCATGTCAGGCCGGCCACGGGCGAGCCGCTGCTCGAAGTGGAGGACCTCCATACGCATTTCGACACGCTCACCGGGCCGGCCCGCTCGGTCAACGGCGTCTCGTACACCGTGCGTGCCGGCCAGACGCTGGGCGTGGTGGGCGAGTCAGGCTGCGGCAAGAGCGTGACGGCGCTGTCCATCATGCGGCTGCTGCCCACGCCGCCGGCACGCATCCGCGGCGCTGTGCGGCTGCGCGGCACGGACCTGTTGCAGCTCAGCGAACGCGAGATGCGCCGCATCCGCGGCAATCGCGTCTCGATGATCTTCCAGGAACCGATGACCTCGCTGAACCCGGTGCTGACGATTGGCCGCCAGATTGGCGAAACCGTGCAGCTGCACCAGGGCGCGAGCCGCTCCGAGGCGCTCAGGCGCGCGGTGGAAATGCTGCGGCTGGTGCAGATCCCAGAGCCCGAACGCCGCGTCAACGAGTATCCGCACCAGCTTTCGGGCGGCATGCGCCAGCGCGTGATGATCGCGCTGGCGCTGGCCTGCAATCCCGAGGTGCTGATCGCCGACGAACCCACCACGGCGCTCGACGTGACCATCCAGGCGCAGATCCTGGACCTGATCCGCCGCCTGCAGCAGGAACTGGGCATGGGCGTGGTGATGATCACGCACGACCTGGGCGTGGTGGCCGAATGCTGCGACCGCGTGATCGTGATGTATGCCGGGCTCAAGGTCGAGGAAGCCAGCGTCACTGAGTTGTTCGACCGCCCGCTGCACCCCTACTCCCGCGCGCTGATGGCATCGATGCCGTCGATGAACACCAGCCGCCGCCTGGCCGAAATCCCCGGCCTGGTGCCCTCGCCACAGGAAGCGCGGCGCGGTTGTGCCTTCGCGGCACGCTGCGCGCATGCCAACGCGCGCTGCGCGCGCGAGCTGCCGCAGCTCACACGCCACGGTGGCGACCATGCGGTGGCCTGCTTCGCCGTCGAGGAAGGCCGCATCGAATGCAACCCGCAAGCCCAGGAAGCCATCGCATGAGCACAATCTCCGCCACGCCAGCGCCCCTGCTCAAGGTCGACCGCCTGAAGAAACACTACCTCGCACCGCGGCGCTGGCTGGCACCGGGCAGCCCGCCGATCCAGGCTGTGGACGGCGTGTCCTTCACCGTGGAGCACGGCGAGACGCTATCGCTGGTCGGCGAATCCGGCTGCGGCAAGACCACCACTGCCAAGTCGGTGCTGCGCCTGATCGAGCCGACTTCAGGCTCGGTGCAGCTCGACGGCGAGGAACTGCTGGGCCTGCCGGCAAGCGCCATGCGGCAGCGCCGGCGCGACCTGCAGATCATCTTCCAGGACCCCTATGCCTCGCTCAGCCCGCGGCTGACGGCGGGCGAGATCGTGGGCGAGCCGCTGCGCAACTTCGGCCTGCAGTCGCGTGCCGAGCGCAACGAGCGCGTGCAATGGCTGTTCAGCAAGGTCGGCCTGCGGCCCGAAGCCGTGCGCAAGTTCCCGCACGAGTTCTCCGGCGGCCAGCGCCAGCGGCTGGGCATCGCGCGCGCGCTGGCACTCAACCCGAAGCTGATCGTCTGCGACGAGCCGGTATCGGCGCTCGATGTTTCCGTCCAGGCGCAGGTGGTCAACCTGCTGATGGACCTGCAGGCCGAGTTCGGCATCGCCTACCTGTTCGTCGCGCACGACCTGGCCGTGGTGCGCCATATCAGCCACCGGGTCGCCGTGATGTACCTCGGCCAGATCGTCGAACTGGCCGACCGCGACACCTTGTTCTCGGCGCCACGCCACCCCTATACCGAGATCCTGCTGTCCGCCGTGCCGGTGCCCGACCCGCGCAGGCCCGCGCGGCGCCTGCTGCTGCAGGGCGATCCGCCCAGCCCGGCCAATCCGCCGGCAGGCTGCCGCTTCCACACGCGCTGCCCGCATGCGCAAGCCCGCTGCAAGGAGCAGGCCCCCTTGCTGACCGAACGTCCCTCCGCCACCGGCATCCACCACGTGGCCTGCCATTTCCGCTGACCGCCACGCTCCAGTCCAGGAAAGGAATCCCATGTCCGACCCCACCTCTGCACACGCCCCGCACTATGACCTGCTGATCGCCGGCGGCACCGTGATCGATGGCAGCAAGGCACCCCGCTTCAGCGCCGATATCGGCGTGCGCGACGGCTGCATCGCTGCGATCGGCGACCTCGCCGGGCACACGGCCAACCGCGTGCTGGATGCAACGGACCTGATCGTCGCCCCAGGCTTCATCGACGCGCACACGCATGATGACCAGGCGGTGCTGTCGCAACCCACCATGCCGTTCAAAGTCTCGCAGGGCGTCACCACCGTGATCGCCGGCAACTGCGGCATCAGCGCCGCGCCGCTGCGCGCCGACATGGATCTGCCGATGCCGCTGAGCCTGATCGACACACCGGCGCAAGGCCGCTTCACCACCTTCGCCGCCTACCTCGACGCGCTGCGCACCATGCCGAGCTCGGTCAATGTAGCCGCCATGGTCGGGCATTCGACCTTGCGCGCGGTCACCATGGCGGCGCTGGACCGGCCAGCCGATGCCAAGGAGATCGCCGCCATGCAGGCGCTGGTCGAGGAGGCCATGCAGGCCGGCGCGATCGGCCTGTCGACCGGCACCTTCTACCCGCCCGCCGCCATGGCGACGACCGAGGAGATCATCGAAGTCTGCCGGCCGCTCAGTGTGCGCAAGGCGCTCTACGTCACCCATATGCGCGACGAGTCCGACCACGTCATGGCCTCGCTCGACGAGACCTTCCGCATCGGCCGCGAGCTCGACGTGCCGGTGGTGGTGTCGCACCACAAGGTGCAGAGGCAGGCCAATTTTGGCAAGAGCCAGGTAACCCTGCCCTTTATCCGCGAGGCCATGAAGCATCAGTGCGTGTCGCTCGACTGCTACCCGTACACGGCCGGCTCCACCATGATCCGCACTGACCGCGGCATGCTCGACGGCCGGGTGTTGATCGCCGCCAGCGAACCGCACCCCGAATGCGCGGGCCGCGATCTCGACGACATCGCCAGGGAATGGGGCGTGCCCAAGGACGAAGCCGCGCGCCGCCTGCAGCCGGGCACCGCGATCTACTTCCAGATGGACGAGGACGATGTCCAGCGCATCCTTGCCTTCGACGAAACCATGATCGGCTCCGACGGCATCCCCGTCGGCGCCAGCCCGCATCCGCGCCTGTGGGGCACCTTCCCGCGCGTACTGGGGCACTACTGCCGCGAGGTCGGCCTGTTCCCGCTGGAGACGGCGGTCTGGAAAATGACCGGACTGACGGCGCGCAACTTCGGCCTGCACCGGCGCGGCACGCTTACCGTGGGCAACCATGCCGACATCGTCGTTTTCGATGCGGCCAACGTGCGCGATGCCGCCAGTTACGAAACCCCCACCCGGCCAGCCGAAGGCATCGACACCGTGATCGTCAACGGCACCATTACCTGGCAGCACGGCGCGCACAGCGGGGCCCGCGACGGGCAGGTCATCACGCGGCCAGCAGGTCCCGAGGCGGGAAATGCGGCGCCTGCCTGAGGCCCGCAGCAAGGGGCCGCCAGAAGCGAAGCCGCCGGCGGCTCAGAACTTGGGAATGCGCAGCGTCTTGCTGACCATCAGCGTGCCCGACAGCGCGAACAGCAGCGCCAGCGGATGCAGCACCGCCGGGCCCAGCACCCACGCGCCGCCCGGCAGTTCGCCGCCAAGCTGGCCTTGCCAGGCGCACCATGCCAGCACCGCGGTCAGCAGCACGCTGGTCGGGATCGGCGTGCCTTCGAAGTAGGCAACCTTGCCGCTGTCGCTGCCCTCGGCCAGGGATTCGGCGGTGACGTTGAAGCGCGCCAGCCGGCTGACACCGCAGCAGACAAAGTAGATCAGCACGGCCAGGTCCCAGCCGCCGCGCATGCCGGCGGCAAAGGCCAGCGTGGCCGGCCCGACGCCGAACGAGATCACGTCGGCCAGCGAATCCAGTTCGCGCCCCAGCGCCGAATGCGCATGGCGCCAGCGCGCGATGCGGCCGTCAAGCACGTCGAAAATAAAGGCCAGCGGCGCCAATGCCGCCGCCGTGTAGAAATGCGACAACTGCTGGTCGGCCACGTAGAACATGGCGAAGAACACCGACCCCATGCCGCAGGCCGCATTGCCCAGCGTAAAGACATCGGCCAGCTGCAGCTCGCGCAGCATCGAGAAATGGCGGGGACGTTCCGGCCGGGTGCTCATGGCGTGCGCTTACAGGACCTTGGCCACGTGGTGCACGTCAGGCGGCGCGGCAAAGGTTTCACCGACCAGGGCGCGCCATTGCTGGAACTCGGGCGATTCGCGGAAATGGACCATATGGTCGTCCACCGTCTCCCATTCCACCACTAGCGTGTATTGTTCCGGCTGCTCGATCGAGCGGAACAGCTGCACGCCGTGGCAGCCGCGCGAGCGCAGGAACAGCGGCGTGGCCTGGCTCACGCCCTGCTCCAGTTGCTTGTCCATGCCGGGCTTGATGGTGAGTTGTGCGATTTCCTTGATCATGACGGTTTTACCAATGGAGTAGATGCCGGGGCACCGGCGGGTGTCTGCTACCTTAGCACGATCGCGGGGCCACATGCCTGCTGCAAGCATTCCGTTACACGCGGCGGTTAGCATCGTCCACCCTGCCACTACCTGCCGATAACACCATGCGAATGTCCCTGCGCAAGCGCCACCTCGCCCGGGCCGTCTTGCCCGCCCTCGCCTTGACCTGCCTGGCGGGCGCGCATGCTGCATCGCAACCATGCGGCACGCCGGCGACGTCGATCGCCGAGATCCAGGGTGCCGCGGCGGCGTCGCCGCTCGCGGGCAGCGTGGTGGAGGTAGAGGCAGTCGTCACCGCGGCCTTCAGCGGCGATGGCAGCCTGCGCGGCTTCTTCCTGCAGACCGCGGACGCGCAACGCCTGCACCGGCCCGGCGTGTCGGAAGGCCTGTTTGTTTATGCGCCACGCACCACGGCGCGCGCCGGCGACATGGTGCGCGTGTCCGGAAGGGTCGAAGAGAAATTCGGGCAGACGCAGCTGGTGCTGTCCGGTGCGCTGGCGGTGTGCGCACGCAGCATGGCGGTGACGCCGCAGACGCTGGCCTTGCCGGTCGCGGGCGAATCCGATCTTGCCGCGCGTGAAGGCATGCTGGTGCGCCTGCCCCAGACGCTGACGGTTGCCGATACCCATGAGCTTGGTCGCTATGGCACTCTGGCGCTGAGCGACGGCCGGCCCATCGCGCCGACGCAACAGGCACTGCCGGGAACGGCCGCGCGGCAAGCCGCCGCCGCCAACGCCCGCAACCGGCTGTTGCTTGACGATGGCTCGACGCGGCAGTATCCCGCCGTGGTGCCCTACCCGCCACCGCGCCTGGCCGCGGACCACCCGGTGCGGGCCGGAGACACGGTCAGCGGCGTGCAGGGCGTGCTGGAAAAACGCCACGGGCAGTGGCGCCTGCAGCCGGTGCCCGGAGCGAGCGCGCCGGTATTCCAGGCCACCAACCCGCGCCGCGGTGCCCCGCCGCGGCATCCGGCCACCACGCTGCGCGTGGCCGCCTTCAACCTGCAGAACTACTTCAATGGTGACGGCCAGGGCGGCGGTTTCGATGCCCCCGGCAACCGCGGCGCGCAGGACGCCGCGGCGCTGGCACGCCAGGAAGCCAGGCTGCTCGCCGCGCTGCGGGGACTGGATGCGGACGTGATCGGCGTGATGGAGGTAGAAAACGACGGCTACGGCCAGTACAGCGCGATCCGCCAGCTGGCCACGCGGCTGGGGCCGGACTGGCGCGTGCTCGATCCCGGCACGCCGGCGCTTGGCAGCGATGCCATCGCTGTCGGCCTGCTGTACAACGCCCGCACCGCCGTGCCCGCCGGGCGCGCGGCCACCACCTGGCTGGGCGAGCGCAGCCGCCAGCCGCTGGCCGGCACCTTCCGCGCGGCGGCTGGCGGCACGCCGGTCACGGTCGTGGTCAATCATTTCAAGTCCAAGACGTGCACCGAGGCCACCGGCGCGCAAGCCGACCAAGGTGATGGCCAGGGTTGCTGGAATCCCGCGCGCGTGCAGGCAGCCCAGGCGCTGGCCGAATGGCTGGGCACAACGCCGACGGGCGTGGCCGGCGCGGGCGTGCTGGTGATCGGCGACCTGAACAGCTATGCCATGGAAGACCCCGTGCGCGTGCTGGCGCACCGCGGCTATGCCGACATGGTCGCGGAATTCGCCGGGAAGCCGGCGTACAGCTACGTCTACAACGGCCAGGCGGGCTATCTCGATCATGTGCTTGCCGATGCCGCCGCGGCCCGCCATGTCATGGCCGTGCATGCCTGGCATATCAATGCCGACGAGCCTCCGGCCTTCTCCTATGCCCCGGCGCCGGGTGCGCCTGCGGTGCCGGGCCACTACGCGCCCGGCCCCTACCGTTCATCGGATCACGACCCCCTGGCGGTCGACTTCGCCAGCAGCCCCCGCGCCAGGTAAAGCACCACCAGCAGGTTGGCTGCCGCCAGCGTGCCATGCAGCCAGCTGGGGTGGACCAGGGCCTCGTACAGTTCCAGCGGAATGTAGATGCCGCCGGACCACACCCCGATCCAGTTGCCCCATGCAAGCCCGCGCCAGAGCCCGTACGCTTCGGCAAAGCGCATCAGCGTATAGACCGCGGCAGAGCCGCCGATGGCCCACAGGCGGGCGTTGTCGGGATGCGCAAGCAAGGACAGGAAGATGGTGGGATAGCGGCTGGCCGGATTGACATGCAGGCGCTGGATGATGGCTTCCGCGAGCGCCTGGGCGTCGCGGTGCAGCAGTGCGGCCAGGCCCAGGCCGGCCACGATCACCAGCAAGCCCTTGGCGGCCTCGAACAATGCGATACCTCTCAGCCCCATTGCGCCCTGCTTTGCCATGCGGTGTCCCCGGTCGATGCAAGAATTGCAAAGCCGGTATTGTGCAACACCGGCAGGCAATGCCGGCATTGCGTGGCGCCGGTGCGCGCTGTCAGCGCCCGTATTCGCGCTCGCGCATGGGCCCGTCGGCATCGATGCCGCCGCTGGCGGCAATGGGGCCGTCCACGGTCAGCGGGCCGGCCACGCTCAGGTCGCCCCTGACCACCATGTCGCCATGCACCGTCACCGGGCCGTTGAAGACCTTGAGATAGCCGCCGCCGTACGGCAGCCCCCGTGCGGTGGCTGGCCCGGTGAAATACGCGGCGGTGAGCGGGCCGCTGGCATAGACGTGGCCGGCGACAACCAGCTTGCCGTGCACCGTCAGCGGCCCCTGCACCTGCGCCGAACCGCCGATGGTGATCGGGCCGGATTCATGCGGCTGGGCACGCAGCGGGCCGGCCACGGCCAGCAGTGACAGCGCCCCGGCCGCCGCCAGCCGCCACCACGGCCAACGAACATCAAGGCGGAGCATTCGGTACGACATGACGTAGCCTCCGGCCGCACCGCGCCTAGCGCTGCAGCTTCTGGTAAGTGCCGATCAACTCTGCGGTGGCCAGGATATGGCCCCGCATCGCCCGCTCCAGCGCCTCCTTGTCAGGCATCCCCAGGTCCGGCAACGCCACGTCCAGCGCATACAGCTTGAAGAAGTAGCGGTGCCGGCCGATCGGCGGACACGGGCCGCCATAACCAGCGCGGTGCCAGTCGTTCAGCCCGTCGCGCGTGCCCGCGGGCAGCCCGGCCTTGCCGATATCCGCCGGCAGCGCCTCGGCATGGGACGGCAGGTTATAGAGCAGCCAGTGGACCCAGGTCATTTTCGGCGCGGCGGGGTCGGGTGCGTCGGGGTCGTCGACGATCAGCGCCAGGCTGGCCGTGCCGGGCGGCAGGCCGGTCCAGGCAAGCGGCGGGGAAATATCGGCGCCTTCGCAGGTGTGCTCTGCGGGAATCTCGCCACCCGGGGCGAATGCGGTCGATTGCAGCTGGAACGGCATACGGGCCTCGCTGGACGCACTGAGGGATGGCTCCAACTTAGGCCGGATCGGTGTCCCACGCAAGGCATCGCCGCGCGCTATGGCGGCTGCGTCTCCAGCAGCGCCTTGAGCCGGCGCACGGCTTCGGTGGACTCGGCCTGGACGCGCTCGCGCAGCGTCAGGCGGTTGATCAGGGCAAAGAGCAGCGTAGGCGACCGGTAGCGGAATTCCCGCTCAATGCGCGTGCGTTCGGCCGACGGGGTCAGCGACGGCGTCATGGCGGGCGTAAGCCGGTAGGTGATGGTGCCGACCCTGCGCCCTTCGGCCACGCCTTCGATCGACCATGTGCGCGGCCGCTGGCTTTCGATGACGGTCCAGACCACCGCGCCACCGCGCTGCGCCACCATGAAGGTCTCGGTCACGCGCTCGCCCTGCCCCAGCGGATGGTCGGTCGCTCCCGCCACGCCGAGCGAGGCCGGATGCCACTTGGGCCAGTGCAGCGGCGTGGACACGTAGTCGAACACCTGCGCTGGCGGGCGCGCAATCACCACCTCGTCATGGATGGCGGTGCGGTCGGACCATGGCAGCGGCGCCAGCAGCATGCCCACGGTGATCGCGGCGAAGATCAGTCCCCAGAACGGTTTCCTGTGTCGAACAAGCATGGCGGCGGGACAGGATGCATCCGGGGCGCCCCCGTGCATCCTGTACGCATGGCGCGATGCTTCCAGTGTAGTGACTGGGAAGCATCGCGCCAGTCCCGCGCTGCTTAGCGGGCCTGGGATGCCGGCGCGCCCTCGGCCGCCGGCGCCGGCACGGCCGCCACCGTCTCCGGCAGCGGGCCCCAGCCGCCGCCCAGCCGGCGGATCAGCGACACCGTTGCCGCAGCGCGCAGGCCGGCCACCTGGTTGGCCTCGCGCTGCGACTGCAGCACGGTACGGTCGGCATCGATCACCGTCAGGTAATCGACCGCGCCGGCATCGTAGCGGCTACGCGAGATCCGCGCCGCGCGCCGGGCGCCGCCAAGTGCGCCGTCCAGCGCGCCGGCCTGCTGGCTGAGCCAGCGCACGTCCGCCAGGCTGTCTTCCACCTCGCGGAACGCCACCAGCACGGTCTGCCGGTAGCCGGCCACGGATTCCTCGTGCGCGGCACGGGCACCGGCGAGGTTGGCGCTGTTGCGGCCGCCATCGAACACGGTCTGTGCGATGGTGGAGCCGATCAGCGGCCCCAGCGCCCAGGTGCGCGACGACCACTTGAACAGGTTCGACAGGTCCGCCGATTCAAAGCCGAACAGCCCCGTCAGCGTGATGCGCGGGAAGAACGCCGCCTTGGCCACGCCGATGCGCGCGTTGGCCGCGGCCATCTGGCGTTCCGCCGCGGCGATGTCGGGGCGGCGCTCCAGCAGCTCGGACGGCAACCCGGCGGGAATCGCGATCGGCGCCGCGTCGAACGGGCGCGCCGGCAGCGAGAATGCCGCCGGCGGCACGCCGGTCAGCACCGCCAGCGCATGCTCTTGGTTGGCGCGGCGGCGTTCGATGCCGGCCAGGTCCGCGCGCGCGGTGCCGAGTTCAGCTTCGGCACGGGCGGGATCCAGGTCGGTGGTCTCGCCGGCGTCATAGCGCTTCTTCAGCAATGACAGCGCATCCTCGCGCAGTTTGATGGTGGCATTGAGCAGGTCGCGCTCGCTGTCCAGCGTGCGCAGCGCGAAGTACGCCTGCGCCACGTCGGCCTGCAGCGCCAGCTGCACCGAGCGGTACAGGTCCTCCGCGGCCTCGCCTTCAGCCCGGGCGGCGTTGACGCTGGACGCGACGCGGCCGAACAGGTCGAGCTCATAGCTGGCGAACGCGCGCGCCTTCAGCACCGTCTGCGGCGGCACCCGCGTGCCGTCAGGCAAGCCTTGCGAGGCCGCCGACGGCTGCGCGCGTGTCGGGTCCAGCCCCACGCTCAGTTGCGGGTACAGATCCGCCTCAGTGGCACCCGTGAAGGCCCGCGCCTGCTTCAGGCGGGCAGCGGCAATCGCCAGATCCTGGTTGGAGCTGCCAGCCGCGTCGATCAGGCGGTCCAGTTCGGCATCGCCAAAGATCTTCCACCAGTCGCCGCGATGCTGGCCTTCGGCCGGCGTCGCGGTCTTCCATTGCGCGCCTTCGGCCTGGGCGGCCTCGGCCTCCTTGAAGGCCGGCACGGTGGCCGTTTCGGGCACCTTGTAGGTCGGGGCCAGCGAGCAGCCCGCAAGGATCAGCGCTGCCGCCAGGGTCGCCAGCTTAGGCAGCCAATTTGTTGTCGAAAATGCAGGGGCATTCATGTTGATCACCATTATTCAGCCGATGCCGTCAGTTGCGCGCCCTGCTCTTGCGTGGCCGCGCGGCGCTGGCCGCGCGTGGCCAGCAGGCGCAGCGCCACATAGAACACCGGCGTCAGGAACAGCCCGAAGAAGGTCACGCCGAGCATGCCCGCGAACACTGCCACGCCCATGGCATGGCGCATCTCGGAGCCGGCGCCGGTGGAGATCACCAGCGGCACCACGCCCATGATGAAAGCGAACGAGGTCATCAGGATCGGGCGCAGGCGCAGGCGGCTGGCTTCGATCGCGGCCTGCACCACGGTGCGGCCGTGATGCTCCAGTTCGCGCGCAAACTCCACGATCAGGATCGCGTTCTTCGCTGACAAGCCCACCAGCACGATGAAGCCGATCTGCGTGAAGATGTTGTTGTCGCCCTGCGTCAGCCACACCCCGGTCATCGCCGCCAGCAGGCTCATCGGCACGATCAGGATCACCGCCAGCGGCAGCGTCAGGCTTTCGTACTGGGCAGCCAGCACCAGGAACACCAGCAGCACGCACAGCGGGAAGATCCACACCCCCGCATTGCCGGCCAGGATGTCCTGGTAGGTCAGCTCGGTCCATTCGAACTTCATGCCCTTGGGCAGGGTCTCGGCGGCAATGCGCTCGGCCGCGGCCTGGGCCTGGCCCGACGAGAACCCGGGCGCGGGCCCGCCGTTCATGTCGGCGGCGGTAAAGCCGTTGTAGCGCACCACGCTGTCCGGACCAAAGCCCTGCCTGACCTGCACCAGCGACGACAGCGGCACCATGTCGCCGGCGGCGTTGCGCGTCTTCAGCTGCAGGATGTCCTCGGCATGGGCGCGGAACGGCGCGTCTGCCTGCACCTTGACCTGGTAGGTCCGGCCGAACTTGTTGAAGTCGTTGACATAGGCCGAGCCCAGGTAGGTCTGCAGCGTGTCGAACACCTCGGTCACCGGCACGCCCAGCTGCTTGGCCTTGACGCGGTCCAGCCTGACGTCGAGCTGCGGCACGTTGACCTGGTAGTTGCTGAAGATGCCGGTCAGCTCGGGCGTGGCGCGCGCCTTGTTGGCAAACGCGTTGGTGGCCTCGAACAGCGCGTCATAGCCCAGCGCCGCACGATCCTCGATCATCAGCTTGAAACCGCCGATGGTGCCCAGGCCCTGCACAGGCGGCGGCGGGAACACCGCGATAAAGGCATCCTGAACGGCCGCGTACTTCTGGTTCAGGTCGGCCGCGATCGCCGCGCCGGACAGCTCCTTGGTCTTGCGCTCCTCGAACGGCTTGAGCGTGGCGAAGACGATGCCGGCGCTGGGGCTGTTGGTGAAGCCGTTGATCGACAGGCCCGGGAAGGCCACCGCCGATTCCACGCCCGGATGCTTGAGCGCGATATCGCTCATCTTGCGGATCACGTCCTCGGTGCGGTCCAGCGTGGCGCCGTCCGGCAGCTTGGCAAAGCCCACCAGGTACTGCTTGTCCTGCGCCGGCACAAAGCCCTTGGGCACCAGCTGGAACACGCCCCAGGTCAGCGCCAGCATCACCGCGTAGACCCCGAATACCGAGCCCTTGCGGCGGATCACGCCCTTCACCCCACGGCCATAGCTTTCAGCGCTGCGGCCGAAGAAGCGGTTGAAGCGCTTGAAGAAACCGCCGAACACGCGGTCCATCCAGCGCGACAACCAGTCCTTGGGCGCGTCATGGCTCCTGAGCAGCAGTGCCGACAGCGCCGGCGACAGCGTCAGCGAGTTGAACGCCGAGATGATGGTCGAGATCGAGATGGTCAGCGCGAACTGCTTGTAGAACTGGCCGGTCAGGCCCGTCATGAAGGCCAGCGGCACGAACACGGCGATCAGCGTCAGCGCGATGGCGATGATGGGGCCGCTGACTTCGCGCATGGCCTTGTAGGTGGCCTCCTTCGGCGTCAGCCCCTCTTCGATATTGCGCTCGACGTTTTCCACCACCACGATCGCATCATCGACCACGATACCGATGGCCAGCACCAGCCCGAACAGCGACAGCGCGTTAATCGAGAAGCCGAACGCATGCATCAGCCCGAAGGTACCGACGATCGACACCGGCACCGCCAGCAGCGGGATGATCGACGCGCGCCAGGTCTGCAGGAACAGGATCACCACCAGCACCACCAGCGCGATGGCCTCGAACAGCGTATGCGTCACCGCCTCGATGGAGTGGCGCACGAACTGCGTGGGGTCATAGACGATGCTGTAGTCGATGCCGTCCGGGAAGTTCTGCTTGAGCTCTTCCATGGTCTTGCGCACGTCATCCGAGATCTGGATGGCGTTGGAGCCCGGCGCCTGGAAGATGGGAATGGCCACCGCCGGCTTGTTGTCCAGCAGCGAGCGCAGTGCGTACTCAGACGCGCCCAGCTCGATGCGGGCAACGTCCTTCAGGTACGTGACGGCACCGTCTGCGGAAGTGCGCACGACGATATCGCCGAACTCCTCCACCGTGCTCAGGCGGCCCTGCGCATTGACCGACAGCTGCAGGTCCGCGCCCGGCAGCGCCGGCGACTGGCCGATCACGCCGGCCGCCACCTGCACGTTCTGCTCGCGGATGGCCCTGACCACGTCGCTGGTGGCGAGCTGGCGCTCGGCCATCTTCTCCGGATTGAGCCAGACGCGCATGGCGTAGTCGCCCGAGCCGAACAGCTGCACCTGGCCCACGCCCTGCAGGCGCGCCAGCCGGTCCTTGACGTTGATCACCGCGTAGTTGCGCAGGTAGGTCATGTCATAGCGGTCGTTGGGCGAGACCAGGTGGACCACCATGGTCAGGTCCGGCGAGCTCTTGACCGTGGTGATGCCCAGCCGGCGCACGTCTTCCGGCAGGCGCGGCTCGGCCTGCGAGACGCGGTTCTGCACCAGCTGCTGGGCCTTGTCCGGGTCGGTGCCCAGCTTGAAGGTCACGGTCAGCGTGAGCAGGCCGTCGCTGTTGGACTGCGAAGACATGTACAGCATGTCTTCGACGCCGTTGATCTGCTCTTCCAGCGGCGAAGCCACGGTCTCGGCAATCACCTTGGGGTTGGCGCCCGGAAACTGCGCGCGCACGACCACCGACGGCGGCACCACTTCCGGGTACTCCGAGATCGGTAGCTTGAACATCGATATGGCGCCAATCAGGAAGATCAGCACCGACAGCACCCCCGCGAAGATGGGGCGGTCGATAAAAAATTTAGAGAGATTCATCTTGGTCTCTGCAAAAACGCTCCCCTGGCGGCCCGCCATGGCGGGCACCATCAACTGCTTTGGGAGCGAAAAAAACTAGGGGCGCTGGGTGTGCGGGTTCACGTGGTTACCATAAGCGACGGAATCAAACATCGCTCAGGCCGGCTCCCTCTCCCCTCAGCGGGAGAGGGGAGCAAACCATCGGCTCGCATGACTCAGCTCACCGGCTTCACGCCGGCTTCGCCCTTCTCGCTCGCAGCCTGCTTGCGGTCAGGCGTAGTGCCGCGTGGTTCCAGTTCGCTGCGGAAGGCCATCGCCACCGGCTTGGGCTGGACCGTGTCGCCCGGCCGCACGCGCTGCAGGCCATTGACGACGATGGTCTCGCCCGGCTTCAGGCCCTTGCGCACCACGCGCAGGCCGTCATGGTTAGGCCCCAGTTCCACTTCGCGGTAGACCAGCTTGTTGGTCTTGTCGACCACCAGCACGAACTTCTTGCCCTGGTCGGTGCCGATGGCGCGGTCATTGACCAGCACCGCCGCATGCGGCGCGCCGCCGCCCAGCTTGACCTTGGCGTACAGTCCCGGCAGCAGGCGCCCGTCTTCGTTCTGGAACACCGCGCGCACGCGGATGGTGCCGCTGCGCGGGTCCAGGCGGTTGTCGACCGACTGGATCTTGCCCTCATGCGGATTGCCGTCCTCGTTGGCCAGGCCCAGGTAGACCGGCAGGTTGGGCTGGCCACCGCCGGCACCCGGCGCGGTGTAGCGCAGGTAGCTCTGCTCGTCGATCTCGAAACTGGCATAGATCGGCGACACCGACACCACCGTGGTCAGGGCCGGCGAGCCCGTGCCCGCAGCCACCAGGTTGCCGACGGTGATCTCGGCGCGCGACACGCGCCCGGCGACCGGCGCGGTGATGCGGGTGTAGGCCAGGTTCAGGCGTGCGGTTTCCAGCTGCGCCTGGGCAGCCCGCACGTTGGCACTGGTTTCGCGGGCCGCGTTGATGCGCTCGTCGAACTCGCGCTTCGAGATCGCGTTGTCGTCCAGCAGCCGCTGGGCGCGCGTCTGTTCGCTCTGCGCATGGGCGGCGCGCACCTGCGCCGCGCCCAGCGCGGCGTCGGCACGGGCGACTTCCGCGGCATAAGGACGCGGGTCAATCGTGAAGAGCGGGTCGCCCTTCTTCACCAGCGCGCCCTCGCGGAAGTGCACGGCGTCAATGGTGCCGCCGACGCGCGGGCGGATCTCGACGCGCTCCACGGCCTCGACCCGTCCGGAGAACTCATCCCACTCGGTGATGGTCTGGCCGACCACGGCGGCCACTTCAATCGCCGGCGCGGGCGGCGGGGTGTTGGCATGGGCTTCGCCTCCATGCCACGGGCGCAAGATCGAGCCGGCCACGCCGGCGCCCAGCACCACGACGATGGCGAGGGCAATCAAAGTACGTCGTTTCTGCTGCTGCATTTCTCAAACTCCTGGATCGGGTTTTCTTCAACCGGAAAAGCAAATGGCCGAACGCCGCCTGCCGGTGCGCGTGGGCGGACCGGAACCATGGCCAAACTGATGGTCGGACTTAGGACCGCTTGCGTGTCGCGGCGGTCCTGGCTCTGGCCGAAACAGAGCCGGCTGGCGGTTGTCTAGAGCGGCTCAGCCGGCGGGCTTGGCTCCAGGCCGGCTGGCGTTGGCGTCAGCGCGGCGTTCAGTCAGGGATGAGGTATAGTCGGCCGCGGCCAGACATCGCCGCAGGAACCGCGCACCTTCGTCGACCCATGCCTGACAGCTGTCATGGGCCTCTTCCACGCCGTCGCCGCAGGCGCCGGGCATGATCATGGCCTGGGCGGGCACACCGGCCTTGGCCAGGCGCCCGGCGAAGGCTTCGCCTTCGGCACGCAGCGCGTCGTATTCAGCCACCTGGACCAGCGTGGGCGGCAGCCCGGCCAGGCGCGAGGCCAGCGCCGGGGCGGCATACGGATGCACCGTATCCGCCGGCGTCGGCAGGTAATCGCGATAGTTGTCGGCCAGGCGCCGCAGGGTGTCCATCGGCACCTGCCCGCCGTCGAACCCCGCGCAGGACGCATGCTGCAGGCACGGGTCCGTCACCGGGCGGATCAGCCATTGCCCGCGCGGTTGCGCGGTGCCGCGGTCGCGCAGCATCTGCGCCAGCGCGATCGCCAGGTTGCCCCCGGCCTCCTCGCCCACCAGCGCAAAGCGGATCTTGTCCAGCTTCAGCCGCCGGGCATTGCGCAGCACCCACTGCACCGTGCTGTGCGCGTCCTCCGGCGCCGCCGGGAACGGATGGTCCGGCGCCAGCGAATACGCCGGCGTTACCACCACCGCCGGCACCGTGGTGGCCAGGTCCTGCACCAGATGGCATGCATGTTCCAGGCCGCCTTCGACGAAGCCGCCGGCATGCAGGTACACCAGCCAGGGCAGCAGCGCGGCGCCCTCGGCGCCCGGCGCCGGATAGCCCGCCGGGTAGCACACCCGAACCAGGATCTCGCGCCCGTCACTGGTCACCGTATGCTCGGCCACGCGCACCTGCCCCTGCCCGGCTGCCGTGGGGGCAGAGGCGGCGCTGGCTGCATCAGGGCGTTGGCCTGGCTTCTCGGACATGGCGTTGGCGCACGGCGGAAACAATGCGCTTGAGTGTTGCGATGCAACGGATTATGGTGATTGACGAGGATGGGATAAAGCGAGAGATCGCCAATGCACTGTTCCGGGATTGGAATAATCGCAAACCGCCCCGTCATGCCACTGAAACCGCATATCCCCACGCATGACAAGGTCTTGGATTTTGTGATTCACTGCGGCTCTCGGCACGCGCGGCGGTCTGCCAGGCCGGTGCGCGCCCGATCAGAAATCCATGCCGGAACCCGCGCCCAGCCAGCGCGCAGTCCCTGTACCAGCCAGCCGGCAGACTCCCCACAACAACAACCAGCATGGCCACGTGCGTCACGAGCGCGCGCGGCACGCCGTTCGGATCTATCGTCGGAACCTCATCATGGACCGTCTCGTATCAATGCAGGCATTCACCCGGGTCGTGGACGTCGGCAGCTTTGCGCGCGCCGCGGAATCGATGGACTTGCCCAAGGCCACGCTGACCCGCCTGATCCAGAACCTGGAAACCCACCTGGGCGTCAAGCTGCTGCACCGGACCACGCGCCGCATCAGCGTGACCAACGACGGCGCGGCCTATTACGAACGGTGCGTGCGCATCCTGGCCGATGTCGAGGAAGCCGAGCAGTCGCTGACGCGGCAGAACAACTCGCCACGCGGCACGCTGTCGGTGGACACCACCGCGGGGCTGGCGCAGCTGGTGCTGGTGCCCCACCTGCACGAATTCTTCCAGGCCTACCCGGACCTGAAGCTGGACCTGACCATCAACGGCAAGCCGATCGACCTGCTGCAGGAAGGCGTGGACGTGGTGCTGCGCGTGGGCACGCCGGTCGAGGAATCCATGGTGGCCCGCCGCATCGGCCATGTACAACTGGCGTTCTACGCCTCGCCGATCTACCTGAACCGCTTCGGCACCCCGCACGACCTGGCCGAACTGGCCCAGCACAAGGCGGTCAATTTCCTGTCCAACCGCACCGGCCGTGAGATGCCGTGGCCCATGGCGCGCGGCATGGAGCGCAGCGAGGTGCTGCTGCCGTCGGCCATTTCCACCAACGATGCCGATGTCTACATGGGCTGCGCCCTGGAAGGCCACGGCGTGGCACGGGTCTCGCGCGCCATGGCCGAGCCCTATGTGGCCAGCGGCCGGCTGGTGGAGGTCATGACCGACTGGCAGACCGAAGAACTGCCGATCTCGGCGATGTATCCGCAGAACCGGCACCTGTCGGCCAAGGTGCGGGTGTTCGTCAACTGGGCAGCGGACCTGTTCTCGCGCCACCCGCACTTTGGTGCGGCACAGCAGCGGCTGGCAGCCGCAGCCTGATGGCGTGATTGGCTAGTGTCCTGTTCCGTATCTACGGAACAGGACACTAGTGCACTCAGTCTAGTGCGGCATGTAGGACAAAACCGGAAATCGGCCTGGCGCCGGCCAGCCTATACTGTTTCTTCCGAAATCATGACAAGAAGAGGAGTCCGATGAAACAAGTGCTTCCCCCCCTGGCGGCCTGCATCGCCGCGACCATTGCACTGGCCGGCTGCGCCGGCTCCGGCATGAGCTCCTCGTCTGCGGCCAGCGCGTCCGGCACCAGCGCCAGCAGCAGCGCCAGGGCGGCGGCCACGCTCCAGCCCAAGAGCGGCAGCAATACTGGCGGCACCGTGACCTTCCAGCAGCAGCCCGGCGGCGTGATGATGACTGCGGCGATCACCGGCCTGCCGCCCAACTCCGTGCACGGCTTCCACGTCCATGAGAAGGGCGACTGCTCCGCGCCTGACGCGATGAGCGCGGGCGGCCACTTCAACCCGACCGGCAAGCCCCACGGCCAGATGACCATGCCCGACCACCATGCCGGCGACATGAACAACGTCACCGCGGACGCCAGCGGCAACGTTCGCGTCAGCATGCTGCTGCCGGACCTGACCGTTGGCACGGGCGCCAACGGGGTGATCGGCCGCGCGGTGGTGGTACACAAGGATCCGGACGACTACAAGACGCAGCCGACCGGTAATGCGGGCGGGCGGATTGCTTGCGGGGTTGTCGCGGCTTCGTAAGTCGTAGGCTCACTACCGGCGCGTCCAGCGACTGCGGGTGGACTCCCTCTCCCGCAAGCGGGAGAGGGGGAGCAGACCGTCGGCATGGAAATTCTTCCGCGCCTCAATACCCCTTGAAATTCGCATTCACCCGCTGCCGCAGGTAGTCCCCCGCGCTGATCGGCGGATACTTGCCACCCGGCCCTTCGATCATCGCACCTCGGTTGGCCTGGCAGAAGAACGCCATGCTGTAGCGCGGGCCCATGTATTCATCCGGCGCGGGATTGCGCACGCGGTGGAAGTTCGACGGCAGCCGGTCGTCGCTCCAGCGCATCAGCATGTCGCCAATATTGCAGGTGATGACTTCCTCGTCCGGCTCGATCGGGGTCCATGCCTGCGCCTCCATCTCCTTGCCGGGGCAGACCTGCAGCCCGCCCTGGCCGGGGCGCTGAAACAGCAGCGTCAGGCAATCGAAATCCGTATGCGCGCCGGCGCGCCAGAGCTCCAGCTTGTCGCGCAGTTCGGGCGGGATCGCGTAGTAGTGCAGCAGCCGCAGCGTGCTCTGGTAGTCCGGCGCCCGCGGATCGTGCGCCTGCGTGAAGAAGTCGCTGGCAAAGCCGAGCTTGCCGGCGAAGCATGACAGCACCTTCATGCCCACCTCCCAGCATTGCGCCTCGAAGGCAAGCATGGTGGCGCGAAAGCCTTCCAGTTCGTCATCGCCGGGCCACAGCCCGGCCATGTGCGGGCGCGTGATCTGGTAGGACTCCTTCTGGTCCGGGGTGCCGGTCGAGGGGCGCACCTGCGCGCGGCTTTCCCAGCCGGCGTTGTTGGCCTTCTGCAGCGGGTATTGCGCCTTAACGGCGTCAGGCAGCGCGAAGAAGCGCTCGGTCATGGCAAAGGCTTCGCGCACGCTGGCCAGGTCGATGCCGTGGTTGGCGATCTGGAAGAAGCCGACGTCGACCGATGCCTGCCACAGTTCGTCGGCGATCTGCGCCTTGCGCCGCGCGTAGTCGGACAGGTCGATGCGGCGGATCTCGCGCTGGCGGGTTTCCGAACCGAACGCGCCCATGCGCGATTCGCGGTGGAGTTCGGCCAGGGCGTAGGCGGTGTCTGGTTGGCTCATGGTGTTCCTTGTGCAAAGCGGGTCAGGGATCGGCCCCTCGCCGGCACAGGCAGACCACCATGGCAACGCACGCCGGGACAACGCGCTCCTGAGGTCGCCTGTGCCAGCCTGCGCGATGGCGAGAGGCACGGACTTCAAGAGCAATTCCCGGCCATCCGGCGTGCGTCTGCGACGCGCCGCGCGGATGGTGAACGCTTCTACTCTTGCCCGAGGTTATGCAGGTTCCGGGCCAGGGGTTTTTGCACCGGGATCGCAGCGATTGCGCCGGGGCTTGCGCCGTGATGGCGCATGCCGGGCAACGGCTTGGTGCATGGCGCCGCGCAGCGCCCGGCACGGATCCTGCTGAAACCGCAGCGGAGTAGAAGCGTTCAGCGGCACGCCGCCCGGAAATTGCTCCCGATGATGTGCACGGTCCCCGCGCATGCCCTGGCCGCATGCCGGCGCGGCGTGGTGCCGGCGTCCTGGGAGGCCACGCTCTCCTTCCGCACCCGCGCCACCGGCCCGCGCACGCATCGTCCAGTGACATTCGTTCCGGAGAAAGACATGCGTCGCCGTTCCTTCCTGCGCGCCACTGGCGCCACCGCCCTGCTTGCCGCCGCCCCGTTCGCGGTGCCCCATGTCCGCGCGGCGGGCTCGCTGCAGAAGTTCAAGTTCAATCTCGGCTGGAAGGTGGAAGCCTCGGGCGCGGGGTTCCTGCTGGCGCACCAGCGCGGCTACTACAAGGACGCCGGGCTAGACGTCACCATCGATACCGGCAACGGCTCGGCCTCGGCCATCAGCCTGGTCGCGGGCGGCGCCTATGACTGCGCCTCGGCCGACCTCGCGGCGATGATCGAATTCAACACCACCAATCCGTCCGCCGCGCTCAAGGCGGTGGCCATCCAGTATGACCTGAATCCGAACGCGATCCTGGTGCGCAAGGGCAGCGGCATCGTCAGGCCAGCGGACCTGGCCGGCAAGTCCATCCTGGGCCAGCCGTTCAATGCCTCGCGCAAGCTGTTCCCGGTCTTCGCCAGGGCACAGGGCTTCGACCCCGGCGGCGTGAAGTGGGAGAGCATCACGCCCGATATCGGCGACACGCGCTTCGTCAAGGGCGACTTCGATGCCGCCGCCTACTTCTTCTTCACCGGCCTGGTGAACCTGAAGGCGCGCGGCATGGGGCCAGAGAAGATCACCGTGTTCCGCTTCTCGGACTACGGCATGAAGTCCTACGGCAACGGGCTGGTGGCCAACCGCAAGAGCATGACATCCGATCCGGAGGTGATGAAGGCCTTCGTCAAGGCCTCTACCCGCGGCTGGCTCGACGCCATTGCCGATCCCGCCGCGGGCGGTGCCGCGGTCAAGGCGCGCGAGCCGCTGGCCGACCAGGCGCTGGAGACTGAGCGCCTGCGCCTGATCGTCGACGGCACCATGAAGACGCCCGACACCCGGCGCGACGGCTGGGGCGCGGCCACGCCGGCACGGCTGCAGGCAACGCTGGATGAAACCGTCGGCGCCTTCGGCATCAAGGCGCCGCTGACGGTGGCGGACATCTGGACTGACCAGTTCCTGCCAGCGCCATCGGACCGCCGCCTCAAGGCGTAAGGAGAGCACGCCCGTCTCTATATCGTCCCTGGCCTGAGCGATGCGCCGGAGCCCCGTGGCGCGCCACCACTTCCCGCTCCCGGTGCGTAATTAAGCCCGCGGCCCGCGCGGCATGGCAACATGGCGGCATTGCCGTAACGATCGGACCCCGCGAGGGGCCCGACAGGACCCGCCATGCCATCGCCGACAGACGCCGCGTTCGCCCCCCACCGCCGCCTGCGCGCCAATTCGCTGCTGCTGTGCTGTGCGGCCCTGCTCGGCGGCTGCGCCTTGCCGCCGCTGGATCCCCGCACCGAATCCTTTGCGCTGACGCCCGCCGAATCCCAGGCCACGCCGCTGGGCCAGGCGGTGGCCGGCGAAGTGGTGCGCCATCCGGGCCTGAGCGGCATCCATCCGCTCGAGAATGCCTACGCTGCCCTCGCCGCGCGCGTGCATCTGGCGCGCACCGCGCAGCGCACGCTAGACGTCCAGTACTACATCTGGCGCGACGACCTGACCGGCACCCTGCTGCTGGAAACGTTGCATGAAGCCGCCGACCGCGGCGTGCGCGTGCGCCTGCTGCTTGACGACAACGGCATCGCCGGCATGGACGAATGGCTGGCGGCCATGGACGCGCATCCGCAGGTCGAGGTGCGGATATTCAACCCGTTCGTGATCCGCCACCCCAAGGCGCTCAATTTCCTGACTGATTTCCGGCGCCTGAACCGGCGCATGCACAACAAGTCCTTCACCGCCGACGGCGTCGCCACCATCATCGGCGGGCGCAATGTCGGCGACGAATACTTCGGCGCCACCGATGGCGTGCTGTTTGCCGACCTCGACGTGATCGCCATCGGGCCCGCGGCCGGCGACGTGGCGCACGATTTCGACCGCTACTGGTCCAGTGCGTCGGCCTACCCGGTGGACCGGCTGGTGCCGCCGGTCAGCGTCGAACGGCTGCAGGCGCTGGTCAGCAATGCCCGCGCAGTCGAGCAGAACCCCGCTGCCGCCGCCTACCTGGCCGCGGTGCGCGACCTGCCTGACGTGCAGCGGATGCTGGACGGCACGCTGCGCTTCCAGTGGGCAAGAACGCGCATGGTCAGCGACAACCCGGCCAAGGCGCTCGGCGAGGCATCGCGCGACACCCTGGTGGCGCACCAGCTGCGTGAAATCCTGGGCGACCCGCAGCGCGAGCTTGACCTGGTCTCGCCCTACTTCGTGCCATCGACGGGCGGCACGTCCTATTTTGCCGACATGGCCAGGCGCGGCGTGGCGGTGCGCGTGCTGACCAATGCGCTGGAAGCCACCGACGTGGCCGCCGTGCATTCGGGCTATGCCAAGCGGCGCAAGGCACTGCTGGAAGCTGGCGTGGACCTGTATGAGCTGCGCCGCTCGGCCGCGCCCGGCAAGAAGGAAGAGCGCGCCGGCCCCTTTGGCAGCTCGGGCTCCAGCCTGCACGCCAAGACCTTTGCCGTCGACGGCACCCGGGTCTTCGTGGGCTCGTTCAATTTCGACCCGCGCTCGGCCACGATCAACACCGAACTGGGCTTCGTCATCGACAGCCCGGATCTGGCCGGCCGGATCGAATCCACCTTCGCCAGCGTGGTGCCGCGCGCGGCCTACCAGGTCAAGCTCGATGAAACCGGCAAGCTGTACTGGCTGGAACGGCGCGACGACGAAGTCATCCGCCACGACACCGAGCCGAACACCAGCTGGTGGCGCCGGCTTGGCATCTGGTTCCTGTCGATCCTGCCGATCGAGTCGATGCTGTAGAACGGGTTCCCGGGAGCACCGCCCCTCAGATCTGGTCGAGCAGGCTGCGCACCACATCGGCCAGCCGGCCGGCGCGCTGGCGCCCCTTGGTGTCCAGCGCCATGCCGCTGCCGCCGGCCAGCGCCTTCAGGCCAAACAAGGCATCGCCCACGTCGCGCCAGGCCGGGTAATCGGCGTGGATTTTTTCCAGCGCGGCGGCACCGGCGGCCACCTGCGCGGGTGCGGGGGTGCGGCCGGCGGCCAGGTCTTCCAGTGCCGTGGCCGCGTCCAGCAAGCCTTTGCGGTTCATCTCTGTCTCCCCCTGCAAGGTCTCTTTTGTCATGGCCGCCGCATGCGGGCAGCCATGACACTGTAGCAGGCTTGCCGGGAGGGGCAACCGGGCGCCGGCAACGCAGGCCTGGCGGCGCCGGCTCAGTTGCGCCCGATATCCTGCAGGATGCGGGTCATCAGGTAAAGGCGCGGCACGATCGAGTCCAGTTCGATGTACTCGTCGCGGGCGTGATAGCCGAAGCCGGCCAGCCCGAAGCTTTCCACCACCGCGGGCTTGCCCGAGCGCGCGGCATAGCTGGCGTCAGTGGCGCCGCCGGTGCCTTCGGCCAGGGCCAGCGTGCGGCCGTCCAGCTCGGCGTAGATCTCCTGCGCGCGCTTGGCCAGCGCGCGGCCGCGCGCGTCGGCCACGAACGGCGGGCGGCCCTCTTCCATCGTCACCGTGGTCTGCGTCTCCGGCACCAGCTGGCCGGACTTGACCTTGTCCTGCAGCGCCACCTTCAGCTTCTCGGCGGCGCCGGCCGCGGTGGTGCGCACATCGCCGTAGGCGACAGCGCTTTCCGGGATCTGGTTGCGCACCGTGCCGGCCTGCGCCTGGGTCCAGTTCAGCTGCGAGCCCGGCACCAGGCTGGCGGTGTCGCGCGTCTGCTGCAGCTGGTGGGCGAGTTCGAGCAGCGCATTGCGGCCGCGCTCCGGCGCGGCGCCGGCGTGGGATGCGCGGCCCTTGACCTGCATCGTGGCGGTGGCGGTGCCGGAAGCGCCCAGCAGCAGCGACTCGGCCTTGACCACGTCCTTGGCCGCGGTCGGCTCGCACGACAGCACCACGTCGTGCTGCGCGGCCAGCGCGGCGATGGCTTCGCCGGAGCCGACCGAGCCGACCTCCTCGTCCGGGTTGAACAGCACCGTGATCTGCGCATAGTCGCGCCAGCCCTGGTTCTTCAGGATCTCCAGAGAGTGCAGGATCACGGCGATGCCGCCCTTGTCGTCGGCAATGCCCGGCCCGTACAGCCGGTTGCCTTCCTCGCGGATGGGCTGCGTGGCGAGGGTGTTGTCCGGATACACCGTGTCCATGTGGGCAATCAGCATGATGCGGCGCTTGCCGGTACCGGTGAAGGTGGCCTTGACCATGGTGCCCGGACCCTTGGTGACGGGCATGCGTTCAACCTTCGCGCCCAGCGCATGCAGGCGCTTCTCGGTATAGCCGGCCATCTGCGCCAGCCCCTTCGCGTTGGCGCTGCCGGATTCGATCGACACCATCTCCTTGAGCGACTGCACCAGCGCGGGCTGGGCCGACTGCGCGGCGGACAGCAGCGCGGCATCGGACTGGGCGGCACTGGCCAGGGTACCGGCCCCGGCAAGCGTCAGGGCGGCGGCAACGGCAACGTGGCGAACGGAAAACGGCATGGAATCTCCTCGGATTGGTCTTGTTGGTGCCATGCCCCGGCGCACGGGCGGCGCCGCGGCACAACGGCACGATGCTAGCCCTTGCCAGAACCTTAGTGGAGGATCAATATCGCCAATCCGGATGCCGATCCCGCCACGGCATCCTGCCAACTCTTCGCGCCATGCACCCGACCACGCCCCCAGGCATGCCCGCCGCCATCGCGCCGCCGTCACAGAACATCCCGCTGCATGTCCGCCTGCTATGGCTGCCGCAAGCCATGCCGGGCAGCCTGTTCACCACGCTCGACGTGCTCCGCACCGTGGCCGGCGTCGCCAGCCTGCAGCGGCCCGACGCCGCGCCCACGCTGAGCTGGCAGCTGTGCGGCAGCAACGGGCGCACGCTGGCGGCGGACCTGCCGGGGCTGGTGTCCTCCACCCGGCGCGCACGGGCCGCGGACCGCCGCACGCTGCTGGTGATCCCGGCCCTGCTGGCCAGCAATGCGCTGCAGCTGGGCGAGATCGTGAAGCGCGATGCCGCGGCGCTGCGCCTGGTGGAACGCCATGCGCAGGCCGGCGGCTGGATCGCGGCGTGTTCGTCGGGGATGGTCTTTCCGCTGCAGCTGGGGCTGCTCGACGGCGCCAGGACCGGCGCGCCGTGGATGTACCAGAGCTGGATGATGCGCCAGTATCCGCATTGCGACCTGGGCAGCGACCAGGCCATGAGCGTGCACCAGCGTGTGTTCTCGTGCGTGGCGCCGGCGCTGCAGGTGGAATTCATGCTGCGCGTGCTGGGCCACCTGCACGACCCGGACCTGGCACAGGCGGCGTCGCGGCTGATGCTGTTCCAGCCCGAGCGCCAGCGCAGCGTGCCGGCACTGGTGTCGCAACGCTGGCTCAGCCGCACCGCCGACAGCCCGGTGTATCGCGCCATCCAATGGCTGCAGGACCATGTGTCCGAGCCCTACAAGCTGGCCGCGGTGGCCCAGGCGGCCGCGGTCAGCGAACGCACGCTGCTGCGGCATTTCCGCCAGGTCACCGGGCTGAGCCCGCTGGACTACCTGCACACCCTGCGCGTGGAGCGCGCACGCATGCTGCTGGAAGTCACGCTGCACGGCACGCAGGGCATTGCCGAAGCCTGCGGCTACAGCGACGCCGCCGCGTTCCGGCGGCTGTTCCAGCGCACCACGGGCATGTCGATGTCAGACTATCGCGCCCGCTTTGCGCTGCGGGCGCGGCGGCGCTACTGGCGCATGGAAGATGCCGCGGTACGGCGCGGCACCGGGGAGTGACCGCGCCCAGGGCAGCGCGCTCAGGTGCGCAAGGCGATGTGGTTGACCACGTTCTCAACGCCCTGCACGTACCATGCGTCGCGCTCGGCCTGGCGCCGCGTGTCCTCGCTGGCGACGCAGCCTTCCAGCGTCACCACGCGGTTCTCGGTGCGCGCGCTGACCTGGCCGGCATCGATGAAGGGATCAGTCTCCAGCACCAGCATCAGTGCCTCGGTGATTTCGTCGTCGCGGTCGGCTTCGGCGGGCGCTACCACCAGTTCATTGACCACGCAGCGGCAACCGCGCGACCACCAGGCCAGCACCCCTGCCAGGCGCATGTGCGACAGGCTGATTACCTGCCCCCACAGCGTGACCACGCCGTCGTGCACTTCCACTTCAATCCAGCCGCTGCGTTCGCCCACGGCTTCGCGCATGGCCTCGGGCTTGCCCTTGACGCGCGCGCAGATCCTGCAATTGCGGAAATCGATGGCATTGAGCAGGCGCTCGCACACCGCGTCGCGCAGTTCGCCGTCGCCTACCTGCATGCCGCCATTGGCCACGCGCAGGTGATCAATCACGCTGGTTACACCGTCCACGCGCCGCACCGTCGCCGCGGCCCGGGTCTTGTCGACGATATCGGCCACCTCGCCTTCCAGGATCAGCGCGCCGTCGGAAAGCCGCAACTGGATGGTGGGATGGAGGACATGACCCTGATAAGGCACATGCGCCAAGGCTGCGCGCGCCTGCGTCAGCACCGCTTCGCTACTCTGCATTTTGTTCGCCTCGCCCGATTGGTCTGGAGATGGAAGACGCGCGCCCCTGCCTGCAGGCGCGCCTTGCGCGGCGCCGCAGGCTCCTTCACCCCCGGGGCCTGGCAACCGCTTCCTCATTATAGGAAGCGGTCCGGGAACGGCTCAGGCCTCAGGCAGCGGCCGCCTCGCGCGCGCGGGCCACTTCCTGGTTGCGCAGGATAAAGCGCTGGACCTTGCCGCTGGGGGTCTTGGGCAGCTCGGCGACGAACTCGATCTCGCGCGGGTAGGCATGGGCGGCCAGGCGCTTGCGCACGTGCTGGCGCAGCGCCTCGGCCAGTTCCGGCGCGGCGCCATATTGCGGGTCCAGCACGACAAAGGCCTTGATCAGCTCGGTGCGCTCCGGATCGGGCTTGCCGATCACCGCGGCCTCGACCACGGCCGGGTGCTCGATCAGCGCGCTTTCCACGTCGAACGGGCCCACGCGGTAGCCAGAGGTGGTGATGACGTCGTCGGCCCGGCCTATGAAGCTGATGCTGCCGTCGTCATTCAGCTCGGCGGAATCGCCGGTCAGGTAGTAGCCGCCGGCAAACCCGCTGGTGGGCGTGCCGTGATAGCCGCCGAACCAGCACATCGGCGAGCGCTTCAGGTCCAGCGCCAGCGTGCCCGGCCGGCCCGGCGGCAGTTCGCGCTGTTCATCGTCCACCACCACCACGCGGTGCCCGGGGCTGGCAAAGCCGGCCGCGCCCATGCGCACCGGATGCGCCAGCGCATGGTGGTTGCACAGCACCATGCCCAGCTCGGTCTGGCCGTAGTGGTCGTGGATGGTCACGCCCAGCTCGCTGGCAAACCAGCGGATCACTTCCGGGTTGAGCGGCTCGCCCGCGCTGCTGACCGCGCGCAGCCGCCCGCGCAGCGGGCCTGACACGGCCTCGCCCGCGGCGATCAGCAGCCGGTATGCCGTGGGCGAGCCGGCCAGGTTGGTGATGCCGTACTTGCGGATCACACGGCATGTGCTCTCCACGGTGAACGGGCCATCGTAGAAGGTGGTGGGATGGCCCAGCGCCAGCGGGCCCGTGACCGCGTAATACAGGCCATAGGCCCAGCCCGGATCGGCCAGGTTCCAGAAAGCGTCTTCCGCGCGCAGGTCGACCGCGTCGCTCATATAGCCGGCAAACGCGGCAATGGCCTTGAGCGGCACCAGCAGCGGCTTGGCCGGGCCGGTGGTGCCGGAGGTGAACATCATCAGGAAGGGGTCGTCGCCCCGGCGCGGCACCGGCTCGAACGACGCCGGCTGGCGTTCCAGTTCGGCCCAGAAGCTGAAGTCGCCGCGCACCAGGCCGCGGCCCTTGTCGCCGGCCACGGTGACGATGGCGGGACAGCCATCCACGTCATCCAGCTTGGGGCGGTTGGCGCCATCGGTGACCACAACCTTCGCGCCGGACGCATTGAGCCGGTGCTCGATGGCCTTGGGGCCGAAGGCCGTGAACAGCGGCTGGTACACCGCGCCGGCGCGCCAGGTGCCGAGAATCGTCACCAGCAGTTCCGCATTGCGCGGCAGCAGGCCCGCCACGCGGTCGCCCGGCTGCACGCCCTGCGCCTTCAGGAAGCCGGCAAACTGCGCGGACAGTGCCTGCAGCTCGGTAAAGGTCCAGCTGCGCGAATTGCCGTCTCGCCCTTCCCAGAACAGCGCGATACGGCCCGGCAGCGCGTGGCGGTCGCAGCATTCGACGCAGGCGTTCATTGCCTCCACGCTGCCGTGCAGTTGCCGTGCCACGGCGTCGTCATAGGAAAATCCGTCGAAGGCTTGGGCGTAGTCGCGCATGATGTCTCCTGTATTCCGGCTGGTGCCTTTTGGTAGGTGGCCGCTGCGCGCGGGGTGCCGGCGCGCAACGGCTGCCGCAAGAGTGTGCGCGAGCGCCACGGGAGCAGGCAATAACCGATTCCGCCAGCGCGGCTGACGGTTTTTGCCATCCCTGCCGTGAACCCTGACGCACCTCCGGGCACCCTTGACGCGGCACCGCCCGGCGCCGACGATACGGGCATCACCGCCACGAGACAGCGCATGTGCACCAACTACGCCCCGGTCCAGAGCCGGATCCTGCGCGAGATCTTCGGCGTGGAACCGCCGCCGGGGCTGTACAAGGCTGAAACCTATCCGGACTACGCGGCGCCGATCGTGCGCGCCGCGGACGATGGCACGCGCAGTGGCGCTCTGGCCTCGTTCGGCATGGTGCCGCGCCCGCGCATCCCGCCCGGCGCACGGCGCTTTGACACCACCAATGCCCGCAGCGAGACCGTGGGCGAACGCCCCGCCTTTGCGCGCTACTGGCGCCAGGGCCAGCTGTGCCTGGTGCCGGCCACGGCGTTCTATGAGTTTGCGTATCCCGAAGATGCAGCGCCCGGCGGCCCGCCCGGCAAGCCGGTGCGCTGGCGCGTCTGGCTGCCCGGCGAGCCGGCCTTCGGCATTGCGGGCCTGTGGCGCAGCTGGCCGGACCAGTCGCTGTCCTTCACCATGCTGACCATCAACTCGGCCCAGCACCCGGTGATGCAGCGCTTTCACAAGCCGGGCGAGGAAAAGCGGTCAGTGGTGATCGTGCCGCGTGAACAGTGGGACGACTGGCTCGCCTGCCGCGATCCCGAGGTCGCGCGCACCTTCCTGACGCTCTGGCCCGCAGACGCCATGCGGGCCGAACCGGCGCCCAAAGTGCAGGGAGCGCCAATCCCCGACTCGGAGTAAGCGCGCCGCTATCGCCGCCCCGGCCGCAGGCGCGCTTCCCTGCAAGGCGGCTCAGAAGCGATAGGTAACGCTGCCCACCACCGTGCGGCGCGCGCCGAAGTAGCAGTCACCGCGCGCCAGGCAGGTGGTCAGGAATTGCTTGTCGAACAGGTTGCTGGCATTCAGCGAGACGCGCAGCGGGCCGTGGTCATAGGCAATCATCGCGTCGTAGAGCGTGACGCCGCCCACCCGGTTCTGGTCGGCACCGTCATAGCTGGGACCGACATAGCGCACCCCGCCGCCGGCGACAAAGCCCGGCACGCCAAACAGCTTGAAGCGATAGTTGGCCCACAGCGACGCCATGTTCGACGGCGTGCTCGCCAGCTTCTTGCCCACCTCGGCCGGCGTGCCGTCGATCACGCGCGCATCCAGGTAGGTATAGGTTGCGATCAGGTCCAGCCGGCTGGACAGCGAGGCCAGTGCCTCAACCTCGATGCCGCGCGTACGTGCCTCGCCCACCTGGACTGAATCGGGAATGCCGTTGACCACGCCGGCGGTCTTGCGGTTCTTCTCGCGCATATCGAATGCGGCAATGGTCAGCGTGGCGTTCTTGCCCGGCGGCTGGTACTTGATCCCCGCCTCCCACTGCGAACCGCGCAGCGGCTTGAAAGCCTGGTTGGCCTTGTTGAAGCCGGCCAGCCCCTGGAACGACTCGGAATAGCTGACGTACGGGTTGAGGCCGATGTCCGAGCGGTACATCAGGCCAGCACGCTTGGTCAGCTCGCTGTCGTCGCGGCTGGCCGAGGGCGTGTTGTCCTGCGCGGCGCGCGACCAGTCATAGCGCAGCCCCAGCATCAGCAGCCACTTGTTCCACGACAGCTGATCCTGCACGTACAGGCCGGTCTGCGCCTGCGTGGCGGGGTTCAGGTCGCGCGTGCCCGGCAGGGTGAAATTGCCGTAGACCGGGTTGAACACATTGAGCGGCGCGGCCGTGCCCCCCACCCCGGCGCGCCCCGTGATCCCTGAGTGCTGGTAGTCGACGCCGGTCAGCAGCGTGTGCTGGACCGGGCCGGTGCGGAAGTTGGTCTGCGCCTGGGTATCGACCGCGAACGAGTTCAGCGTGGGCTGGTTCAGGTAGACCGTGCGGCGCATCAGCGTATCGCTGCCCGGCACCCAACCGTGGCCGGCGCCGTTGAAACCGGCCGCGTAGATGCTGCGGTAGTCCACCGTGCTGTGCGAATAGCGCAGGTTCTGCCGCACCGTCACGGTGTCGTTGAACTTGTGCTGGAACTCATAGCCCACCGACGCCTGCTCGGCGTTGTAGCGGTCGAAGCCGGGCTCGCTGATAAACAGGTGATCGGGGATCTGGCCGGCCGGGTTGGCCTGCAGTGTGCCCCGCCAGGGGAAGAAGCCGACCGAGGTCCCGCTTTCATCGCGCTGGAAGTTGGCCAGCAGCGTGAGCGAGGTGTCCTGGCTCGGGCGCCACGTCAGCGAAGGCGCGATCAGGTAGCGGTTGTCCTTGACGTAGTCCACCTGCGTGTCGCTGTCGCGCGCCAGCGCCACCAGCCGGTACAGCCACTTGCCGTCCGCATCGAGCGGGCCGGTCAGGTCGGCCTGCACCTGCTTGCGGTTGTAGTTGCCGAACTGCACCCCGATCTCGCGCGCCGCCTCAGCCTGCGGGCGTTTGCTGACCAGGTTCAGGATGCCGCCGACCGCGCCCTGCCCGAACAGCATCGACGACGGCCCGCGCAGCACGTCGATGCGTTCCAGCGCGTAAACATCGGGCCGCACGTTGTTGTAGAAGCCGACCTGGTTCAGCAGGCCGTCGCGGTACTGCGTGAACTCGGTGCCCCGGAACCGGCCCCAGTCGCCGCGGGCGTCGTTGCCGAACGGCCCGGCATAGACGCCGGCGCTGTAGCCGATGGCCTGCTGCACGCTCTGCGCGCCTTGCGCCTCCATCCGGTCGCGCGTGATGACGGTGATCGACTGGGGCGTCTCCATCACCGGGGTGTCGGTCTTGGTGGCGGTGGCGCTGCGTTTTGCCACGAAGCCATGAACCGGGCCGGTGGCGGTTTCGTCGTCGCTGCTGGCGCGGATCGTGACGGCCGGCAGTTCTGCCGCGGCACTGGCCGTTGCCGGCGCAGGCACTTCGCCGGATTGGGCAAACACGCCACCGGCCTGCAGGCTCAATACAAGGGTGGTCAGCGAAAGGCCGCGCGGGGTGACAAGCGCGGGGCGGGCAAAGCGCGGCTTTGCCTGCTTGGTCGGGTGGAAATACATCACTCAGGGATCGGAAGGTAGCTACCCCGCAGGCGCGGCGTGGCAAGTGGAAAATTCTGATTACGAATGCGAATAATTCGTAATTACAACAGAATTGTAGCCTGAATGTGTCAGAAGCGAGACATTTTCTATTCGCATCGGATGCTGCCTCGGCGCTAAGCCAGACGAAGGAAGTGTTGGGCAGTCCCCGGCCTCAGTGGCCAGCCCCCCAAGCCAATCAGCCGGCCTGCAGCCGGCCCAGCAACCGCCGCCCCGCCTCGATCACCGCCGCATCCGGCTGCATCTGGTAGCGCACGATCATGCCTTCGATGCACAGCATCGCTTCCTCGGCCACCGCTTGCGGCTGGTCCAGGCCCAGGCGCGTGGCGATGTCGGCGACGAATGCGGCCAACTCGGCCTTGTGCGCCGCGGCCTGTTCGGCCGCGCGCGCGTCGCCGCCCGCCTCGGCCACCACGTTGATAAAGGCGCAGCCACGGAAGTCTCGGCCGAACCAGTCCGCCAGCGCGTCGGCAATCACGTCCAGGTGCGGGCGCGCGGCCAGCCGGGCTTCCACGTCCTGCCGGAACCACGTCATCCACTCGTCATGGCGGCGGTCCAGGAACGCCGAAATCAACTCGTTCTTGGAGGCGAAATGGCGGTAGAGCGACATCTTGGCGACGCCGGATTCGGCAATGATCTTGTCGATGCCGGTGGCGCGGTAGCCCTCCTGGTAGAACAGGCGGGCAGCGGTGTCGAGGATGCGGTCGCGGGCGGAAGGCGTGGCCATGGTGGCGGCGTAGTCGGTAAAGGTGCGCGGCCGGACAGCGCCCTGCGCCGCCCTGCCTCTCTATAGGTCGATACTATGACAGACAGACCTGTCTAGCAAACCTGGCCCGCTCAGGCCTCCAGCTTCGCCTCCGCATCACGCAGCGCCGTACGCAGGCCCTCTTCCACCACCGGGTGGTAGAAAGGCATGCCCAGCATCTGCCCGATGGTCAGGCCCTGCTGGTACGACCACGCCAGCAGGTGGGCGATGTTCTCGGCACGCGGGCCGGTCCATTCCGCGCCCAGGAAGCGGCCCGTGGCCTTGTCGGCATAGACATGCATCAGGCCGCGGTTCTTCAGCATCACGCGGCTGCGGCCCTGGTCCTCGAAGCTGACCTCGCCGGTCACGAACGTGCCTTCGGCCAGGTCGGCGTAACGCTGGCCGACCATCGCGATCTGCGGGTCCGTGAACACCACCGCGATCGGCGCGCGCCGTGCCAGCGGCTTCACTTGCGGATAGCTGGCGGCGTTCTCGCCCGCGGCCTTGCCCTCGTCCGCGGCCTCATGCAGCAGCGGCAGGATGTTGTTGGCGTCGCCGGCAATGAATACCGGTGCATTGCCGCACTGGAGCGTGCGCGCATCGAACAGCGGCACGCCGCGCGCATCCAGCGCCAGGCCGGCATTTTCCAGGCCCAGGCCGCGCACATTGGGCACGCGGCCGGTGGCGACCAGCGCATAGTCGAAGCGCTCGGTCACGCTGCGGCCTTCGCGGTCCAGGTAAGTCACCACCACCTGGTCGCCGTCGCGGGCCATGTCGGTCACCCTGGCGTCCGGATCGAGATAGAACTCGCCGTTGAAGGTCTTCGCCGCGTAGGCGCGGATCACGGGATCAGTCAGCGGCCCGAGCGAGCCGCTGACGCCGAACACGCGCACCCGCACGCCAAGGCGCGACAAGGCCTGGCCAAGCTCCAGCCCGATCACGCCGGGGCCGAACGCCACCACGCTGGCGGGCAGGTCTTCCCAAGCGAACACATCGTCATTGACGATCAGGCGGTCGCCGAACACCTGGAACGGCGCCGGCAGCATCGGCGTGGAGCCGGTGGCAATGACCACGCGGCTGGCACGCACGGTGGTGTGCCCATCCACTTCCAGCGTGGTGTTGTCGATAAAGCGGGCATAGCCGCGGACGCGGTCGGCTTCGGGGATGTTCTCCACGCCGCGCACCACGAAGCCGACAAAGCGGTCGCGCTCGCTGCGCACGCGGGCCATCACCTCGCGGCCATCGATGCGGACCTCGCCATCCACGTGCACGCCGAACGGCGCAGTGTGGCGCAGTTCGTGCGCGGCCTCGGCGGCAGCGATCAGCAGCTTGGAGGGCATGCAGCCCACCCGGGCGCAGGTGGTGCCGTACGGGCCGCCTTCGATGATCACGGCGCGCTTGCCCGCGGCAATCGCGGCACGGTAGGCGGCAAGGCCGGCGGTGCCTGCGCCGATCACGGCGACGTCGGTCTGGATGGTGGTCATGGCGGTCAATTCCTTTGTCTTGATGGCGTCAAGCTGGTGTCAATCAGCGGGCTGGATGGGGCCGCCATGCCGGGCAAGGCGACCCCATCGGGTCCGGCGACTGCCGGTCCCCGGGTGCGGGATGAAGGCAGAATCGGCTTACTTGCCCAGGTACTGCTGCAGCGCCTCGGCGCCGCCGATGAGCTTGCCGTTGATAAAGACCTGCGGTGCGGTCATCTCGCCCGACACGGCGCCCAGCACCTTGCCGCGCACCTTGTTGTCCAGCGGCACGTCGATATAGTCGAAGCCGTTGTCGTCAAGCAGTTGCTTGGCCTTGGCGCAGAACGAGCAGCCGACCTTGGAGAACACCACCACCTGGTCCGGCTTGCGCGCGTCCGGGGCGATATGGGCCAGCATGGTGTCGGCGTCGGACACCTTGAACGGGTCGCCCGGCTCTTGCGGTTCGATGAACATCTTCTGCACCACGCCGTCCTTGACCAGCATCGAATAGCGCCAGCTGCGCTTGCCGAAGCCCAGGTCGGCCTTGTCCACCAGCATGCCCATGCCTTCGGTGAATTCACCGTTGCCGTCGGGGATCATGGTGATGTTCTCGGACTCCTGGTCCTTGGCCCATTCGTTCATCACGAAGGTGTCGTTGACGGACACGCACAGGATGTCGTCCACGCCGTGCTTCGCGAACACCGGGGCCAGCTCGTTGTAGCGCGGCAGGTGGGTCGACGAGCAGGTCGGCGTGAAGGCGCCCGGCAGCGAGAACACGACCACGGTCTTGCCGTTGAACAGCTCGCCGGTGGTGACGGTCTTCCACTCGTTGTCTTCACGCATGCGGAAAGCGACATTGGGAACGCGTTGGCCTTCACGGGATTGCAGCATCAGTTCACTCCTTGGTCTGGATCGGGTTGGTTTCGGCTGCGGGTTGCAGCGAAGGCCCCATTCTGTAGACCGGGATGTGATTTGTACAATTCATCGTTTTAACCACGACGATTGCCTTACGCTATTGACTCGGCATAGCCATCCCCTATTGCGCCGGCCCTTGCACTTCATCCGCGGGCACGCAAAAGCATATTTTTTCGGCAAATACCGGCGAGTGCCCTATCATGCGGCATCCACTCAGACTCCCGTTTTGTCCGCAATGACCCGACCTTGCCGCCTGCCGTCTCTCTGCCGATGGGCCCCGATGCTCGCGCTGTCGCTGGTGCTGGCGCACCCCGCGCAGGCGCAAACCCTGAAGAAACCGGCGCTGGATGCGCTGGTCTCCGGCACCCGAACGGCGGCCCAGGCCGACCTGCAGGCATTCATGGCCGCCGCGGCCAGGGCCGAGCCTTCCGTGGCGCCGGCCGTGGCGGCGTGGCAGGCCCGGTCGCCACTGGCCGGCGACAACCTGGTCAATATCGGCCGCCTGCTGGGCGTCTACAACCGCGTCCGCAACGAGGCCGCGGTGATCGACGCCATCGGCAGGATGGTGGCGCTGCGTACCGTGCGCGACGAGAAAATCCCGCAGCACGAGAACCCCGCCATCATCGAGTTCGGCAAGATGATCGAGGCCATGGCGCGCGACTTCGGGCTGGCCTACCGCAATGTCGACAACCGGGTCTTCGAGGTCACGCTGCCCGGCGGCGGCAAGGATACCTTCGGCATCCTGACCCACGCCGACGTGGTGCCCGCGGTGGCCGAGGAATGGGTACTGGAGGACGGCACCAGGCTGGATCCGTTCCGCATGACGCGCGTGGGCGACACGCTGTACGGGCGCGGCACCATCGACGACAAGGGCTCGATCGCCGCGGTCATGTATGCCATGAAGACCGTCAAGGAAAGCGGCGTGCCGCTGGAGCGCACCATCCGCCTGATGATCGAGACCACCGAGGAAACCGGCGGCGACGGCATGAAATACTACCGCCAGCACACCACCCTGCCCGAGTACAACGTCGTGCTCGACAGCAAATACCCCGCGGTGGTGGCGGAGAAAGGCGCGGGCACGCTGACCGTTTCCTTCGGCATCAAGGCGGCGGACGACAAGAGCGCGCAAGGCAAGTCCGACCGGAAGGGACCTGCCATCGTTGCCATGCGCGGCGCGGCCTCGGCCAACGCCATCCCCGAGACCGCCACCGCGCGCATTGCCGGCGGCGATGCTGCCGCCGTCGCTGCCGCGCTGGAACAGGCACGCGCTGAATTCCTGCGCCGCCACACCCCGCGCGGCAAGTTCTCCATCGACGTGAAGCGCGCCGGCAACGACGTGGAAGTGAAGGTCACTGGCGCCTCGGCGCACGGATCGCGCCCTGAGGAAGGGGTCAACCCGCTGCCGCGGCTGGCGCTGTTCCTGCAGGCCAGCGGCGTGCAATTTGCCGAGAACCACTACCTGAACGCGGTCCGCTACCTGAACGACCTGTACGGGCTGGATTACCTTGGCACCAGGATGGAGGTGGCCTACCGGGACCCGTTCATGGGCCCGCTGACCATGTCGCCCACGCTGGTGCGCGAGCGCGGCGAATACGTCGACGTGGTCACCAACGTGCGCATGCCGCGTGGCCGCACGCCGGACGAGCTGGGCGGCAAGATCACCAAGCGCATCTTCGGCTGGGCCGCCACCCATGGGCCAGTCGAAATCAAGTACGACCAGGGCAACTGGATGGCGCGCGATCCCAAGGGCGCGTGGCTGTCCACGCTGCTGAATATCTTTGGCGATACCACCGGGCTGGAAGCCAAGCCGGTTTCCACCGCCGGCAGCACCACCGCCAAGCTGATGCCCAATGCCATCAACTTCGGGCCGGCCATGCCGGGCAAGAAATACACTGCGCACAACGCGCGCGAGTACAAGGAAGTGGCCGACCTGAACCTGGATATGCAGATGTTCACCGAGATGCTGGTGCGGATCGGGAACCTGGACAAGATGCAGTAACGAGGGTTTCAGGCGTGTCCCTCTACGCTTGTGTGCTCCCTCTCCCCTCATGGGGAGAGGCCCGGGGTGAGGGGTGGTCCAGCTAGGAACCACATCAAGCGGGGCCTTCGGTTTTAGGACCCAACAGCTTCACAACTCCAGTTCACTCAACCCCGCATGTTCATCCGGCCGCCGGCCCAGTGGCCAGTGGAACTTGCGGTCCGCCGCCTTGATCGGCGCATCGTTGATGCAGGCAAAACGCCTGCGCATCAGCCCCGCCTCATCGAACTCCCAGTTCTCATTGCCGTATGACCGGTACCAGTTGCCGGAATCGTCGTGCCATTCATAGGCAAAGCGCACGGCGATGCGGTTGCCGTCGTGCGCCCATAGCTCCTTGATCAGCCGGTAATCCAACTCCTTCTGCCACTTGCGCTGCAGGAAGGCGACGATGTCGGCACGGCCATTGACGAATTCCGCACGGTTGCGCCAGGCGCTGTCGACGGTATAGGCCAGCGCCACGCGCTCTGGGTCGCGGCTGTTCCAGCCATCCTCGGCGGCACGGACCTTGGCGATGGCGGATTCACGCGTGAATGGGGGCAACGGCGGACGGATTTCGGCTTGTGCGGACATGCGGAGGCTCCTTTGCTGAAACAGGGTGAATCAGATGGAAGAACAGGCTGCTCAATATGATACAGACCTGTCTCATTATTGATAGACAGATCTGTCTTGTCAAGGCAGGAGACCGGGCAGAA
This sequence comes from Cupriavidus sp. GA3-3, assembly GCF_000389805.1. Classification (NCBI taxonomy): domain Bacteria; kingdom Pseudomonadati; phylum Pseudomonadota; class Betaproteobacteria; order Burkholderiales; family Burkholderiaceae; genus Cupriavidus; species Cupriavidus sp. GA3-3. The sequence goes on from NZ_KB944503.1 coordinate 362,673, forward strand.
TTCAAAAGCAAGACCCGGAGTGCCAGGTGCACGCGGGCGGCCTAAAGTTGGCACCATGCAAGCGAGAGAAAGGAGACCCGCGGTGAGCATCAGCCAGATACAGCGCCCCGAAATGGCCGTGGCAGGGCCGCGCCGGCCAATACTGCCAGCGCGCGGCACGGCGCGGGGGCATAGGCACGAAGCCGATATCGCCACCCGCGTCGATGGCACCGACTGGGCCGCCATTGCACGCGAGCTCGACGACTACGGCTGCGCCGCGATCCGCGGCCTGCTGTCGGCAGCCGAATGCGACGCGCTTGCCGCCGGCTATGCGCAGGACGCGTTGTTCCGCTCTCGCATCGAGATGCGCCGGCACGGCTTTGGCCAGGGCGAGTACAAGTACTTCCACTACCCGCTGCCCGACACCGTGGCCGCAATGCGCACGGCGCTGTATCCGCACCTGGTGCCGGTGGCCAACCGCTGGAACGCCGCCATGGGCATCGATGTGCGTTATCCCGCCGCGCACGCCGATTATCTTGCCCGCTGCCACGACGCCGGCCAGTTGCGCCCGACGCCCCTGCTGCTGCGCTACGGCCCCGGCGACTACAACTGCCTGCACCAGGACCTGTACGGCGAGCACGTATTCCCGCTGCAGGTCGCCATCCTGCTGTCCGAGCCGGGCCGCGACTTTACCGGCGGAGAATTTGTGATGACCGAGCAGCGGCCGCGCATGCAGTCGCGGGCCGAGGTGGTGACGCTGCACCAGGGCGATGCCGTGGTCTTCGCCGTCAGCCAGCGCCCGGTGCAGGGCAGCCGCGGCAGCTACCGCGTGAACCTGCGGCATGGCGTCAGCCGGCTGCACGCGGGCCAGCGCTACACGCTGGGCATCATCTTCCACGACGCCACGTGAGGTATCCCATGACCCGTCCCACAGAACAACCGGAAGTCAGCACCATCGAACGCGACCCGCGCTGGGCTCGCGTGCTGGCGCGCGATCCGGGCGCCGACGGTGCCTTTGTCTATGCGGTCAAGACCACCGGCGTGTACTGCCTGCCGAGCAGCCCGTCGCGCCTGCCGCATCCGGCCAATGTCGAGTTCTTCGACAATGCCGCCGCGGCCGAAGCCGCCGGCTACCGGCCCAGCCGACGTGCCGCCGCGCCTGCGCTGGCGGCCCGGCACGCAGCCATCGTGGCCGACGCCTGCCGCCGCATCGAGGCCGCCGACACCCTGCCCACGCTGCCCGAACTGGCCAACGCAGCGGGCGTCAGCCCCTATCACTTTCACCGCCTTTTCAAGGCCGCCACCGGCCTGACGCCGCGTGCCTATGCCGCCGCGCATCGCGCCAGGAAACTCCGCGAGCAACTGGGCACCAGCGACTCCGTGACCGAGGCAATCTACGACGCCGGCTTCGGCTCCAACAGCCGCTTCTACGAAACCTCGGACGCAGTGCTGGGCATGACCCCGTCGCGCTACCGCGCGGGCGGGGCCGACACCGAAATCCGCTTTGCCATCGGCCAGTGCTCGCTGGGCGCGATCCTGGTGGCCCAGAGCGAGCGCGGTGTCTGCGCGATCCTGCTGGGCGACGATCCCCAAACGCTGTTGCAGGACCTGCAGGACCAGTTCCCGCGCGCCAACCTGATCGGCGGCGATGCGCAGTTCGAGCAACTGGTGGCGCAAGTGGTGGGCTTTATCGAGGCACCTTCAATCGGCCTGGCGCTGCCGCTGGATGTGCGCGGCACCGCGTTCCAGCAGCGTGTATGGCAGGCCCTGCAAGAGATCCCCGCGGGCAGCACCGCCAGCTATGCCGAGATCGCGGCCCGCATCGGCGCGCCGCGTGCGGTGCGCGCGGTGGCGCAGGCCTGCGCCGCCAACCACCTGGCGGTGGCCATTCCCTGCCATCGCGTGGTGCGCAGCGACGGCAACCTGTCGGGCTACCGCTGGGGCGTGGCGCGCAAGCGCGAGTTGCTGGAGCGCGAGGCGCAAGCCTGAGTGGCCCGCGCTCAGCGCGCCACGGCTGCCTGCACCCGAGCCAGGTAGTCGTGGATCTGCGCCACCACCGCCGCGCCCTCGCCTACCGCCGCGGCGACCCGCTTGGTCGATCCCGCCCGCACGTCGCCGATGGCAAACACGCCCGGCACGTTGGTCTGCAGCGGATACGGCACCGCCGACGCGCAGCCCAGCTCGCCGCCGCCGGTGCGCACGAAGCCCTTGTCATCGACCTCGACGTTGCAGGTGCGCAGCCACGACGCATTGGGATCGGCGCCGATGAACAGGAACAGGTGCCGCACGTCCATCGTGACCGGGGCCGGGCTTTCCGCCCGGCATTCGTAGCGCACGGAACTGAGCCACCCTTCCCCCGCCAGCGCGCTGATCTGCGCGTGCGTGTGCAGCGTGATATTGGGCAGCGAACCGATGCGGTCGATCAGGTAGCGCGACATGGTGGCGGCCAGCCCCGGCCCGCGCACCAGCATATGCACGTGCGCCGCGTGCGAGGCCAGGTAGACCGCTGCCTGCCCGGCCGAATTGCCGCCGCCCACCAGCATCGCCGGCTCGTTCTTGCACAGCTTGGCCTCCACCGGCGAAGCCCAGTAGTAGACACCACGCCCTTCAAAATGCTCCAGCGCGGCGATGTCCGGGCGACGGTACTGCGCGCCGGTGGCAATCACCACGGTGTGGGTCGGGATCATGCGGCCATCGGCCAGCTCCAGCCGGATCGGGTCCGCGCCGCAATGCAGTGCCTTGACCTCCAGCGGGATGGCGATATGCGCGCCGAACTTCAGTGCCTGCACGAACGCGCGCCCGGCCAGCGCCTGTCCGGAGATGCCGGTGGGAAAGCCAAGATAGTTCTCGATCCGCGCACTCGCACCCGCCTGCCCGCCCGGCGAGCGGCAATCGATCACCGCCACCGACAAGCCTTCGGATGCGGCATACACGGCCGTGGCCAGCCCCGCAGGCCCGGCGCCGACCACCACCACGTCATAGACATGGACCGGATCGAACTCCGGCAACAGCCCCAGGCACGAAGCCAGCTGCCCTTCGTCCGGCGCGCGCAGCACGCGGCCGTCGGCGCAGATCACCAGCGGGAAGTCGCTGGCGGGCGCGTTGGCGTAGTCGAGCAGCAATGAGCAGTCGCGTTCGGCGTCGATATCGATAACCGTATGCGGGTAGCCGTTGCGCCGCAGGAAGGCTTGCAGTGCCACCAGCTGCGGCTCGGTGCCGTGGCCGACCAGCACCGGCCCACTGCCGAATTCGATCAGCCCCACGCGGCGCAGGATCAGCGCGCGCATGATGCGCTCGCCCAGTTCGGCCTCGGCCACCAGCAGGGCGCGCAGCCGCTCTGGCGTGATCACATAGCCCTGGGTATCGGTCACGGCCACGCCGTCGACCAGCGCCGGGCGGCCGCTGAGCGTGCCGACCTCGGCCAGGAAGTGGCCGGCGCCCTGCTCGGTGATCTGGTGCTCGCGGCCCAGCCCGTCGCGCCGCATCAGGCGCACGCGGCCGCTGCCGATCAGGTACATGCCCCGGCCCGTATCGCCGATGGCAAAGAGCTTCTCGCCCGCGCGCCAGCTCTGCGGCGTGCCAAAGCGGCGCACGCGCGCCATGTCGTCGGCGCCGAGCTGCGGGAACATCTGGTGCCAGCGTGACTCCAGCGTGGAATACGGCGCCTCCAGGCCGCCGCCGGCCTCCGGGCCGGTGTCCTCATCCGGGGCCATTGCCTCCGACTGCGAAATCGCCATGCTCCCTCCCCGTCTGGACCCGCGCCTGCCCTGGGCACATCTTCCCGGTTGCGCGCGGCCTATCGATAGTAGACGGCTGCGCGCAGAATGCGAGAATCGCACGGCGCAGTTGCGGATTGCGCTGGCTTGGGATTGAATGAGCGCCTCGGCGTGTCGGCATTCGCCGTCACCTTCAGCAAAAAACCAGTCTTGATGCAATCCAACCATGATTCCGACGCCAGCCAGGCTGGCGACCGCCCCGCCCGTCCGGCATTGCGCCCCCTGACGCCCGTCGAAGGCCGCGTGCTCGGCGTGCTGGTCGAAAAACAGCACACCGTGCCCGATACCTACCCGCTGTCGCTCAATGCGCTGGCCTCGGGCTGCAACCAGAAGACCGCCCGCGCCCCGGTGATGAACGTCAGCGAGGCCGATATCCTTGAAGCCATCGATGGCCTCAAGGGCCTGAGCCTGGTCTTTGAAGGCAGCAGCAGCCGCGTGCCGCGCTTCGAGCACAATATGCAGCGCGTGCTGGCCGTGCCCAGCCAGTCCGTCGCACTGCTGGCCATGCTGCTGCTGCGCGGCCCGCAGACCGCGGCGGAGCTGCGCCTGAACACCGCGCGCCTGCACGGCTTTGCCGATATCTCGTCGGTCGAGGCCTTCCTTGACGAACTGGCCAGCCATGCGCCGCCCTTTGTCGTCCGGCTGCCGCGCGCGCCGGGCGCACGCGAAAATCGCTGGATGCACCTGCTGAGCGGCGAAGTGAGCGCCGCGGCGGACGCCGACGATGCCGACCGCACCACCGGCGGCGCCACCGCCGCGCCGGGCGAACTCGAACAGCTGCGCGCCGAACAGCAGGCCCTGACCGAGAAGGTGGCGAAGCTGCAAAGCCTGGTCGAACACATGGCCGGCCAACTCGGCATCCCTGTCGACGAGTTTCTCGACTGACACCGCGCCTGCGTCATGGCTGACGGTACCGACCACCCTGCTGTTAGCCAGCATTGGTGGTTGGAGGATATTGCTGGCGGTTAATTGCGTTATTACCTCGCGAAGGCGAGCCACAGGCTCAGACCCCAGCGCGGCAGACGGCTTGCCGTCCGACCTGCCCGATGGCCCGGATGTCACCTATCCTTTGCTCAGGACCGCAAACTGGACAGGGAGACCGGCGCAGCCATGGACAAGACAGCCTTCGTATTTGCGGGCGGCGGCAGCCTGGGTGCGATCCAGGTCGGCATGCTGCGCGAACTGGCGGCATGGGGCGTGATGCCCGATATCGTGATCGGCGCCTCGGCCGGCGCCATCAACGGCGCCTACTTTGCCTGCAATCCGGGCGTGGCCGGCGCCGGCCGGCTTGACGCGCTGTGGCGCGGCATCCGGCGCTCGGACATCCTGCCGTGGAGCTGGCGCAGCGTCTGGAGCATGTTCGGCGGCAACCGCGGCCACCTGGTGGAGGCGGCCGGGCTGCGCCGACTGCTGGCGCAGCACTTCGGCACGCTGCGGCTGGAAGCAGCGGAACTGCAGCTGCACGTGGTGGCCACCGACATGCACAGCGGCGACGAAGTCTTGCTGTCCAGCGGCAGCATAGTCGACGCGGTGCTGGCCAGCGCGGCCATCCCCGGCGTGTTCCCGCCGGTGCAGTTCGAGGGCCGCACGCTGATCGATGGCGGCGTGGCCAACAACACCCCGGTATCCACCGCGATCGCACTTGGTGCCACGCACGTGATCGTGCTGCCCGCGGGCTTTACCTGTGCGGAGCGCCGCCCGCCGCGCGGCGCGCTGGAGCATGCGTTCAATGCGCTCTCGCTGCTGGTGGCGCGCCAGCTCGTGCACGACCTGCAGCACTTCGCCGACCGCGCGCAGATCAGCGTGGTGCCGCCGCTGTGCCCGCTCGACATCTCGCCCTACGACTACTCCAAATGCGGCGAGCTGATCGACCGCGCCGCGGCCACCACCGCGCAATGGCTGCAAGGCAAGGGGCTTGACAGCCAGCGCATACCGGGCGCGCTGGCGCCGCATTCGCACGACGAAGCGACGCCCAGCTGCAGCGCCGACATCCCGGCGGCGGCGCCCCACTGACGCCGCTCAGCGCCGGGTGGAAGTACCCGAACGGATTGTGCCGCGCCGCATGCTGGCCGCCCTGGTACCGCCCTCATCGACGCGGATCAAGGCAAGCCCACCCTGCCCGCGCGCCAGGCTGCGCTCTGGCAGCCATTGCTACAATCCGACAGATGTCCACCCAAGCCGAACGCAGCGCCAGCACCCGCCAGTCCCTGATCGACGCCGCCGTGACCTTGCTCGTCGAGCAAGGCTATGCGGCCTTTTCAGAAGCGCGCGTGTGCGAACTGGCCGGCAGCAGCCGCGGCTCGCTGCGGCACCATTTCCCCGAAGGCCGCTATGACCTGCTGCCAGCCATGCTCACCTGGCTGCTGGAGCGCGAGGCGGCGCGCCTGGCCGCGCTGGGCCCGCTCAGCCCCTCGCTGTGCCTGCACCTGATGCTGCATATCCTGGCGACCCGCCCACAGCGGCATACCTCGCTCGCCATACTGGAGGTGTGGATGGCAACGCGTGGCGACGCGCGCCTGGCCACCGCCGTGCGCGCGCCGCTGGAGGCTGTGCCGCAGATGCTGTTCGGCCAGCCGCCGGACGCGCCGCCGGAGCCGGAATGGCTGGCGCTGCGCTGTTTCCTGCACGGCGCCACGCTGCACAGCTTCGCGCCGGACTACGACGGCCAGGGCTTGTCCGAAGCGGTGCGCTGGCTGATCGCGCGCCTGCCGGCCCCGGCGGGGCTGGACGCCTTGCTGGCGCGCATGCACGCAGACTAGTTGTAGAGCGCCGGATCAGGGCAGCCGCGCCAGCAACCGGTCGCCCAGCGTGGGCGGCAGCGCCAGGCGCCCTGCCTTGCCAGGCGCCGCGGCATCGAAGACCACGGCCTGGCCGTCCCAGCTGAGCCGCACCGGCCCGCTGCTGTTGAAGGTGCGCTGGGCCAGCACGCGGTCGCGCTCCACGCCGTAGATGCGCAGCAACACCCGCTCCCGACCCAGATAGCAGTATTCCGCTGCGTAGCGCGCGGCGGCATCCAACGACGGCAGGTGCCGGCAGTTATGCGCGCCGGCGCGCTCCCAGGCGCCGTGGCCATAGGCGATGGCGGTCCAGATACCGCCGAGCGCCAGCAGCCGCCCCGCGGTCACCAGTGCCAGGCGCTGCGCGCGGGCCTTGCGCCCGTCCGGGGTCGCCATCACGTGCGACACCGCGCGATACAGCGCCAGCCCCAGCAGCAGCATGGTCACCGCCGCCAGATGGAAATAAAACGCCGACTCCGGCATTGACGCCATGATCTGACCCATGCCCGCTCCCGGAAAATATCGTCAAACTAACCGTCCTGCCGAATATCAAAATCCGGCGTCCGCGCCGTCATATAAAAACGCACCGCATTAATCGGCGTCATTAGTTCCAGAATATTGAAAATCGGCGCCCTGATATATCCGAGCATAATCAACCGACCGCACCGGGCCAATCCGGTGTATTCCCGCACCGGAGCTGCCGGCGACCGCCGCCATCCTATTTTTCCGATGGCAGCGCCGCCAGCAGGGCGAGCAGCCGCGCCACCGTCGGCGCCACGATCGCGGCCAGCGCAGCGGCGTTGGCGGCATCGCCCTCGCTGGCGGCATGCTCCAGGCGCTGGGCAAGAGCACGCAAGGCATGGCAGCCGACGTAGTGGGCAGATGCCTTGAGCCGGTGGGCGACGCTGCGCACGGTGTCCAGCGCACCGTCAGCGGCGCGCAACTGCGCCAGGTCGGCCTGCGCCGAGGTGACCAGGGCGTGCACCAGCTCAGCGGCAAAGGCGCGGTTGCCGAAGGTCTGCGACGCGATGGCTGGCCCGATTCCCGCGGCCTCGCGGGGGGACAGCGCCAGGTAGCGCTGGCGGGCCAGCATGGCGACGATGGCCGCTTCGGTCACCGGCTCGCGCAGGCAGGCGATCACACCTTCGTCCGCGCCGGGCACCGGCACCGCGTCGGCCGGCAGCACCACGGCGCAGACCGGGCCGGTGGCACGCCAGGCGCGCAACAGGCTGTCAGGGATCTCGGTGGCGGCGCCGGCTATCACCAGGCCGATGTCTGCGGCGGCGTCCGGCGCGGGCGTGTCGGTGTGCACATCAAAGCCGAGATCGCGCAGGATCGGGGCAACCCCGGCGACCCAGCGCGTGTCGCCGGGCGTGGCAAGCAGCAACGCGCCGGTCATGCGCCGCTTCTCAATGCGAGTCGAATCACGGGCAGCATGCTAGCCGATCGCGATATGGTGGCGCCGCGCAAAGTCGATGACATCGACAATCGATTTTGCCCCGAGTTTTTCCATGGCCCGGGTCTTGTGGGTGCTGACCGTCTTGTTGGAAATAAACAGGGTTTCGCCGATTTCCTTGTTCGACATGCCCTTGGCAAGCATCTGCATGACCACCAGTTCCTTGTCGGAAAGACTGGCCAGGCGCGCGGCTTCGTCGGCGTGGCCGGCGTTGTTGCCGCGGTCGGTTTCGGGCATCACCGTATAGCCGGCCAGCACGGACTCGGTGCAGCGCACGATCTCGGCCAGTTCCTGGGTCTTGCTGACAAAACCATGCGCGCCGGCCTGGCGCGCGCGCGGGGCAAACGTGTTCTGGTCCTGGCCGGAAATGACCAGGATGCGCACGGCGGGGTGGCAGGCCTTGAGGCGGGGGATCACGTCCAGCCCGTTGATCTTCGGGATGTCCAGGTCCAGGATCACCACGTCGGGGGTGTACTGCCGCACGATCTCGATGGCGGCCTGGCCATTGTCGGCCTCAAGCACATGGGTGATGCCCAGCACCTGGGAAAAGTGCGTCTTTAGCACCACCCGCACGGGCGGGTGGTCGTCGACGATCAGGATTGTGGTCAAAACTTGAACTCCATAACAGGCGCCCTGATGTCCGGGCGCCCATGCACATCATTTTGCTCAGCATTTGTGCCGGAGGGCACCGGAAATTTCCGAGCGCGGGCTTGCTTCTTCCGAAAACCCGGCTGGTTTTGCAGGCCTGGCGCAATGCGGACCATGGCAGTTGCGCAATCCAATCATAACGCTGCCGCCACGGGTGAAAAACCACGTCGCCGGACCATGGCAGGGGGTACCGGAAGGTTTTGTTTTGGACCTGCCTGCCGCCATCGGGTTTCTCGACGCTGGCGCGTGCGTGCCTGGCTGATGCCGGCGTTGGCCCCGTGAGATGCTGCCCGGCATTTGTCCTCGATATGTGACGTGAAAGGCATCAACAGCGCGTGATCCGGAAATTTCACCCCCAATCTCAGATTCGTCCTAATGAGATATCGAGGCTGAGCCCATAGAGTGAAAACTATCCAGCCACCGCTACGCCAACCGCGCGGCGGCCGCTGCCATGTTTCACTGAATTTTGCCGCCCCGCTTGTCCATTCATCAGCCCATCCATAACGAATCTCCATCGGCCACCGCTTGCCCGCACCGCTTCACGCGCGCCTGGCGGCTGGCAAGTGCCGCGTTGTTCGTCAGCGTATTGGCCTGCGCCGTTGCCCAGCGGACGGCAGATCCCGCGCCAGCGCCATCCCCGGCCGGCACGCCAGTCGCCTTGCCCGAGGCACCGGCCCTGCAACCAGCCCCGCCACCACAAGCAGCGCCACAGGCGCACTGGCAGGTGCTGGGGTGGACGACCGGGCTGCTCTGCCTGCTGACGCCATGCCTGCTGGCATGGATCTTCGTGCTGTATCGCGAGGTGCGCCGGCGCCGCGCCGCGGAGATTGCGCTGAAGGACAATATCGCGATCCAGTCGGCGCTGCTCGACGGCATTCCCCAGCCTGTCTACCTGCGCGATGCCTCGCTGCGGCTCATCACCTGCAACCGCAGCTATGAAGAACTGGTCGGCGCCACGCGCGACACCTTGCGCGGGCAGCCGCTGGACACATCGGTCCAGGTGCATCCCATCGCCATCGACATGGCCGAGGTGGAGCGCGACTACCGCAAGGTGATCAAGGACGGCATCCCGCTGCACAAGGACCGCTGCCTGCGCCTGGGCGCGCGCACCCACCACGTGCTGAACTGGCTGACACCGCTGCGCGGCGCCGATGGCACCGTCAAGGGCCTGGCCGGCGGCTGCGTCGACCTGACCGAACGCCACGACATGCTGGCCGAACTGGCGCAGGCCAAGACAGAAGCCGAGGCCGCCAACCGCGCCAAGTCCACCTTCCTGGCCTCGGTCAGCCATGAGATCCGCACCCCGATGAACGCCATCACCGGCATGCTGGAGCTGACCCTGGCGCGCTGCCAGCTGGCCGAGCAGGAACGCCTGCAGCTGGTCACGGCGCATAAGTCGGCAGTGGGCCTGCTGGCGCTGATCGACGACATCCTGGACCTGTCCAAGATGGAGGCCGGCAAGTTCAGCATCCACCCGGCACCCGCTTCGCTGCCCGGGCTGGTCAAGGACACGCTGCTGATCTTCGGGCCGGTGGCGGCACAGAAGGGCCTGCCGCTGACCAGCGGCATCGGCGTCGCCGTTGCGCCGCTGCACCAGGTCGATGCGCTGCGTTTCCGTCAGATCCTGGCCAACCTGGTGTCCAACGCGGTGCGCTTCACCGACAGCGGCACGATCCACGTCAGGCTTGACGCCCTGGCGCCTCGCGACGGCGTGCAGCAGGTCATGCTGACCGTCTCCGACACCGGCATCGGGATACCCGCCGGCGCGCAGGCGCGCATGTTCGAACCCTTCGAACAGGTGCATGACCGCACCCGGCCCCATGCCGGCGGCACCGGGCTGGGGCTGGCAATCTGCCAGCGCCTGGCCAGCGCGATGGGAGGCCAGATCTCGCTGTCCAGCCAGCCGGGCCAGGGCACGCGCGTCATGGTGACGCTGCCGTTGGCGCTTGCCGTCGCCACGGAACTGCCCGAGCCGGTGCCGCCGCCCATGGCGGGCTGCGCACGGCGCCGGGTCAACGTCCTGGTGATCGACGACCATGCGCCCAACCGGCTGCTGCTGCAGCGCCAGCTGGAGCACCTGGGCCACCGCGTGAGCACCGCCTGTGATGGTCGCGAAGGGCTGGCCATGCTGGACCGGTCCAGCTTCGACGTGATCTTGTGCGACTGCGCCATGCCGGTCATGGACGGCATGGCATTCGCACGGGCGGTGCGCGCACGCAAGGATGCGCGCGGCAGCGTGCCGGTGATCGGTTGCACCGCAAGCGCCGTCGCGGTGGACCATGCCGCGGCGCTGGCGGCGGGCATGAATGCCGTGATCGTCAAGCCGGTTGGCCTGCAGGCGCTGGATGCGGCGGTGGCACAAGCCTGCGCCAGTGGCCACCGGGTGCGCGAGATAGCCGTGCCAGTGCGGGTCAGCGCGCCCGACAGCCAGGCCGGCACGCGTGACGAGGCCGCCCACTGCGGCGTCAAGCCCGGCTCGCGGCCATCATGGTGCGCGGTGTGCCGGGCAATGAACGTACAGTGCGACCGCCTCGACCAGCCGGAAGATTAAGAACCCGTTTCAGAATGAAAAAGGGGCGCGAAGGCTGCTGCCGGGCGGCAGGGCGTTGTTGCGGCCTCCTTGCGTGGAATAACCACGCGGCGTCGACCACGCCTAGCCCTGCGGCCCGGCAGCAGCCTTCCCTTCGGGTTCAGGCCTCCAGCGGCACCGCGCTGGTGCACTTGATCTCGTCCAGGCACACGCTGGACTTCACGCCGCTGACACCCGGGATACGCATCAGCGTATCGAGCAGGAAGTCAGACAGCGACTTCAGGTCCTTTGCGACCACCTTGAGCACGTAGTCGATATCCCCGGTCACCGAGAAGCATTCCTGAATCTGCGCCAGTTCCGCCACCAGGCGCTTGAAGTTGGACAGGTCGCGGATATGCCCGCGCTCCATCGTCACATGGATAAAGGCCACCACGCCAAAGCCCAGCGCCGCCGCGTCCAGCCGCGCCTCATAGCGTTTGACCAGCCCGGCCTCTTCCAGGCGGCGGTGGCGCCGCAAAGTCTGCGCCGGCGACAGCGCGATGGCCTCTGCCAGCTCCAGGTTGGAGGCCCGCCCCTGCTCCTGCAAAACCCCCAGCAAGCGGCGATCGGTACGGTCCAGCTCGATCGATTGCACTTTGATTTCCTCACATCAGAGATTCACGCAATCGAATTTCATAATCTAGGGTTTCCCTGCCTGTTTTACGAAATCCAATTTTGCCGTCAGGAATATACACTGCATCCCAAGCAAGCGCACTACAGGCCTGTCCTGCAACAGGTTTCCGCCGAGCCGACTGACTCCGGCGCGACCTCGTTGCCAAGTGCCGCAGCCACAATATTATTTCCCGCCCCTTTAGTGAGAAAGCCATGGCCGACCTGTTTGACAACCCGATGCAGCTGATGGGCTTCGAATTCGTGGAATTCGCCTCGCCCACCCCAAACGTGCTTGAGCCCCTGTTCGAGCAGATGGGCTTCACGCTGGTGGCAAAGCACCGCTCCAAGGACGTGGTGCTGTACCGCCAGGGCGAAGTGAACTTCATTGTCAACCGCGAGCCGCACAGCCACGCCGCCTACTTTGCCGCCGAGCACGGCCCGAGCGCCTGCGGCATGGCTTTCCGCGTCAAGGATTCGCACAAGGCCTACGCCCGTGCACTGGAACTGGGCGCCCAGCCGGTCGAGATCCCGACCGGCCCGATGGAGCTGCGCCTGCCCGCGATCAAGGGCATCGGCGGCGCGCCGCTGTACCTGATCGACCGTTTCGAGGAAGGCAAGTCGATCTATGACATCGACTTCGAATTCATCGAAGGCGTCGACCGCCACCCGGTCGGCCACGGCCTCAAGCTGATCGACCACCTGACTCACAACGTCTACCGTGGCCGTATGGCTTACTGGGCCAATTTCTACGAAAAACTGTTCAACTTCCGCGAAATCCGTTACTTCGACATCCAGGGTGAGTACACCGGCCTGACCTCCAAGGCCATGACCGCGCCGGATGGTAAAATCCGCATCCCGCTGAACGAGGAATCGTCCAAGGGCGCCGGCCAGATCGAAGAGTTCCTGATGGCCTTCAACGGCGAGGGCATCCAGCACATCGCCTTCCTGACCGACAACCTGATCGAGGTCATCGACCGCCTGCAACTGGCAGGCGTGCCGCTGATGACTGCGCCGAACGACTACTACTATGAAGCACTGGACACGCGCCTGCCCGGCCACGGCCAGCCTGTGGAGCAACTGAAGTCGCGCGGCATCCTGCTGGACGGCACCACCGAAGGCGGCAAGCCCCGCCTGCTGCTGCAGATCTTCTCCAAGACCGCGCTCGGCCCGGTGTTCTTCGAGTTCATCCAGCGCCGCGGCGACGAAGGCTTCGGCGAAGGCAACTTCAAGGCCCTGTTCGAGTCGCTGGAACGCGACCAGATCGAACGCGGCACGCTCAAGGTCGAGGCCTGACCGGCATCGATCTTCCCTGACCGGCTCCGGCCGGTTCCGGAAACGCGCACACCTCCTTCGCGGCAGTGACCCTGCCGCGCGGGCGGTGACGTCCCCCAGGCCCAAGCGTCCGACTCGACAATAGCCAGAGGCGCGGGCCCGCATTCCATGAGAATGGGTAGAGGAAACAACTGAATGCATGCAAGCAGCAATGACGGCACGCTCAAGCGCGGCCTGAAGAACCGGCATATCCAGCTGATCGCGCTGGGTGGCGCCATCGGCACCGGCCTTTTCCTGGGCATCGCCCAGACCATCAAGATGGCGGGGCCCTCGGTCCTGCTGGGCTACGCGATCGCCGGCATCGTGGCGTTCTTCATCATGCGCCAGCTGGGCGAGATGGTTGTGGACGAGCCCGTCGCCGGCTCGTTCAGCTACTTCGCCGACAAATACTGCGGCCACTTCGCCGGCTTCCTGTCGGGCTGGAACTACTGGGTGCTGTACATCCTGGTGAGCATGGCCGAGCTTTCGGCCGTTGGCATCTACGTGCAGTACTGGTGGCCCGAGATCCCGACCTGGGTCTCGGCACTGGCCTTCTTCGTGATCATCAACCTGATCAACCTGTCGAGCGTGAAGTCCTTCGGCGAGATGGAGTTCTGGTTCTCGATCATCAAGGTCGCGGCCATCATCGGCATGATCGGCTTCGGCGGCTACCTGCTGCTGTCCGGCAATGCCGGCCCGCAAGCGAGCGTGGCCAACCTGTGGCAGCACGGCGGCTTCTTCCCCAACGGCATGGGCGGCCTGGTAATGGCCATGGCCGTGATCATGTTCTCGTTCGGCGGGCTGGAGCTGGTGGGCATCACCGCGGCCGAGGCGGATTCTCCCGAGAAGACCATCCCCAAGGCCACCAACCAGGTGATCTACCGCATCCTGATCTTCTACGTGGGCGCGCTGGCGGTGCTGCTGTCGCTGTACCCGTGGGAGAACGTGGTCACCGGCGGCAGCCCGTTCGTGCTGATCTTCCACGCGCTGAACAGCAACTGGGTGGCCAATGTGCTGAACGTGGTGGTGCTGACCGCGGCGCTGTCGGTCTACAACAGCGGCGTGTACTGCAACAGCCGCATGCTGTACGGCCTGGCGCAGCAGGGCAACGCCCCCAAGGCGCTGCTCAAGGTCAACCAGCGCGGCATTCCGCTGACGGCGCTGGCGTTCTCGGCCGTGGCCACTGCGGCCTGCGTGGTGATCAACTACTTCATGCCCGGCAAGGCCTTTGAGATGCTGATGGGCCTGGTGGTGTCGGCGCTCATCATCAACTGGGCGATGATCAGCCTGATCCACCTGAAGTTCCGCGCCGACAAGCGCCGCGCCGGCCAGGCCACGAAGTTCCAGAGCTGGGGCTATCCGCTCACCAACTACCTGTGCCTGGTGTTCCTGGCCGGCATCCTGGTGGTGATGTACCTGACGCCTGGCCTGCGCCTCTCGGTCTACCTGATCCCGGTGTGGCTGGTGGTGCTCGGCGTGAGCTACCTGGTGCGCCAGAAGAACGCGGCCGCCGCGCTGCAAAGCGGCATCGCCGCCCAGCAACTGCGCTGAAGCGGCAAGGCGGCGCCTGCAGACTGCGGGCGCCGCCGGTTAGAATTCAGGCTGCGCGACGCCCCCTGCGCCGCGGCAGCTGCCCCCCGACCCAATTCCATCGCATCCCATGTTTGCACACATCGAGGCATTTCCCGGCGATCCGATCCTCTCGCTCAACGAGGACTTCCAGCGCGACCCGCGTACCGACAAGGTCAACCTGAGCATCGGCATCTACTTTGACGACGAGGGCCGCCTGCCGGTGATGCAGGCCGTGGCCAAGGCCGAAGCCGCGCTGCTGGCCGACATGGGCCCGCGCCCCTACCTGCCGATGTCGGGCCTGGTGGCCTACCGCAACGCGGTGCAGGCGCTGGTGTTCGGCGAAAACTCGCCGGCGCGCGCCGCCGGCCGCATCGCCACGCTGCAGACGCTGGGCGGCTCGGGCGCGCTGCGCGTGGGCGCCGATTTCCTCAAGCGCTACTACCCGCAGGCGCAGGTGTGGATCAGCGATCCCAGCTGGGAAAACCACCGCGTGGTGTTCGAGCGCGCCGGCTTCACCGTCAATACCTACCCGTACTATGACGACGCCACCGGCGGCCTGAAGTTCGACGCGATGATGGACGCGCTGCGTACCATCCCCGCGGGCAGCATCGTGCTGCTGCACGCCTGCTGCCACAACCCGACCGGCGTGGACCTGAACCAGGACCAGTGGCGCCAGCTGATCGCGCTGCTCAAGGCCAACCAGCTGCTGCCGTTCGTCGACATGGCCTACCAGGGCTTCGGCGCCGGCCTGGAAGACGACGCCTTCGCCATCCGCGAGCTGGTGGCGCAGGACGTGCCCTGCCTGGTGGCCAACTCGTTCTCGAAGAACTTCTCGCTGTACGGCGAGCGCTGCGGCGGCCTGAGCGTGTTCTGCAACACCGCCGGCGAAGCCACCAACGTGCTGGGCCAGCTGACCGGCGCGGTGCGCGCCAACTACAGCAACCCGCCCACGCACGGCGCACGCGTGGTGTCCAAGGTGCTGACCACGCCCGAGCTGCGCCAGCTGTGGGAAGAAGAACTAGCCCAGATGTGCGGCCGCATCGCGCGCATGCGCGAGGCGATCCATCACAACCTGCGCGACCATGTCAGCGGCGAGGCCCTGTCGCGCTACCTGACCCAGCGCGGCATGTTCACCTACACCGGCCTCACCGCCGACCAGGCCGAGCGCCTGCGCGAGCAGCATGGCGTGTACCTGCTGCGCTCGGGCCGCATGTGCGTGGCCGGGCTGAACGAGCGCAATGTGGGGATCGTGGCCAAGGCCATCGGGAGTGTGCTGAAGGGCTGAGCCTGACGGCAGACGGCATCACCAGGCGGCGCCTTCGGGCGCCGTTTTTTATTTGGCGGCGCATGGGACGCGCCAGCGCAATTTCTACAAACGCCGTGGAGTTTTGACTTTCCAGCCATGGCTTCCCCCGGCTTTCCTCAGGCCCATCGCCACGGCCATCCCCGGCACTGAACTTGCAGCCTTCCTGCATCCCAGGCACCGTCCCCAACCGTGCCGGAGTTCCCACAGAAGGCCCGCAAATGTCCGAAGACAAGGCCCCCGCCCAGTGCAGCAACGCCCTGCCCCCGGCACCGCCGCCCGCCCTGTCACGCTGCACATCAACGGCAAGCCCTGCACGCTGCAGCTGGAGCCCCGCTGCACGCTGCTTGACGCGCTGCGCGAAGTGATCCACCTGACCGGCGCCAAGAAGGGCTGCGACCGCGGCCAGTGCGGCGCGCTGCATCCGATGCAGGCCGCCTTCCTCGCGCACGACGCGCTGCAGTGCGGCTTCTGCACGCCGGGCCAGATCTGCTCTGCGGTGGGCATGCTGGCCGAGGCCCAGGCTGGTGAGGCAAGTTCGGTTCAGCCGCTGCCTCGCCGCTGTCGGGCGTGCCGGCGAAAGAAGTGGAGATCAGCGACGGCTGGCTGCAACGCCGATCCGATCCGACGCAGCGCGAATCCGTGTCCGCGCCGATCACCCGCGCAGGCGGCCACGCGATTGAAGCGCGGGCCAGCGCCAGGCCCGGCAAGGAGCGGAAGCAATACGCAATGCACGCGTTTGGCGCGGTCTTTGCAGAGGTCCACGTCGATCCCGACCTGGGCGAGATCCGCGTCCACCGCATCGTCGCCAGCTACGGCGTGGGCCGGCTGCTGAACCGCAAGACCGCGCACAGCCAGCTCAAGGGCGGCATTATCTGGGGCATCGGCATGGCGCTGCATGAGAAGACCGAGCTGGATCCCGTCACCGGGCGCGTTGCCAATGCCAACCTGGCCGAGTACCACGTGCCGGTCAATGCCGACGTCGGCACCATCGACGCCGGCGCGTACGGGACCTGCCGATTACGCTGGACAAGCTGCTGGACTGAGGCCCGCCCAGGCCCCGGGTGGTTGCGCTGGCCGCCATCCAATGGAAAGATGTCGCCCACGGGCCTCATGCCCGCAACCTGACTGCCCGCCTGGCGGGCGTGGAGGCTGCCGTGACCGAGCTCTACCCCAAGCGTCCGTTCTCGTGCATTGCCCTGCTGCTGGCCGCCGGCGCCGTCCTGGCCCCGGGCCTGGCCAGCGCCCAGACCCCGGCACCGCTGGCGGAATGGCAGTTCTCCGCCGGCATCCCGTTACAGAAGCTGTTTGAAGACACCATCCCCGACTGGCAAGTCCGGCTCGGCGCCGCGGCCATGGTGCGGCCGCGCTACGACGGCTCGTCGGAATACATCCTCATCGGCGGGCCCAGCATCGATATCCGCTACCGCGACCTGGCCTTTGCCTCGATCGGCGAAGGGCTGGGCGTGAACCTGCTGCGGGGCAAGAACTGGCGCGCGGGGATCGCGCTGTCCTACAACCTTGGGCGGCGCGCAAAGGAGGACTCGCCGCACCTGGACGGCATGGGCAATATCAACCCGGCGCCCGAAGGCAAGCTGTTCGCTGAATACGCGGTCTCGAAGGAATTCCCGCTGGTGCTGCGCATCGACGCGCGCCGCAGCCTGGGCGGCAGCGACGGCTGGGTCGGCGATATCGGCGCCTATATGCCGCTGCCGGGCAGCTCCGAGAAATTCTTCTGGTTTGCCGGCCCCACCGTGACGCTGGCCGACTCGCGCTATATGAACGCCTGGTACGGCGTCAGCGACTCGCAGGCCCGCGCCGGACGGCCCGCCTACCATGCGCGCGGCGGCATCAAGTCCTACGGCTTCGGCGTCAGTGCGGTGTGGTATTTCAACAAGCACTGGTTTGCCACCAGCGACATCGCGATCTCGCAACTGGCCGGCGATGCGGCGGACAGCCCGATCACGCGCAAGTCGACCAACGGGGTCTTCGACCTGTCGATCAACTACGAATTCTGACGCCGATAGCGGTCCGCCCAGTGCGGCTATCGCACAGTGGATGGCCCGCGCCCGCGATTTGGGCGGTACCGCCACGGTTCTTCGAAACTGCGTCCCGCATAATTGGCCGGCCGGAATATCCGGCCGCAGCATCCCCGCCAGGGGATAGTCGAAGAAGCCAAAGAAGGAGATGTAGTTGAAGTCCAGCATCAAGCACCGCGTGGCGCGCAGCGCGCGTTTCGCCGCCATGGCCATTGCCGGCCTGGCCGCCGCCCACACCGCCCCCACTGCCCTCGCCGCCGAAGCGTGGCCGGCCAAGCCGATCAAGGTGATCGTGCCTTACACACCGGGCGGGTCCACCGACACCGTCTCGCGCGTCGTGTTCGAAAGAGTCTCGCAGCGGCTGGGCCAGCCGATCATCATCGAAAACAAGCCCGGCGCCAACAGCACCCTGGGCGTCGGCGTGGCCGCGCGCTCGGCGCCGGATGGCTACACCTTCGTGTCGGTACTTGCCGCCTACAGCGCGAACATGTCGCTGTATTCCAAGCTCAGCTACAAGCCCACGGACCTGGTGCCGGTGGCGGAAATGGCCGAGCTGCCGCTGTTCCTGTTCTCCAGCAAGAAGCTGCCGGTCAAGACCGTCGCCGAACTGGTCGACTACGGCAAGAAGCACCCCGACACGCTGACCTTTGGTTCTAGCGGCGTCGGCAGCTCCGCGCACCTGACGGGCGAGCGACTGGCGATGGAATCGAAGCTCAAGCTGACCCACGTGCCGTACAACGGCAGCGCGCCGATCCTGCCCGCGCTGGTGTCCGGCGAAGTCTCGGTCGCCTTCGACCCGCTGCTGGTGCCGATGCCGCATGTGAAATCGGGCAAGATCAATGTGCTGGCCGTGGCCTCCGCCAAGCGCTGGCCAGGCGAGCCCAACATCCCGACCATGGAAGAAGCAGGTTTTCCCGGCTTCGTGATGAGTTCCTGGACCGGGCTGATGGCGCCTGCCGGCACGCCCCAACCGATCGTGGCCCGCATGGCCAGGGAAATCGCCGCGGCCACGCGCAGCCCGGAGGTCGCGAAGAAGCTGACCGATCTCGGTTTTGTGCCGGTGGGCGGTACTTCTGAAGAATTCCGCAAGCTGATCGAGCGCGATACCACGCGCTACGGGGAGATTGTTAAGGCGGGGAAAATTACGCTGGATTGAGGTTGCAGACCGCGATACAAGCCCGGGTATAAACGTGGCGAGCTACCAGGCTCGCCACGTTTTTTTTGGGATGGCGACTTGCGGGGTGAACGAAGGCCTCTTGTCGACCCTGAGCAGTCAGATGAGTCTCCCGAAAAATCGACGCCCAGTTTTCATTGTGGTGGTGGCGCCGGC
The DNA here is from genome assembly GCF_000389805.1 of Cupriavidus sp. GA3-3. Lineage (NCBI taxonomy): Bacteria > Pseudomonadati > Pseudomonadota > Betaproteobacteria > Burkholderiales > Burkholderiaceae > Cupriavidus > Cupriavidus sp. GA3-3. Next base: position 382,045 of record NZ_KB944503.1, read on the forward strand.
ACCAGCCCGTACCTAGACATGACATCGATAAGCTTCGAGCGGTCGAGCGGCCCGCCGGCGCTTACGATTGTTCCGACATCACGAAAATACAATCACTCGTCCGCAATGCGTGCGCAAGCGAACATCGCGTGTGGGTGCCCATCTGCACACTCCGGGAGGCAGGCTCCAATCCAGCCTGCAATGCCTTGAGCGCCCCGCTAGTCCCCCGGCTACGGGGTGCCTTTTTGCTACAAATTCCTGAATAGCGGATCAGCGTGGAGCGCTCGACTGGCTCCACTCGTTCAGACGCCTAGAGCTTCGATACGAACGATATGTCGATGTCCTCGAACCCTCCCTGTCCCTTGCCTGTTCACTGATTTGCCGGAGCAGGCTAAAGCACTGCATGAACTGATTTCGCAACAGCTTCTTGTGAGGCCGCAGATCACGTTCCCTTCCATCACAGCGTATTCGGTGGGCATTCGCACAAAGCATCGCTCAATAGTCCATCGTATCCAGATACACAGCAATACAATTCAGCTTCAAAGTGCGTGTGCCGCGGAATGACCTGTGTCGATATGTACGCTTGTTCCGTGGCTACGCGCGGCATGGACGGGGTATGCAAGCATTGGCCGCCGGTAGTTGGTTAATCTGCGGGCACTGCATGGCAGTGCCATGCACGTCTGCCCATGAGCAAAATGAGAGGTCAGATGAAAAAGATTCTTGCGGTCGTTGCCGCATCCGTCGCAGCCAATGCCGTGTCTGCCCAGTCCGGCGTGACGCTGTTCGGTATCGCCGACGCTGGTATCGAGTTCAACAACAATGCTGGGCGCAACGGTGACAGTGTCGTGCGACTGGTTTCCGGGAACCAGTCTGGCTCGCGTTGGGGTCTGCGTGGCGTGGAGGATCTGGGCAGCGGGCTGAAGGCGGTCTTTTATCTGGAAAGCGGCTTCGACATCGATACCGGCAATTCGGCCCAGGGCGGGCGTCTGTTCGGCCGCGGCGCCTATGTGGGGCTGGATAGCCACTATGGCTCACTGCTGTTCGGGCGGCAGCAGACCGCCATGCGCGAATTCGGCAATATCTACGATCCTAATGCGATTGCTGACCGCTACGGCATCCTCTCGATTGCTCCAGAATTTGGAGCGCGCGCAGACAATGCCGTCAAATATGTCGGAAAGTTCGGGAGACTCACCGCACAGGCTTTCTACTCCTTCCAGGCTAATGGCAGCGAAGTGGCGGGCAGCAACGTATTCGGGCGCAATTTCGGCGCGTTCGTCAACTATGCCTCCGGCCCCTTCGCGCTCGGCGTGGCCTATGACGATGCGCACGTCGGCACGCCCTCAAACCAGGCGCCGGTCCTGCGACGCGTTTCCGTGGCCGGCACGTATGCGGTGAGTGATGCCAAGGTATATGTGGGCTACCGCCTGGCGAAGGCCTATGATGGGGCCATGCTGCCGGGCGCCCAGGAGGCCAATGCCGGCTCGAACCTTTACTGGCTGGGCCTGGCTTACAAGCTGACGCAGGCGTTTTCCCTGACTGGCACGGCCTACTACCAGGACTTCCGGCAGACTGGGTCTGACCCGTGGCAGTTCGTGCTGACCGGCGACTATTTGCTCAGCAAGCGCACCGACCTCTACGCGTCAGTCTCCTACGCGCTAAACAAGGATAATTCGGCACTGGGCGTCAACGGCTTCAACAGCGGCAGCGGCACGTCGGCCGTCTTCAACGTACAGCCGGGCAAGAACCAGGCGGGTGCCGTGATGGGCGTTCGCCACCGGTTCTGATGCGAATACTGGAGGCATGAAGTGTCCTGACGTCTTTTCCTATGGCTACAAAGCCAACCTGCGGCGCAGGTTGACCGCCTCACTAAGCATGTCCAGCACTGCCACCGAGTCGTCCCATCCGATGCAGGCGTCCGTGATGCTCTGTCCGTATGACAACGCCGACGGACTGTGCACGCCCGGGGTGAACTTCTGCGCGCCGGGGACCAGATGGCTCTCGACCATCACCCCGAAAATGGAGTCACTGCCGCCGCTGATCTGTTGCGCCACGTCCCGCGCGACATCGACCTGCCGCAGGTGTTGCTTACTGCTGTTGGCATGGCTGCAATCCACCATCAGCGAGTTACCGAGCCCGGCCGCTTCCAGTTCCCTGCAGGCGGCCGCCACGGAATCCGCATCGTAGTTCGGGGCCTTGCCGCCGCGGAGAATGACGTGGCAGTCCGGGTTGCCCTTGGTATGCACCGTCGCCACCTGCCCGTTCTTGTGCACTCCCAGGAAGTGATGTGGACGCGATGCGGCCTGGATAGCGTCGATGGCAATCTTGATGTTGCCGTCAGTGCCATTCTTGAAGCCAATCGGTGCTGAAATGCCCGAAGCCAGCTCGCGGTGCACCTGGCTCTCGGTGGTGCGGGCACCAATCGCGCCCCAGCAGATCAGGTCACCTATGTACTGGGGCGAGATCACGTCCAGGAACTCACCGGCCGCCGGCAAACCGAGGCGATTGATATCAACCAGCAGGCTGCGCGCGATGCGCAGGCCCTCGTCGATGCGATAGCTTTCGTCCAGGTAGGGGTCGTTGATCAGTCCTTTCCAGCCCACCGTGGTACGCGGCTTCTCGAAGTACACACGCATCACGATCTCCAGCGACCCGGCGTAGCGCTGCCGCTGCTCCATCAACCGCCGTGCGTACTCGAGTGCCGCCTGCGGGTCGTGGATCGAGCAAGGTCCCATGATCACAAGCAGCCGGTCATCCTTGCCGTGCAGAATGCGCGAGATTCGCTGGCGCGTCTGGGTGACCAGGGATTCGACCGGCGTGCCCCGGATCGGGAAGAAACGGATCAGGTGTTCAGGCGGAGGCAGCGGAATGATGTCTTCGACGCGGGCGTCGTCAGTCACGCTGGTGCGGTCCGGTGGCGCCTGCCAACCCTCGGCAATGGTCAACGGGGATTTCTGTGGATCATTCATGGCTAGCTCCTGGAAAACTGGGACAGGAAGACCGCCGGCGGGTGCCAGTCAGGCGCAGCAGCGGAGTCCGGGCAATATGTCGTTGCGATGCGGCAGGTAGCAATGGCGAGGGATCCTGAAGGGCGGCCCAGGCGCGCTGGTACGCGCCAGCAAACGCCGCATCCAGCCAGGAGCTGGCTGTCCCCCTCCTCAGCCCTCGTCGTTATGCATCCTCCCAAGACCACTGTCGTGATTATCAGCCCGGCGCAGCGCAATGCCAACCATGGAGATTGGCGAACCGCCAATCAGCGGTCCCGGTTTTTGCGGGGGAACTACTATGTCAGGCCGCCCGCCGAATGCCCATAGCCGGGCAAGACGGCAGCCGTTCGCGCCACGAAGCTTGGCTCGAATGCCGTCTGTGTCGCGTGCTGCGATTCGCGGAAGATCAAGCCGTAGACGCCCGGGTCGGAGCGGATTATCGAATCGATCTCACGGCATGCCAACCGAAGATCCGCACTTCCTTAAAATCGCGCCCGCCCACCGGACATGTCAAAGACAGCGCCTGCATTAAAGCGGCTGGCGTCCGAACATAGCCACGCTACCAGGTGCGCAGCCTCGGCCGGATCGCCCAGGCGCCCGGCCGGGCTATCAGCAACCATGGCCGCCACCTCGTGGCTGCCGAGCCCGTGAATCATGTCGGTATCCATGGGCCCGGGCGCCACGCAATTAACGTAGATGTTGCGCTTCACCAGTTCGCGGCCGATTGCTTTGGTTAGAACGACCACGCCGCCGCTGGCCGCGGAGTATGCAGCCAGCCCGGCCAGCCCCTCCTTGCCGGCCAGCGAGCCCATATTGATGATACGGCCGCCTCCCCAGCGCAACATGTGCGGCAACATCGCCTGCACGACGTACATGGTCCCCAGGAGATTCACGGCGATGATGCGATGCCATTGTGAAGCCTCGTGATTCTCGAATGGCTGCATCGGGCCAAGGTAGCCGGCAGCGTTGACCAGGATGTCGAAGCGATATCCCGCATCGACCAGTCGCGCCAGCGCCAGCCCCACCTGCCCGGCATCGGAGACATCGACGACCTCAGTGCTGGCACCTTCCATCTGGAACGGCACGATATCCCAAGCATGCACACGCGCACCACTGTCGATCAGTTGCGCAACGATCGCCCGGCCGAGCCCCTTTGCACCGCCGGTCACCAGCGCTGCCTTCCCCGAAAGATCATAGAAATTTGACACGGCATCCCCAGCGCGCCATGGCTGCGCAGAAGCGGTAGCGCCCACGGCACACGCCGCCCCGCCTTATGACGCAGGCAACTGCCCTGAGCCTTGCCTCGTCGCGTCATCGGCGACAGGGCTTGCCATGCAGCCCACCCGCCGATCCCAACGGTACTAGCCCTCGTCGGACATGCTCTGTTCGCTTCCAGACAAATACGTGCATGGTCGAAGGCGGCCACACAGACATGGTGTTCGCCGGCCGTCAGATGTCAGCGGAGTCCCTCTCGCGGTCGTCAATCTGCGCCACCGCGAAGGCTGACGCTCAATATCGGCCCAGACCGTGACCAGCTAGCTGCCAGTCGACGTGTAGTGGCGCAGCCCGGTACGCCATGCGCCGATGGCCGCCAGGAGAAAAACGAAACCCGTCGAATTCGCCGGTACGCAAAAAGGTCTGCCCAGCACGTCGAAACCGCGCCCGATGGCATCGGCGATGGCGAACATGCAGTTCACCAGCCCGTAGAACAGCGCCACTTCGCCGATGCGCCAGCCCTGCACGTCGCCGAAGCGGTCGAACAGCGCCCAGACCGCGACCACCTCGATTCCGGTGACAAGGAACTGACCCAGCGTGAGGCATCCCGTTATCTAAGGTGAACGAAGGTCTCTTGTCGACCCGTCTGCGACGGTCAAGGTAGCCAACCCAAATGGCGGTAGACAGTCCGGTAGCGTTCGTTCGTTTTCACTAGGGCGCAGCAGCGCTATGGCTGCCAACCTCTTCCGTCTTGCGGACTCCGTTCTTGTGCGGGTCTTATCGACTTACGGCCATTGAGAACGTGAATCCGATCAGCAGCGCCAGAAGCGAAGGCACGTTGCTTTTCCCGGTCCAGCATGACACGAAGTAGCCTTCTACACGTCCTTCAGGGAAGGTCTGTGTTGTCTGGCAATTTGACGGCCTGCGTCGCGGGCAAGACGATATACTCGGCGGCCGTTCCAAGCGGACGTTGCCACTGCCCGTTCCAAATCCAGACCCGCTCACCGAGCCGGGCAGCAGACACTTCCGCACCCAATGCCTCGATGACACCGGCGCCGTCACTGTGCGGGATGATTCGGTCGCTGGTCAGGGGACGACTGCGCCGGGACTTCACGTCGGACGGGTTCACCCCTGATGTGGCGACTCTGACACGGACCTCCCCGGGGCCTGGGGTCGGAATTGGCAGCTCTCCAGTTACCAGAACTCCACGGGCTTCGCCGTTTTTGGTGTACCAGGCGGCTCGCATGATGGCTCCCACTTTGCGCATAGCACTTGCCATTGACGGGGCACAGGCATCGGCCCTTCAGGCGCTTCGTGGCATATTAGGCCGAAAAATCGGTATCGGCTGGAAAAAGGCCGAATGGAGGCAGCAGAGCGGGCAGGCGGTGCGCAGTCGCTATGTCGCTATGTCGCTATGTCGCTAAATGAGTAGCGCCTGGAGACCGTGCGGCACGAGTTCAATGCCTTGGTCTCGCCTCTTTCTCGGCGAGTCGTCGTCGGGTCGTGGGACGTCTTAGCGGCGCCATTTGGATTGTCACGCTTGCCTACTCCGTTCGTTCTCGTACATACAACGAGAGGCGCTGGCAAAAGACTCGCTTTAGTCGGCGGCTTAGCCGGCTCGAGGCACCCCGAGGGACCAACACATGCTTCGCGTTTGCGAATCACTGTATATGTCTTTGCGATCGCAGTTATGGCTGCCGGTCTACGGTGCGCGGGGTTGCCGCCTATATCGCGTCACTACTCTGCAGGTCGCCTGCTGGCACCTTCGAAACTCCAACAAAAGTCTAAGGAGACATCATGCACTACAAGAGTTTGATCATGTTGGGCGCGGTGGCACTGGTGGCAGGTAGCGCGCTAGCGCAGAGTTCGGGCCTTACCCGTACTTTGGTAGGAAGGGCCGATGTATCTGTACCAGGTCGCGAAGCTGTTGTCGCGCGCGTGGAGGTAGCGCCAGGCGCCTATGCCGGGCGTCATACGCATCCCGGCGACGAGATCAGCTACGTCATGGAAGGTGAGGTGCAACTCCTGATCGATGGTCAGTCGCCGCGCACGGTCAAGGCCGGTGAATCATTCGTAGTGCCTGCCGGCGTTGTGCATGATGCCCACAACAACAGTAGCGCGGCGGCGCGGGTTCTTGGCGTGTACGTGGTCGAGAAGGGGAAGCCGCTGGCATCGCCGGCCCCGTGACGGGCCTGGCACCCTCAGCCGCGGAGATCGTTGAATTGGTGGGCATTGGGCGCGCCACGGCTGGAGCGTTAGCCGTAGTGGTTTGCGGTCACTTCTACAAGAAGTATTGCATTCGAGATGCAGGGAGGCCTTCGCTTGTGCAGGCGAAGCGAAGTTTTCCGTAAGCTGGGGAGACGGATGCTGGCACGGGAAACATTGGTCCATGGATGCAATGATTCTGGTCTTCTCTGCGGGAGTATTCGCTGGCGCGATGAATGCGCTGGCCGGGGGCGGCTCGTTCGTCAGTTTGCCGGCGCTGATTGCAGTGGGCGTACCTCCGGTTCAAGCGAATACTTCCAGCACGGTCGCGCTATTTCCTGGCGGGCTTGCCAGTGCTTGGGCCTATCGAGATGGACTGCGCCCGGTCGGCTCCGTGGCGCTGCGCGCTCTCCTGCTGGCGACGCTATGTGGCGGCTTGGTGGGGGCCTACCTGTTGCTGCGAACTTCATCCGCGGCGTTCACGTTCGTTCTGCCCTGGCTGCTTCTGGTTGCGTCCGTTGCCCTGGCGTTCGGGCGACGCTTTGGGGAGGCAATGCGCACACGCTGGCACATTCACGCGTCTGCGGTACTGGCCGTCCAGTTCGTGCTTGGCATCTATGGCGGCTACTTCGGCGGCGCGGTTGGAATCATGATGATCGCGGTGTGGAGACTGCTCGACAACTGCGACCTAAAGTACCTCAATGCGGACCGTACGCTGCTGGTCAGTGCTGCCAACGCCGTAGCGGTGGTCGCTTTCATCGTGGCCAATGCGGTGCGCTGGCCAGAGACGTTAATCATGCTGATGGGGGCGATCATTGGTGGATACAGTGGCGCGCGGATCGGGCGCCGGGCGACGCCGGGGACTATCCGGGCCATCACGCTACTTGTTACCTTCTGCATCACGCTAGCATTCTTCGTGAAGACCTACGCGGCCACTCTGCTGATTCGGTGACTAGCCCCATGCGCGGAACGACGCTTTCCGGCGTTGGAAGCGATCTGAGGCCAAGGCGTTTCAGTACCCCCTACGAGTATTTGCAGGCTTGGGTTCGTGATGGCCTCGTGCGATAACCCGAGTGTCCGCTTTATAGCATTAGCCAAGACGCTCGAACGTCGGCTCATGGCCGACCTCGGCCCTCGGCCTACCTGTGGCAGGGCTTGCACCGGAGACGACTTCCGATCCGTCTCGGTCATTCGCGCACCCATCTGCGGACGACCGAAGTTCGGCCGAACCGGCCGGTCGCAGGCCGCGGCTAGATAACGGCCCGCTCGCAGCGTCACTCTAATGGGAGGCTTCCGCCTACCGGCAGAGAGCTAAGCTCATCATTTTTCGTGCTTGGCGATGAAGGCCTCAACAGTGTCGTGCAGTAGTTCGGGCTTTTCTAGGAAGATGAAGTGACCACTGTCCAGGATGGCAAACTCGGCTTCCGGAATCAGCTTTGCAAGTTCCGCGGAGAAGTACGGCGGGGCGCAGAAGTCGCGTTCGCCCACCAACACCAGCGTCGGCGTCGCGATCGAAGGAAGCTCATCGAATGCGTCGTGCCCCACGATCATGTCGATCCGGGCAAAGGCGATTTCCCGCTCAAATGTGCCAGCCGCCGTAGCGTTCACCCACGCCTGCACCTGCTCCGGGTGCTCGCGCATGAATCTCGGATCAAAGAGGAATAGTGCGTTGGCCTCGGTGGACGCGCGCAGGCCGGAATCGGTCAACATGCGTCGCCGCATGTCGAACTGACGACGGTAGAACGCGTCCGCCCGTGCAATCGAAGACACAATGCTTGCGCTGCGTAATAGCTCGCGGTGATGGATCGCCAGCAGTTGCGCGATGGCGCCACCGGTCGAGGAACCGACCACGTGGACCGGCCCGCATCCGACCGCCTCGATGACCCGCGCCATGTCCCGGGCGTGTTGTGAAATCGTCATGTCGCGCGCGGTGTGCTCAGACGCGCCGGTGCCGCGGTGGTCAGGGACGATCACTTGGTGATGCTCGGCAAACAATTCGATTAGGAGGCCCCACGATGCGCCGATCCCCGCAAGTCCTGCCAGAAGAAGCACAGGCGAACCTTGGCCCTTGACCTCGTAATGGATTGAAACACCGTCGGACGTTATGTTTGGCACTTTGCTTCTCCGTTTCTGCGTGAGGCGAATGAGAAGGCGAGCACGTCGTCGGGCGCTGCGGTTTCTTAATATTAGATTTGGAAATGCAGCACCTACACCTAGCCAAAGCCCTGATGCGGCCACGCCGCCAGCTTCAGTGTTCTACGGCCATTTGATGGGCGGCTGCCAAGGTTGATTGCCCTCTCCCGCCCCGGTTGTCGGCAGCCATATCAGCACCCTTGCACCGTAGCAGCTTTGTCGTAGGCGTGCAGTACGAATAAGGCAGTAGCCACGCACAGTCGGTTTCAAGTCAGAAACGTTCTCACCCATTGCCCGTGTAGTGGCAATGTCGACCTGCCACATCCACTTTCTTGTTACGACAACCTCTGTGCTCACCTGCACCACACTACGCGAAGAGTCCATGAGCTTCATGGCTAACCGTTGAATGGGTAATGGGTTCGGCGTGAAAAGTGCTGAGGCATTCAGAAGGAAGCTACTCAATTAAAATCATCATAGACAGCTCCCAATTAGGGTCATGTGAATCTTGCTCATTTCAGATTGAAACGATATCCATAACGTATCACTAATGAAACTGCCGAAGCGGCTTGAGGGGCTGCCTGACCGAACGGCCGCAGTCGCTGATGAAGACGATTGTGGAGAGCAATCAAGCGGGTCAGTCGACAGCAAGTAGCCACCACGAAGGCCGCTACTTCTTCCTCAAGGACCGAGCTCACCGCCGCCCTGGTTGGTGCATTGACCCTTCCAATTTGCTGGGCTAGAGTAAATGTGGACTTAAGCGAAATGGCATTGACTTTGCCGCTCAAGCCCCTTCACAACGGGCAGAAAGTCCAGTCAAGGGTCGAGTTTTGTGTTCTTGTACGTTTTGCTCGAAATGACCTGCTCGGTCCGCGATTCTGGGCAGCGTTTGATGTCGCTTTTTCAGGCGAAATGGGCTTTAGCAAGTGCCATTCAGACTAAAGTCACTGTCCTCGTCGACCGGATGTCATTTTCCACAGGGAGTCTTACCATGGCGAATTGGCAAGTTGGAAGCAATTGGGATATTGTTCAGGGCAATGGCTTTCGTGTCCACGTCTTCCTGACGCAGAACGAGGATAGGATTGCAGGCTCGGCGGAAACTTCCGACGGCAGTCACGTAAGCTCTCGCCTCGAAGGTTTCGTAACAGATAACGAGTTTCACCTATCCATCCTCTGGAAAAATGGCTCAGATGGAAGGTACATCGGGTCATTTAAGGGCAAAGGCTTCCCAGCCGGTCAAGGGGTACTTGAGGGTTTTACTGGCGACCTAGCGCATCCGGAGAGCAGTACAAAGTGGTTCTCGGAGAACGTCATCTTCAAACGTGCGTAGTGATCCCCGGGCGGAAGATTGGGCCCTCTGCGGGCGAAGGCTGCGAGCAAGTGGGTGTTGGCCGTCACGTTGTCCGCTCAATAGATGGCGCATCAGTACACGTTGCGCCACCTGCAGCACCGGCGTGACCAGCTCGGGCTTCGCGGCCAGCAGCAAGCGCAGCGGGATGGGCAGCGACAACACCCACTGCCGCCCCGGCACGTGTGGGATGACGTGATCGACAAGGTATGCTGCGGTCTACGACATCCGACGAGCACCGCCTGAGGTGCAAAACCGTCGGCGCTTGCAGTTGGAGGCCAGCAGCTTTTCTTGCCCGCATTCGCCGCAGCGCATGCATCAGGAGCCCGTGCGCCAGGCTCGAGGAAGGCGTCGAACTCGTCCTTGATGACCCGGGAAGTTCAATGCGGCCTCGGTGTGGGTGATGAGGCTGGTCGCCTAGCCCGGGAAACATCTCGCATCAACGTCCCTTGTTTGAGCAGAACAGTCGCTCGAGCGGCAGCGCCACCGCGATGGGAAGGACGGCTTATGGCCGACAAGCGACCTCCGCCAGAACACGGGTTCGGTAACGTTCCGGACAAACTTGCAGTCGCCCTCTGACCTGCATACCTGGCCAGTATGTCAAAATTCGTTTCCAATCGGCCAGCTTCGTTGACCGGTCATGTGCGAGCGTTTGATTCCTCGCGGCGGGCCAGCCCTCCTTGCTCCAGGGGAGTCATACTGACTAACCCGGCCCTGTGCTCGCCCCCCGGTTAGCAGCGGACTGCGAGCCTCCATCACTCACTTGGAGGTAATCATGCAAAGCAACACCCCGGCTCCCCAAGAGCCCACCCTCGCCCAAAAGCAAGCCCAACTAGCCGAGAACCTGGCCAAAATCGACCGCGCCCAGGCTCGTCACCACGCAAAGCCGCCCCCCCCCCCGCCCAGCAAGGCCGTCCCCCTGGAGGACCACATCCTTGAAGTCACCGACGACATCCTGCGTGTCAGCGTCGGTCTTCAGTCCTTCCTGACCTTGCTGGACCTGCAGAGCGACACCATCCCCCAGGGCATCGGCCTCCACGCCCTGCTCTTGCCGCTCAAGCAGCAACTGGACGAGAGCGCCAACCGCCTGCAGGCGCTGGTCTGACGAGGGAGCGCTGCTGTCCCGCGCACGGATGAGCAGCGCTGAAAAGCAAACGGCGCGAGCCAGTTGGTCTCGCGCTGTTTGCATCTTCCCGATGGTCGAGCGGTGCAAGCCGCAGATCCGCATCGAGATCGGGAGCTTCGAGGCGATGTGCCATCACCGCACAAAGCTGCGGTCCGGCACGCATTCCGGCCGGACCGCGGCGACCAGACGCTCAGCCCAGCCCGGTTGCCATCGCCGGGTCCGTCACGCCATGCTGGCCGGTCTCCAGGCGACCGGCGAAGCGGCGTTCGAATCCGCTTTCGGCTTCCGTGACCGTGAAGTCGTACCAGTTGCCGCTCTCCTGCAGCGGCCAGTGGTGCTCCACCTCGGCGCCGGCCGTGATATGGAGTTGCCACGGACCGTCGTTACGATAAGCATTGGGCGTCACCACCAGCGTCAGCGGCTTGCCGCCACCGTTGACTGCGCCCTTGCCGTCGTTGCGCGCCGACAGGTAGACGCTGCCCTTGCCCAGGTCGTAGCAGACGCGGACCTCAGGGGCATCGGCCATGGCGTCCGCGGGCAACTGGCCCTTGAACATGCGCACGAAGCCGTTAGGCCCGTAGACCACCAGGTCATAGCGTCCGTTGTCCGTGGCGCGCGCATCCCATTCATCGTCCAGCATCTTGCCGGGCTCGACCATGTAGCGGCGCGGAATCTGGTCCAGATGGAGCCGGTCGTAGACATGGAAGACCGCGCCCTGCTCCCCCGTATTGCTGAAGATCAGCTTCAGCTTGCCGATGGTGGGCTCGGCCAGCGCACTCGCATGGAGGACATAGGGCAGCGCGCGCGAATACTTGGTGCCAGTCTCCTGGAACAGCGACGCCGGCACGGCCGGTGCCGCCGCCTTGGGTTTCGCCAGCTGTTCCGCGATCACCTGCTTGTAGTTGCTGGTATCCGGCAGCGTCGGAAACACCTGGTCATTCGGCGTCCTGAAATCGAAGACCGAAGTCAGGTCGCCGGCCACTGCGCGGTGCCACGGGCTGATCGCGGGCACCGTGATGCCGAAGCGCTGTTCCAGGAAGCGCCCCATCGAGGTGTGGTCGAACACCTGCGAGTTGATCCAGCCGCCGCGCGTCCACGGCGAGATCACATACATCGGCACGCGCGGGCCGAACCCGTACGGGCGCAGGCGGATGGTCTCGCCGCTGGTGGTGGTGCCGTCGAGCGCCGTATTGCCGGCGGTGTCGAAGTATTCGCCGGTGACGTCGACGGTCGACTTGCCGTGCAGGACACCATTGGCGTCGTAGGACGGCACCGCGGCCGGCGGCATATGGTCGAAGAAGCCGTCATTCTCATCGAAGGTGATGAAGAACACGGTCTTGCTCCAGACCTCCGGGTTGGCGGTCAGCGCCGTCAGCACCGTGTTGATGAAGTCCGCGCCTTCGGTTGCGCTCGACGGGCCGCCCGGATGTTCGGACTGCGCCGGCGTCGGCAGGATCCAGCTCACGGCCGGCAGCGTGTCGTCCCGCACATGCGCGGCCATCTGCTCGATGGTCCAGCTGCTCATGCCGTTGTCATAGAGCGGATTGCCCGGCTGCGCTTCACGGAAGCTCTTGAAGGCGAGCCCGCCATGCAGCAGGCCGCCCCAGTTGGCGTTGGGGTTCTGGTAGATGCGCCAGCTCACGCCCTTTGCCTGCAGCAGTTCCGGCAGCGTGGCCCACTGGAAGGCGGAACCCTTGTAGGTGTAGCCCGGCGTGGGCAGATTGCCGCTCACGCTGCAGCGCAGGTTATTGACCTCCGCATCGTCAAGCGTGCAGTTGCGCCCCGCCTCGCGCATCGCGGGGTTGTAGTTGGAGCCCGACATGAAGGTGATGCGGTTCGGGTCGGTGCCGCCGGCGTGGCTGCAATGGTAGGCGTCGCAAAGCGTGAAGGCCTCGGCCAGCGCGTACTGGAACGGAATGTCTTCACGACGGTAGTAGCCCATCGAATGGTCGTTCTTGTACTTGGCCCAGAAGCCGAAACGGCCCTGGTTCCACGCATTCTGCGCATCCATGAAGCTGTGCGGCGTGCCGGAGACGCGCAGCGCGTTGACGGTCGCGCTGTCGAGGTGGAACGGCGTGATCTCGCGCGCGCCGTTCGATTCGAACCACACCGGCTTGCCTGACGGCACCGGCACCGGGAAGCGGTCGCCGAAGCCGCGCACGCCGCGCATGGCGCCGAAGTAATGGTCCAGGGCGCGGTTTTCCTGCATCAGGATCACCACGTGCTGCACGTCCTGGATCGTGCCGGTATTGACCGCAGCGGGAACGGCGAGTGCGCGCGCGATGCTGGGCGGCAGCATCGACAGAACCGAAGCAGCGGCAGCGCTTTTGACGGCGCCGGAGAGGAAGGTGCGTCGATCGATTTTGGTCATGATCGGGGAATGGTAGGAGCGGACGATAGAGGAAGGGTCGCGGGTGTGTCAGGGTGCGCAGTGCATGCCCTGCTTCGACGCTGCCGCGTCGCCGGCTGGTGCCGCCTGCATGGTTGCCTTGACGGCCTGGGGAGCGAGGGTGCTGCCATCTTCGCCACCACCGCATGCGGTGAGAGCCAGGGACAAAAGCGCCGCGAGCAGCGCGGCGCGGCCAGACCACAACGGGTTGTTCATGAGGACTCCTTATGTTCGAGGGCCAGGGGGAAGGGACTGACGCGACTCGAAGCGTAGGGGCCCGATGTGACATCAAAATGAATATTGCTCAATATAATTGTTTTAATATTTGAATTATCCTCATTTTCTGGCCGTGGAACGGCGCACCCGCCCCCGTCACTGACGGGAGCAAGGCTGGACGACAACTGCAGCAGGAATATGTCAGGATGCCGGCGCGGGCCGGCCGGGGCTCAATATCGCTTGAGCGACAGGACGTCGAACGTACGCCGCAGCGTTTCGACGGAGGTGTCGTAGTCGGTAAGCGCGAGGCAGGCGATCAGCACATCGATGATCGCCAGTTGCGCCAGGCGGCTGGTCATCGCCTCGGTCCGGAAGCGGGTCTCGCGCGCCATCGTGAACAGCACGACGTCGGCGAAGGCCTGGATCGGCGACTTGCCGAAATTGGTGATGCAGATGGTGCTGGCACCGCTCTCCCGGGCCAGCCGCGTGGCCGTCACGGTTTCATGCGTGCTGCCCGAATGCGAGATGGTCAGCGTGGCAACCCTGGGGCCCGCGAGCGATGCGCTGATGGCCTGAATATGCGAATCCACCACCGCCTTCACGTTGAGCCCGATGCGCAGCATGCGGTACTGCGCATCCTCGGCGATCGGCGCCGCGCTGCCAATGCCATAGATCTCGATGCGTTCGGCCGCCCTGAGCAATGCGACCGCGCGCTCGATCGCGGCCACGTCGAGCACGGCGCTGGTGTCATGCAGCGTCTGGACGTTGCTCTGGAAGATCTTGCGCATGACCGCCGGGCAGGTGTCGCCGGGCTCGAGGTCTTCGTGGATGATCTGGACCCCCTGCACCAGTTCCTGCGCCAGCAGGATCTTCAGTTGCTGGAAGCCCGTCGCGCCCAGGCTCTTGCAGAAGCCGACCACGCTGCCCTCGCTCGCATTGGTGCGCTCGGCCACTTCGCTGACCGACATATGGATCACGGTCTGCGGATACCGGGTCACGAAATCGGCAATGCGCTGCCCGGCCGGCCCCAGCGAGTCCCGCATGCTGTGGATGCGCGCGAGCATCGCCGACGTGGTGGGCGACGGCGGCGCTGGCTCGGCGGTCTGCGCGGGCTCCGTTCTGGCCGATGACGCCTGCCACGACGATTTCCGGGCCGGCGCCGCGCCCGCGCCGCGGCGGCCCTTTACCATGGGCCCCGCCCGCCCACGGACTGACGGTACGGCGCGAAGCCAGGGTGGCAAGACGGAATCGGCATCAATCGACCTGCAAAGTGGATAGTGAATTCAGTGTTCCGGATGAAACCGGCAAGGCACGGCACGATGATAACTGTTTGCGTTGACGGTACCGTTCTCCCTTGCCCCCGCTGCCCCTGCGGCAACTCAAGTCCCGGCCAGAAACTGCCGATATCCGCAAGGAACCGGCCAATTCCGTGGCGCCGTTGCCAAGGGCCGGCAGACCAGGAGAAGTACGACCGTGACGATGATCGAGCCGACTGCCGCGAACGCAGCGGCAGCCGTTTCCATTGACAACCCGGCAGTCACGCCGGCCGTAGCCGCCAGCGAGACCGCCGGCGACACCGCCGGTATCCGGGCGCGGCCCGCATCCAGCACCGAGATCCATATCTCGGCACCGGGGCAGGCCCTGGCCGGTGGCGGACAGGCGCCCGCGGTGCGCGACAACAGCGACGTCGACAACAGCGGCCTGCCCGACCAGGCCAAGGATGCGATCAAGCGCCTGCGCGAACTGCGCGCGCAACTGGAGCGCAAGCTGCAAGAGCTGGAGGCAGTGAAGAATGCGGCCACCGGCACCCCGGACCAGAAGCGCATCCGCATCGCGGCCCTGCAACAGGAAATCGCTGGCCTGGGCGCAGCCATCAACAGCACCACCGCGACCCTGAACCAGGCTATCCGCAAGCTCTCCGCCGAGCAGAAACTGGTGGCGGGCAGCCTGGCGATGAACTAGCGCGCCAGGCAGCGACGGTCAGTCTCGATACGCCCACAAGTCGACCACGCGGCCGCCATCGTCCGCAATGAGGCGGAAGGCGGCAGGCTGGTAGTCGGTGTCGATGGCCAGGACGCCGGTGGCGCTGGCGGGCACCATGCCGCAGGCCGACGCGGCAAGCTTCAGGCTCAGCGTATTCGGCATGGCGTGCGCGGCGACCGTCCCGGAGAGCTGGCACCCCGAAGCGCCGGGCGCGATCTTGCCGTCCGCCGTGACCGTGAAGCTTGCGCTGGCGCCCGAGGGCAGCACGACCGTGTACGAGCCTGCCACGCTGCCGGGTTCCACGCTCGCCGCCGGCACGGGATCCTGGCGCAGCAGCCTGACGCTGGCAGCAGCGTCCGCGCCCGGGGCGGCTACCCAGCTGCCACCCTTGTCGCGGCGGTAGATGATGGTGGCCTTGTCTTCGGCACCGGCTAGCGCCAGGTAGCGGCTGCCGTCCGCGCCAGCGTAGTACTTGCCGACCGTGGGGCTGTCGGCGTCGCCAACGCTGACGACGTACGCGCCGGGCTCCAGATCCGTGACCGACAAGCTCGCGGTGGCGGGCGGCGTGGTGTTGTCAGGCGCGTCGTTGCCGCCGCAACCGGCCAGCGCCAGCGCGGCCATCAGGGGGAACAGGGGAATGAGGCGTTTCATCGGGACATGCCTCACTGGCCGAACAGTTCACCCAGGCGCAGGCGCAGCCATTGCTGGCCCGCGGGACGCTGGTCGAAGCCGATCTGCATGGCGGTGACAGCCACCTTGGTCTTGTAGACGACGGACTCATCCTCGCCTTGTGCGGCGGTCGGCGTGCCGCTGCCGGCGCCGATGCCCAGCCCATACGGCGCCGTGCCGTTGAACTTCAGCGCATACGCATCGAAGGTGCCGTGCCGCGAGAACGCGAAGGGAGTGGCGGCCGACGGCGCGTTCGGGAAGTTGACGTTCAGCGCCAGCCCTGCGGGCAGCAGCGGACCGCCGTTGGCCTTGGCACGCAGCGTGTTGACCAGCTTGATGGACAACTGCGCCACCACGCCGGACACCGGGCTTGCCAGGCCCGCATTGTCGACCGAGTCCGTACCCGCGCTCAGGGCGATGGACGGGATACCGCGCGATGCGGCGAACTGCGCATTGCTGACGGTGCCCGAGCTGTTGACGATACGGCCGACGTTCTGCCCTTCGTTGGGCCCGGACAGCACCAGGTCGGGGGCCTTGCCCCAGCGCGCCGGAGCCAGCACGTCCAGCCCGTACATGGTCGCCATCACCGGCGTGCCATGGGCGTAGTTGTAATCGCCGTTGGTGTAGCCCGGCTTCGTGAAGGGGCCCACCGCCGGCTCGCCGGTGGCCGCCGCACCGTTGTGGCAGCCGCCTTCGGCCTCGATCTGGGTCTTGTCGTTGTCGGGCACGATGACCGTGGTGCTGTACATCACGATGCCGGCGCCGCGGCCACTCTGGCCGGTGCAGGGCACGCTGACGATGACGTTGTGGCCTGCGCCCTTGAGGGCGTCGTACAGCGCCTTCAGGTTGCTGGTCAGGCCATCGTCGTTGGTCAGCAGGATGTTCAGGGCGAAGGCAGGGCTCGCCGTGGCGGCCAGCAAGGCCGCGGCGATCAGTCGGGTTTTCATGGCGGTGGTGTCGAGGCGGTTCAGGAGTGCGGGCAAAGCGCGCCCACGGTGCAGACAAGGCAATTCCGGGCAGCCCGATCAGGCTGGCTGGCGCACACGCCGGCAGCGCCAGGTGTGGGGGCGCGGGCCGGGCGCAGCGCCCTGTGGTGTCCGGTAGTGGACGGACGCTACGTTACCCGCGCTTCGTTACAGTTGCGTGAACAACAAAGCGGTGCCTGGCGATGAATCAGGCGTGCAAGTAAACCGCTCCAGGCACAGGCATGACCTGGCTTCTGGCCGTGCGTCTCAATGAAAATCCCGGCTCCCCACCATCAACCGCCCCAGCATCGGGCTTAAATCCACCAGCTCCTTGGCCACCAGGTGGCGCACGTCGCCCTGGCGCTGCCAGGTGCCGACCACGCCCAGCAGCGTGGCGCTCAGCACCTCCTTGCGCTGGCGCTCGACCAGGTCGGGCCACAGGATCAGGTTGACGGAGCCGGTCTCGTCCTCGATGGTGGCGAAGATGGTGCCGCTGGCGGTGGATGGGCGCTGGCGCACGGTGACGATGCCGCAGGCGCGCACGCGGCGGCCGTTGGCGCAGCGCGCGAGCTGGCTGGCGGTGGCAAAGCGCATCGCCGTCAGCTTGCGCCGCAGCAACGCCAGCGGGTGCGACTTGAGCGACAGGCCCAGGCTGGCATAGTCCGCCGTCACGTCTTCGCCGAGCCGGGGCTCGGGCAGCGCCAGCGCGGCTTCGGCGGGCGGCGCTTCGTACAGCAGGTCGCGGTGCGCGGCATGCGCGGCGGCGGCGCGCGCCTGCCAGCGGGCCTGGCGGCGGTTGCCGGCCAGCGGCGCCAGTGCGTCGGCGGCGGCCAGCACGTCGATGTCGTGCCGGTCCAGGCTGGCGCGCAGTGCCAGGTCTTCGACGCTGTCGAACGGACGCTGGGCGCGCGCGGCCTCGATGCGCAGCGCGGCCGCTTCGCGCATGCCCTTGACGCGGCCCAGGCCCAGGCGCACGCGCGGATGCTGCGGCCTGGTGCGGGCCTGCGCGTCGGCGACATCGGCCTCCACCGGCTCCAGCGTGCTGTCCCAGCGGCTGATGGTCACATCCACCGGCAGCACCTGCACGCCATTGCGGCTGGCGTCCTGCACCAGTTGCGACGGTGAATAGAACCCCATCGGCTGGCTGTTCAGCAGCGCGCACAGGAAGGCGGCCGGATGATGGCACTTGAGCCAGGCGCTGATATAGACCAGCTTGGCAAAGCTGGCCGCGTGGCTCTCGGGGAAGCCATACTCGCCAAACCCCTCGATCTGCTTGCAGATCGCCAGCGCGAAGGATTCCGGGTAGCCGTTGCCGGTCAGCGCGCGCACCAGCGCATCCTGGTGCTGGCGCAGGTCGCCGCGCCGCCGCCACGCCGCCATCGACCGGCGCAGCTGGTCGGCCTGTCCCGGTGAAAAGCCGGCCGCGTCGATGGCCAACTGCATCACCTGCTCCTGGAAGATGGGCACACCCAGCGTGCGGCCCAATACCTTTTCGATGACCGGGTTGAAGTAAGTGGGCGGCTTGCCGGTGCGGCGGAAGGCCTCGCGCCGCTTCAGGTAGGGATGCACCATGCCGCCCTGGATCGGGCCGGGCCGCACGATGGCGACCTCCACCACCAGGTCGTAGTACTGGCGCGGCTGCAGCCGCGGCAGCATCGATTGCTGCGCGCGCGATTCGATCTGGAATACGCCGATGGTCTCGGCCTTGCAGATCATGTTGTAGGTGTCCGGGTCTTCCTTGGGGATGTCTTCCATCCGCGTCGGCAATGCGGCGCGCGCCGGGTCCGGGTTGGGGATCATCTCCAGCGCGCGCCGGATCGCCGACAGCATGCCCAGCGCCAGCACATCGACCTTGAGCAGGCCCAGCGACTCCAGGTCGTCCTTGTCCCACTGGATCACGCTGCGGTCGGCCATGGCCGCGTTCTCGATCGGCACCAGCCGCGACAGCTTGTGCTGCGCGATCACGAAACCGCCCACATGCTGCGACAGGTGGCGCGGAAAGCCGCGCAGCTGCGCGGTCAGGCTGGCCCACTGCTGCACCGCCGGCGATTCGGGATCGAGCCCGTAGCGGGCGATCTTCTCGACAAAGCCGCGGCCGCCGTCCCACCAGGCCTGGCCCTTGACCACCTGCTCCACCACGCTGGCGTCGATGCCCAGCGCGCGGCCCACGTCGCGCAATGCGCTGCGCGAGCGGTAGGTGATCAGCGACGCCGCCAGCGCTGCGCGGTGGCGGCCGTATTTCCTGTAGATGTACTGGATCACCTCTTCGCGCCGCTGGTGCTCGAAGTCCACGTCGATATCGGGCGGCTCATCGCGCTCGCGCGACAGGAAGCGGCCGAACAGCAGGTTGGCCTGCTCGGGACTGACCTCGGTCACATACAGGCAGAAGCACACCAGTGAATTGGCGGCCGAGCCGCGGCCCTGGCACAGGATGCCCTCCCCGCGCGCAAAGCGCACGATGTCGTGCACGGTCAGGAAGAAGGGTTCGTAGTGCTTTTCTTCGATCAACTGCAGTTCTTCTTCGAGCTGTTTCTCCCACTCCGGCTTCAGGCCGTTGGGGAAGCGTTCACGCTTGCCGCGCGTGACCTCCTTGCGCAGGTAGGAGATCGGCGTCTCGCCGGCCGGCACCAGTTCCTCGGGATATTCATAGCGCAGCATCCCCAGCGAGAAATCGCACGACTCTGCGATCTTCAGCGTCTGCGCCAGCGCCTCGCGCGGGTACAGGCGCGACAGCACCTGGCGCATGCGCAGGTGCTGCTCGGCATTGGGCGCCAGCGCCATGCCGCATTCGGCCAGCGGCTGGCCCAGCCGGATCGCGGCCAGCACATCGGACAGCGGCTTGCGCGAGCGCACGTGCATGGTGACCGCGCCGGCCGCCGCCAGCGGCACGCCGGTCTGTGCCGATACCGCTTCCAGGCGCGCGCGATGCAGTGCATCGGCATGGCCCTGCAACTGCTCCAGCGCGATCCAGGCGCGCTCGCCGAAGACCGCGCGGCACCACTCGGCCTGCTCTCGCAGCAGTTCAGGATCGGCGCAATAGTCGGGCAGCAGCAGCGCCACGCAGCCGGGCACGCCGCGCAGGTGCGCTTCATCAGCAGCGGGCGCGGCCAGGTCTTCGGGATGCAGCCGGTAGCTGCCCTTCTGCGCGCGCCGCCGGCCCAGCGTGATCAGCTCGCTCAGGTTGCCGAAGCCCTCGCGGTGCTGCGCGATCAGCACCAGCCGCAGCGGCGGGCGCGCCGAGCCATCGGCCGGGGTCAGGCTGAAGCGGCTGCCGATCAGCAGCGAGAAGGCATCGGCGGCGCGGGCCAGCGCCTGCAGCCGCTGGTGGCGGCTGGCGTGGGCATGGGGATCGTCAGCGCCGGCGTCAGGCTCTTCGTCATGGTCCAGCAGCGGCTCATCCACGCCCTCTTCGCCGCGTGCCGCGCTGCGCGCCACTGCATCGTGCAGGCGCTTGCGCAGCGTCTCGATGGCATCGTGCGCGCGCGCGGTGCCGGCCACCGAGCATTCATCGGTCAGCGCCAGCCCGCTGTAGCCCAGGCCGAAGGCGCGCTCGATCAGCTCGCCCGGGTGCGAGGCGCCGGTCAGGAAGGTGAAGTTGGAGATGCAGTGCAGCTCCACGTAATCCGGCAGCGCCGGCAGCAAACCCGGCAGCGAGGCAGGCAAGAACAGCGCGCTCATGCGAACAACCCGTGCAGGAACCAGCGGTACTCGCCGCCATCGTCCTGCGCCGCATGGCCCGGACGTTCGCGGAAGATCCAGCAGCGCAGGCCGTCGGCGCGCTCGGCGATAAAGTAGTCGCGCGTGGCCAGCGCGCCGTCCCACCAGCCGGCCTCGATGCGCTCAGGGCGGCTCAGCAGCGCCAGCGGGCCGCCGTGGCAGGGCCGGTGGCGCTGCACCGGCAGCGGCAGCGGTTGCGGCAGCAGCCACAGCGGGCGCTCCGGCTGCGGATCCGGCAGGCTGGCGGCCTTGTTGCCGCCGGGCTCGTCGACCGGGCACCAGCGGTTGGCGCGCTCGGGCCGGTGGTCGGCCAGCGGCCGCGGCTGCAGCACGTTGTCACGGCCCAGCCGCGCCATCAGCGTATCGAGCAGGCGGCCCAGGTCTTCCGGCGTGCCGCCGGGCTCGGGGAACAGCGCATCGCTGTGCGGCACGCATGCGGCCATCGCCTCAACGCGCAGCGCCAGGCCGGTCACCGGGGCGTGGAAATTGAGCTTGTCGAGCTTCTCGCGCAGCAGCCGCGACAGGTGCGCGGGGTCGCGGCTGGGCTGGGCCAGGCCCACCGGCACCTCGGTGCCGTCGGTGTCAACGCCGCGCCGGTAGCGCTCATGCTCCAGCACCAGCACGCAGCGCGTGACGCCGGCCTGCTGCACCGCCAGCCAGCCCGCCAGCGCCAGCAGCAGGCGCTGCGCGCCGGCCAGCACGCCCTCGGCGGATTCGATGCGGCCCGGCAGGTCCATGCGCTGCGCAAACGCGGGCGGCGCCACAAACCAGGCAAAGCGCGCCGGCGTGTCGCCATAAGCCTGGTCCAGCCGCGCCAGCAGCGCCGGGCCCAGCCGGCGCGTCAGGCCCGCGCGCGGCAGGCGCCGCACCTCGCCCAGCGTGCGGCAGCCGATGCCGTCCAGCCAGGCCGGATCGGCCAGCGCATGCAGCGCCTCCACCGGCAGGCGGTCCAGCAGCCGGTGCAGGCGTGCCATGCCCACCGCGCGGCGCCCGGGCCGCACCACGCCGC